>DATMJO010000064.1:0-10811 GCA_035553855.1 Thermoleophilaceae bacterium | reverse complement strand
CCTCCACCCGCGCCGCCGCCTCCAGGAGCTCCTGCATCGTCGCGAGCTTGACCCGCGGGCGCCCGTGCGGCTCGCCCCGCTCGCGCTCGTGCGTGTCGATCGCCTCCCAGCCCTCGTACGTCACGTGCTCGGGCTTTCGCTCGCGCAGCAGCGTCTCGACGTCGCCCCGGTCGGGCGTGGCCGGCTCCGGCATGCGGCCCGAGGCGAGGTCCTCGATCATCAGCTCGACCGTCTCCTGCGCGTCCTTCTTGTTCGTGCCGATCACGCCCGAGGGCCCGCGCTTGATCCAGCCGACCGCGTACTCGCCGGGGGTGTGGTCGCCGCTCTCGGGATCGAGCACGCGTCCGGCCGCGTTGGGGATCGTGCAGCTCCGCTCGTCGAACGGAACGCCCGGGATCTCGACGCCGCGATAGCCGATCGAGCGGAACACGATGCCCGCCTCGATCCGCTCGCGCTCCTCGGTCTGGACGGCGCGCAGCGCGCCGCCCTCCTCTCGCAGCTCGTTGCGCGCCACCACGACGGCCTCGACCCGCCCGTCACCCTCGATCTCGACCGGCGAGACGAGGAAGCGCAGCACGATCCGCTTGGGCTTGCCGCCCGGCTCTCGGGCCGAGTAGTCGGTCAGGATCTCGACGTTGCGGCGCGGCGTGATGTGGCCGTCACCCTCCAGCGAAGCGCGGCTCACGGGATCGAGGTCGAGGTCGGCGGGGTCCACGTGGACGTCGGCGTCGGTCATCTCACCCAGCTCGAGCAGCTCCGGGTTCGTGAAGGCCGCCTGCGCCGGGCCGCGGCGCCCGAGCACGACGATCTCGCGGATCGCGCTCCGCTCGAGCGCCTCCAGCGCGTGGTCGGCGACGTCGGTGGCGCGCAGCTCGCCTGGCGTGAGCGCGAGCATCCGCGCGACGTCCATCGCGACGTTGCCGTTGCCGACGACCACCGCGCGCTCGGACGAGAGGTCGAACTCGAGCTCGCGGTAGTCCGGGTGGCCGTTGTACCAGGCGACGAACTCGGTGGCGGCCCAGCTCCCGGCGAGGTCCTCGCCGGGAATGCCCATGCGCCGGTCGGCCTGCGCGCCGACCGCCCAGACGATCGCGTGGTAGCGCTCGAACAGCTCGTCACGCGAGACGTCGGTGCCCACCTCGACATTCCCGAAGAAGCGGAACTCGGGGTGCTTCGCGGTCTTCTCGTAGACGCGGCTGACGGCCTTGATGTTCGGGTGGTCGGGCGCGACGCCGCCTCGAACGAGCCCCCAGGGAGTGGGGAGCCGGTCGAACATGTCGACCTGCACGACCTCCTCCCGGCCCTTCTTGAGGAGGTGGCCGGCGGCATAGAAGCCCGCCGGCCCGGAGCCGACGATGGCGACGCGCAGCGGATTGTCCTGGGTCCCTGCCTGGGTCATTGCCGCCCGGAATATAGGGAGGGCGCGACCGCGGCCCAGCGCGGCCACTCTTATGTGTATGCTCATGCACATGCTCGACCAGCGCCTCCAGATCCTGCTGAGCGCGGAACAACGCCGCCGCCTCGAAGGTGAGGCGAAGCGGCAGGGGAAGTCCGTGGCCTCGCTCGTGCGCGCCGCGATCGACGCCCACTACCGCGCCGGGGCAGCCGGCGAGCGCGGGCGAGCGCTCGACGCGATCGCCTCGATGAAGGGCGCAGCCCCCTCCCCGGACGAGTTGAATCGCCTCGTCGAGGCGGAGCGGGACGCTCAGGCGCCTTGACGTTCTTCGTCGACGCGAACGTCGTGCTCTACGCGGCCTCGCGCGGCGAGTACCGCGGCCCCAGCCTCGCCATCCTCGGCGCCATCGCAGGGGGCGACGCCGAGGGCCAGACCTCGGTGGCCGTGATCGAGGAGGTGTGGCACATCGAGCGGTCCGGGCGAGCCGGTCCGCTGGACGGACTGGCCGAGCATGCGCACTCGCTGTTCGCGCCGGTGCTTGCGGTGACCGACGAAGTGATCCACACCGCGCTCGGCCTCCATGCCGGAGACCTCGGGACCAACGACCGGGTCCACGCCGCCACCTGCATCGTCAACGGGATCTCGGTGATCGTGACGGCCGACCGCGGATTCGACGCCGTTCCGGCACTACGGCGCATCGATCCGCTCGACGAGCGCGCCCTGGCTCCGTTGCTCGGCGGCCCCTGACCCTCCTCAAGCCAGCAGCGCGAACGGCGTCGCCGCCGCCAGCACCAACACCACGTCCAGCGCGCGCAGCCGCAGCGAGAGCGGCTCGACCGGCGGGTCGGGCCGGAAGCGCGCCGCCCAGTCGCGCGCCCAGCCGAGCACCGCGTCGGCCACCGGCAGCGGCTTCATCGGGACCTCGTCGAGCGAGCCGAGCAGGCCGCGCCCCGCGCCCACGAGACGGCGGTCCGAGCCGAGGCCGTCGAGCGTCGTCGCCGCCTCGGGCATGGCCGGCACCCATCGGAGGCGGTCGAGCACCCGGTGGGCCACGTCGCGAATACCTTCCGAGCCCGCCGCCTCCCGCAGCCACGTCGCCACCAGCACGAGCAGCGCCACCCGCGCCGCTCGCTGCGCGCCCATCTCGATCCCCTGCCCGCCGACGATCCCGAACACGAGCGCGCCGAAGGCGAGCACCCCCGCGAGCGCGAGGCCCGTCCGCCAGGCCGACCCGTCGCCGCGCGCGGCGAGCGTGGCGACCGCGAGCCAGGCTGCCACCGCGCCGAGCACGAGCGGCTCGGTCCCGGAGAGGAGAACCGCGAACGCGACGGTCGCCGCCACCGCGCAGGCGCGCGGGTCGAAGCGGCGCCGCCCGGCCCCGGCCTCCGCCGGGACGTCCGGGATGCCCCCTGCGGGATGGTCACCCGGCGGCGGGTCGTGCTCCCAGCGCCACAGCGCCCGCCGGTAGAGCAACACCTGCACCGTGCTCGCGAACGCCGCCCAGCCAATCCCCACGAACACCGTCCCCGCCACCGCCGCTCCGGTGCCCTCCGGCAGCCCGAGCTTCCCGAAGATCGTGTCGTAGGTGCCCGTGTAGGCGTCGACGCCCGCGATCACGACGATGAAGAACGCCGCGATCAGGCTGTTGTGGAGCAGCCGCACGATCGCGCAGGCCGCGATCTGCGGCAGCGGGCGCACGCCGCGGGCGTGCAGGCGCCCGAGCATCGGCGCCGTGATCGCCTGCGTCAGCGGGACGTTGAAGCGGACGGGCCCCAGGATCGCGAGGCTCTCGAGCGTCGCCGCGACGCTCGCGCCGTAGCCGCGCCGCGCGCCCGCCCGCTCGGCCGCGCGCGCGAGAGCCGCGCCACCGGCGAGCGCCACGAAGAAGCCGCCGCTAGGGACCGCGCGGGAGGCGAGGAACGAGATCGTCGCGACCGAGGCGAGCCCCGCGATCTCGGTCCGCTCGACGGGCTCAGCCGGCTTGGCGCTCAAGAGCCGCGATCAGCTCCGGGGCGATCGCCTGAGCAAGCTCGCGCAGCTCGTCGTCGGTGCGGTCCTGGATCGGATGCGCGACGAACACACGGCGGGCATCCGGCGCGCCCAGCATCCGCGCCTGCTTGTCGGCCGCGTCGGTGAAGACGTCCGTGCCCACGAGCACCGAGGGCTTGCCCAGCGTCTCCATCTCCAGGACGTCGCGCAGACCGCACGACACGCACGAGCCTCAATCGGCGAGCGCCTCGATGACCGCGTCGCAGCGCTCCGCGATCTCGCGGCGCACGTCGGGCGGCGCGGGCTTCGTGAACGTCGGCTTCATCGTGCGCTCGACCGTGTGGCCGCGCCCCGAGAGGATCCGATCGATCTCGTCGAGGAAGACGTCGCCGCGCGGCTTGCGGATGTCGAGCAGCGCGATCCGGGCGGGCTCGCCGGCAGCGAGCGGCGGGGCCAGCGGCCTGCCGCCTGGCTCGCGCTCGGCGGTCGGGTCGAGGATCCGGAGGGTCTCGGCGGGGGCGGCTACATCCATGGAGTGACGGCCTTCGTGACGGGCTGCGAGCCGATCTCGCCCGCGGCCCAGGAACCGTAGACCATGCTGAAGAGCCCGGCGTCCCCTCCGGCATAGGCGATCCGGATGCGGTCCGCGGCGGCGAACTTCGCCACCTGCATCTCGGGATCGGAGACCCACTGGGGGTCGATGCCCTCCGGCGATCCGCCCGCGCCGCGCACGAGATCGCCTGCGCGCGAGTGGGTCAGCTCATGGAGGCGCTCGCGCACCTGCGCGCGCGACCAGCGGGCCTCGCGAAAGACGCGCCCGTGCTCCGGGCCGATTACGAGCAGCGCGTCGAATGCGAGCCGCTGCTTGGGCGTGCAGACGGACTCGAGCGCGAGCGCAAGGCTCGCGCAGAGCCCGTCCGGCTCGCGCGCCACCTGGTCCATGATGAGCCGCGGCGCCTCGGTGGCCATCACCGTCACGCCGGTCTCCCCGGCCGGCACGCCGTGCTCGGCCGACATCGGCTCGAACGGCGAGCCCTCGACGTCCTCGGCGAAGCAGGACGAGAGCTTGCCCGGCTGGCCGTGCGCGGAGCGGTCCTCCTCGCGCGGCCTGCCGCCGCCGACGTTGCGGACCGTGAGCTGGAGCGCGCGCCCGATCGTGAGGTTCGCGCGGTTTCCCTGCCCCAGGCAGTTGCCGGCAAAGTTCATGCCGATCTCGCGCGCGTAGGGGCCGCTGACGATCACGGTCGGCCCCGCGGGATGGGTCGTGGCGATCAGCCCGTGCAGGGCGAACTCGGGCTCGAGCGCCGCCTCCACCGCTGCGAGCACGACCGGCAGCGCCTCGGGCGGGCAGCCCGCCATCACCGCGTTGATCGCCACCTTCTCGACCGTCGCCTCGCCGTCGTAGGGCGGAACGACCCCGACAACCTCCTGCGGGTCGCGGCCCGTGTGCTCCAGCATCCGCACGACGCGCTCGGGCGTAGGCGGCACGACCGGGAGGCCGTCGGTGACCCCACGCTGGAAGAGGGCCTCGTGCGGGTCCTCGAGCCCGCCCAGCTCCAGCTCGCGCGCCCTGATGCGCCCGCCGCGACGCGCGGCCCGCGCGGCGATCCGCTCCGCGACGGCGGGGTCGCGGGTGAGGCTGGCACAGCCGGGCCGCTGTTCGGGCAGCCCGTCGAGCGAAAGCTCCACCCCCGCGTCGGCGGCGAGCTTCGCGAGCCGCTCGGTGTGGATGCCCTCCACCCGGCCGCGCTCGGACTCCCCGTCGAGCAGCACGAGCGCGGGGACCGCATCGGGGTCGAGCCGCGCCGAGAGCTCGAGGCCCTCGTCGAGCTCGGGCACGGCCGACAGGCCGAGCCGCTCGGCCTGGGCGCGCGTGTCGTCGGCCGAGGACTGGGAGAGGACGCGCACGCCGGCCGAGTCGAGCACGGGCAGGAGCTGGTCGCAGACCGGGCAGTCGTGCTTCACGAGCGCTACGAGCTCGGCGGCCATGGGCGCAGGCTACCCCTCGAAGGCGAGTTCGACGAGGCCCAGGGGACCGAGGTCGAGGCCGACGGCGTCGCCCGGCTCGACGCGCACGGGCGGGGCGAGCGTGCCGGCGATGATCACGTCGCCGGGGCGGACCTCCGCGCCCGCCGCCTCGGCGTTGCGGCGCACGACATCGATCACCGCCTCGGGATCGCCCGTCACCTCGTGGGCGTTGACCGCCGCCTGCGGCGCGCCGTTCACGGCGATGCGCGCCTCGATCCCGCGGAGCGCCTCGCCGTGCACCTGCTCGCCCAGCAGGACGGCGCGGTGGAAGACGTTGCCCGCCACGACGGCCTCGAGGTCGTCGAAGCCCATGTTCACGTCGGCCACCTCGATCGCGGCCGCGAGCGAGGCGACGCTGCCGTCCTCTCCCACCTCGATCGCGACCTCCGGCTCGGCCACCGGGTTCGAGGCGCCCGCGAGCGAGTGGCGCTCGCCGCGCCCGAGCCGGCGCGAGGCGACGAGCACCCCGGCGACCGGCTCGCTGATGCCGACCAGCGCCTGCACGGCGGGCGCGTTCAGCCCGATCTTCCAGCCGATGCGCTGCTCGCCCGCGAGCGCTGCGAGCGCCGCCCGCAATCCGCGCGCCGCGCGCTCGTCGGCCATCAGGCGAGCCTCGTCTCCAGCCGGCCGAGCTGGGGCGAGGAGACGACTACCTCGTCGCCCGCCTGGAGCCAGATGCGCGGCTCGCGCGCGCCGCCCACGCCCGACGGGGTGCCGGTGGCGACGATGTCGCCCGGCTCGAGCGTCATGAGATGCGAGAGGCGCGAGACGAGCTCGGGGACCGAGTGGATGAGGTCGGCGGTGGTGGCCTCCTGGAGGCGCTCGCCGCGCAGGTCGAGCGCGAGGCCGATCGCGTCGTGCGGGCCCGCCTCGTCCGGGGTGACGAGCGCCGGGCCGCAGGGCGCCGAGCCGTCGAAGACCTTGCCCGGCATCCACTGGGGCGTCTTGAACTGCCAGTCGCGCGCGGAGAGGTCGTTGAGGAGCGTGTAGCCCGCGACGTGCGCGAGCGCGTCGTCGAGGGAGACGTCCTTCGCGCGTTTGCCGATCACGAACGCCACCTCGGCCTCGTAGTCGATCTTGCGCGAGTGGGCGGGCAGCGAGACCTCCGCGCCGGGCGCCGCCAGCGCGTTGCGGAACTTCGCGAAGAAGGTGGGTTCCTCCGGCGCGTCGATCCCGGCCTCCTCGGCGTGCGTTCGGTAGTTGAGGCCGATGCAGATGATCTTGTCCGGGTCGGGCACGGGCGGCAGCAGGCGGGCGCCCTCGACGGGATCGCCGTCCGGCACCAGGTCGCCGCCACCCGTGAGCAGCTTCTTCAGCCCGGCTTCGCCTCCCCGCAGCGGGACGACCGCGTCGCCGTCGAGCACGCCGGCGCGGGGGCCGTCGCCTGCGTCGTAGGTCACGATCCGCACGGGGCGGGAGCGTACCTGCCTACGCCTCGGGCTCGAGGTGGACCGAGATCCGGCTCTCGCCGAGCGACACGATCAGCCCGGCGCCGGGGTCGCCGCCGGCCCACCGGGCGCCCGCGAACAGGTCCCGAGGGAGCGCGACTACGCTCCCTCCCGGGTTCACGCGCCCTGGTGCCTCCGGCGCCGTGGGCACGGAGAAGAGCGCCGCATCGTTCGAGGAGTGCTCGCCGTCGTGGGCGAGGACTCCGCGGTACGGCCTCGACCCGGGGTTGCGGTTCGCGCCCGGGTCGAGCAGGACGACCGTCCTTCCCTCCCACGCGCGCAGCACCGCCACGACCTCGTCGAAGAGCAGCGACTCGGGCTCGCGCCGCGGGGCCCCGACGAGCGGCTCGACCCACTCACCGAGCGCCCGCCACGCAGCGGGCTCGGCCGACGCGGAGGGCGGGAGCACGTAGGCGGGCAGTCCGAGCACGGGCCACGAAAGCGGCCCCTCCCCCGGCTCAGGCCGGCCGCGCGCCTCCGCCGGCGCGCGGGCCGCCTCGGGGCCGTCGAACGCCACCGCCCGCGGCATCACGAGCGCGATCCCGCCGAGCACCGCGGCGACGTCGCCGGCGGGATCCACGAGGGCGGCCGTCTCCCGCGACAGGCCGCACTCGGCGAGGTGCCCCGCGGATGGCCGCCCCACCAGGGCGACCGTGAGCCCGGGTCCACCGAGGTGCGCCATCGGGCCGCACCCTAGCCTTCCATCGGTGCGCCGCACCGCCGTGATCGACATGGGCTCGAACTCGTGGCGCCTCGTCGTCTACGACTGGGAGCCCGGCGGCCACTGGAAGCTCACGGACGAGATCCGCGAGGCGGTCCGGATCGGCGAGCGGATGGGCGAGGAGCAGACGCTCAAGCCCGAGCCGATCGACCGCGGCATCCACACCGCGGCCGTGTTCGCCGCCTTTTGCCGCACGGCGGGGATCGAGGACGTGGCCGCGGTGGCGACGAGCGCGATCCGCGACGCCGCGAACCGCGAGGACCTGCTCCGGCCGGTGCGTGAGCTGACCGGCCTCGACGTGCGGGTGCTATCGGGCGAGGAGGAGGCCCGCTACGGGTTTCTCGCGCTCGCGAACTCCACCACGCTGACCGACGGCGTGGGCCTCGACGTCGGCGGCGGCAGCCTCCAGCTCATGCGGGTCGAGGGGCGGTCGCTGGCCGAGGCGGTCTCGTTCCCGCTCGGCGCCGTCCGCATGAGCGAGCGCTTCCTGCCGAACGAGAAGGCGAGCGGCAAGGCGATGAAGGCTGCGCGGGCGCACGTCGCCGAGACGGTCGCGGACCTCGGCTGGCTGGAAGGCCGCCTCGTCGGGATCGGCGGCACCGCCCGCAACCTCGCGACCGCGGCACAGAGGATGGAGGGCCATCCCGACACCGGAATCGAGGGCTACGCGCTCGGGCTCGACGCCCTCGAGGCGCTGATCGAGGAGCTTGCCTCCCGCCCCGCCTCGATGCGAGGCGGGGTTCCCGGCATCAAGCCGGACCGTGCCGACGTGATCCTCGGCGGCGCGCTCGCCATCGCCGCCGTGATGGACGCGGGCGGGCTCGACCCGCTCGAGGTGACCGAGGCGGGCCTCCGTGAAGGTGTCTTCATGGAGCGCTATCTCGGCGGCGAGCACCTCCTGGACGACGTTCGCCGGCGCTCCGTCGAGAACCTCGCGGCGCAGTATGGAGCGGATCGCCGCCACGCGGGACAGGTGGCCCGCCTCACGCTGGAGCTCTATGACGGCCTCGCCGAGGCCGGGCTCGCCGACGGCGCCGACGCCGAGCGCGAGCTGCTCTGGGCGGCGTCGATGCTCCACGACATCGGCGTGGCCGTCGACTACGACGACCACCACAAGCACTCCCGCTACCTGATCCTCAACGCGGGGCTGCCGGGCTTCACCCCGCGCGAGCTGCTGCTGATCGCGACGATCGCCCGCTACCACCGCAAGGGCGAGCCCTCGGCGTCCGACCTCGGCGAGCTCGCCGCCAAGGGCGACGAGCGCCGCCTCGCGCTGCTGTCGGGCGTGATCCGGCTCGCCGAGCAGCTCGAGCGCAGTCGCGACGGCTCGGTGCGGAGCGTCTCCGTGCGGGCGGGGAAGGATTACGTCGTGATCTGCGCGGATGCCGCCGGCGACCCGACGGTCCCGATCTGGTCGGCCCGGCGCAACGCGGACCTGCTGGCGCGGGCGGTGGGGCGCCAGGTGGAGGTGGAGCGCGCTCTCGGTGGTAGGGCTTCTCCGCCGTAGCCGCGGACAACCGCGATTGCGCTTCCGCGCCACCACCGGGGTAGGGGTTCTCCGGCACGCCGGTCCTGCGCCGCGCGCCGTGCGCCCCGGGTTTCACATAACCCAGAAGGGTGGCCGGGTTCTCCGCGAGGGTGTCATCCTGTACGGATGCGCCTCGCAGCGCTCACCTTCGTGGCGGCCCTCTGCGCCGCCCCGGCGCTCGCCGCCGGTGAGCGCCCGAAGCGCCTGCCGGACGGCTCGTCCGTGGCGGGCGTAGACGTGGGCGGCCTCGGCCCGGTTGGCGCCAAACGCGCCCTGCGCGCGGCGCTGACCGAGCGCTACGGCGTCCGCATCACCGTCCGCGTGGGCGCCCGCGACCGCGAGTTCGAGCCGTTCTCCTCGGGCCTCGTGATCGGCTACGCCGCGATGGTCGAGCAGGCCTTCGACCAGGCCGCCGCCGGCGAGCCGGTCGAGGTTCCGGTCGCGCTCGACGTGAACCGCTCGAAGGTCCGCCACGCCGCGAGCCGCGTCGGCGCCCGCTGGTACCGCGCGCCCCGCAACGCCCGCGTACGCTACGGCGTCACCCGCGTGAAGCGCATCCGCCACCGCTCGGGACGCCGCCTCGACACCGCCCGGCTCGAGCGCGCCCTCGCGGCCGAGCTCGTTTCGCCCACGCCGGGCCGCGTGGTCAAGGCCGGGCTGCGCGCAATCCGCCCGAAGGTCACGACCAGCAGGCTCGGGCGCATCCACCACACCTTCGTCTCGATCGACCGCGGCAGCACCACGCTCCGGCTCTTCAAGCGCCTGCGCGTCGTCCGCACCTACCGGGTCGCGGTCGGCGCCGCCGGGTTCGAGACCCCGCGCGGCATCCGCCGCGTCCTGTGGAAGCAGGTGGACCCGCCGTGGCACGCGCCGAACCGGCCCTGGGCGGGCGCGTTCGCGGGCAAGACGATCCCGTCGGGCGACCCGCGCAACCCGCTGAAGGCCCGCTTCATCGCCCTCGGCGACGGCATCGGCGTCCACGGCACCTCGGAGGAGTGGTCGATCGGCACTCGCGCCTCGCACGGCTGCATCCGCATGAGGGTCCGCGACGTGAAGCGGCTCTACCCCAAGGTGCCGGTCGGCACCCCCGTCCTGATCCGCTGAGCCCTCAGCGGCGCGGGCGCGCCAGGTAGGAGCGGCCGGAGCGGACGAGCACCGTGCGGCCGAGCGAGAAGTCGCGGACCGCGACCTTCCCCCGCCGCACCTTCACGACCGTCCCGGCGCACACCTCCTGCGTGATCCAGGTCGTGCCGCGCACGGTCGCCGACGAGTAGCGGCCGCGGGTGCGGAAGCGGCCCTTGCCGTTCCCCCAGAGGGCTCTCCCCTTCCGCGACGCTGCCGCGCGGCGCGAGCGCGCGCGCGACGACGCGCAGCCGGCCGGCTCGTCGCGCAGGACGAGCTCGGTGATCGGCGTCATCCGCGCCCCGCGCCCATAGCGCACCTTGAACGACGCGCCCCTGAACTCGGCGGACTGGACGGCGCCGGTCGCGTTCCGCGCCGAGGTCAGCCGAAGCCGCCCGCCGGCCGCGTTCACGACCGAGCCGACCGGAATCTCGCGGGCCTCCTCGAGCGGCGTCGCATCGGCCGAGCCCGGGAGCATCACCGTCACCACGCCGGCGAGAGCCTCCACCACGACGGTCTCGTCGAGGCGCGGCACGGGGGCGGGCTGTGCCGCGCCTCGACGAGACCGTCGTGGTGGAG
>DATMJO010000063.1:0-2980 GCA_035553855.1 Thermoleophilaceae bacterium | reverse complement strand
TGGACGCCGACGGCAAGGTCATCGGCATCAACTCGCAGATCGCCACGGGCGGCTCGAGCGGCTCGGTCGGCATCGGCTTCGCGGTCCCGATCGACACGGCCAAGAACGTCATTCCGCGCCTGAAGAGGGACGGCGAGGTCGTCACGCCGAGGTAGGAGCGCTTGATCTCGCCGTCCCTCTTCAGGCGCGGAATGACGTTCTTGGCCGTGTCGATCGGGACCGCGAAGCCGATGCCGACCGAGCCGCTCGAGCCGCCCGTGGCGATCTGCGAGTTGATGCCGATGACCTTGCCGTCGGCGTCCAGCAGCGGACCGCCCGAGTTGCCCGGGTTGATCGAAGCGTCCGTCTGGATCACGTTGTCGATCGCGAACCCGTTCGGCGCGGTGATCTGGCGCTGCAGCGCCGAGATGATGCCGGTGGTGACGGTGCGGTCGAAGCCGAACGGATTGCCGATGGCGATCGCCGGGTCGCCGACCTCGACCTTCTTCGACTCGCCGAGTGTCAGCGGCTTCAGCCCGGACTCGACGTCCTTGGGGTCGACCTTCAGCACCGCGAGATCGGTGGAGGGATCGGTGCCGATGACCTTCGCGTCGGCCTCGTCGCGCTCGCCGAAGCGCACCGTGACGTCGTCGGAGCCCTCGACCACATGGGCGTTGGTGAGGATGAAGCCGTCCTTGTCGAGCACGAAGCCGGAGCCCGTGGCGGCTCCGCCGCGCTCCTCGCCGAAGATCGACGACTCGCTCACGCCGCGCGCGGCGATGAAGACCACACCCGGGCCGTCGCGGTCGTATATGTCGCTGACGGTCTGCGCGCGCTCCCCGTCGTCCACGATCGTGCCGCCGTCGGCCGCGGGCTGCCCGATCGGAGCCTGGCGGATCTCCCGCACCGTCTCGCCGGTCTCGATCACGCCCGTGGCGATCAGGACGGCGCCGAGAACGAGGACGACGAGGCCCCCTGACACGCCTGAGAGGAGGTGGCTGCGGGATGGCTTGGTCACGTGCTGAGTTCTAGGAGCGGCGGCTTAAAGGCGCGTAAATGGTGGCAGGGCGATCCACGCCCTTGCCCTGGCCCCGATCCCGCCGCGCTCGGCGAGGCCCTTTCTGAGGGCCGCGCGCTCGGCGCGTCCCGGGGCGGGCGTACCCGCGGGACCGTATCGCCATTCCCGCAGCGCCCGCGCATAGGCCGTCCCCGCGGGGCCGGCGAGCCTGCCGAGGCGCTGCTCGAGCTCGAGCAGCGTCGTCCTCGGCGGGATGGCGAGGCCGAGCCGCCGCACCGCCCGGGCGAGCTCCGCGATCGGCGTCTCACTTTCAGCCACGCTGCGGCCCAGCCGGCGACGCCCGCGCACCAGGGCGGCGGCGAGCGCTGCCGCCGCGAGCACGAGCGCCAGCGCCCACAGCGGTAACCGGCTCTCCTCACCCCCGGAAGACGGAAGGGACGAGCCTCCACCTCCGCCCGGCTGCGCGCCGCGCTCGGCGCCGCTCGGCCCCGTGCTGCCGGTCGCGGCGCTCGCCGCCCCCGCGCGCTCGGACAGCGCCCGGGACTCCGCCGGGGCGGCGGGCGGCGTGGGGTCGAACTGCACCCAGCCGATGCCCGTGAAGTACACCTCGACCCAGGAATGGGCATCGAGGTCGCGCACGCGGAACTCGCCGCGGTCCTTGTTGAACGACCCCGGCGCGAAGCCGCCCACCACTCGCGCGGGAATCCCGTTCATCCGCAGCATCAGCGCCATTGCTCCCGAGAACTGCTGGCAGTAGCCGAGGCGGTCGCGATGGAGGAAGTCGTCGATCGGATGGTCGCGCTCCGGCGGGTTCTCGTCGTACTCGTACCCCTCGAGCAGGTGGCGCTCGATCCTCCGGACGACGTCGTAGCTCGTGGGGGCGCCGTCGGCCAGCCGCCGCGCGAGCGCGTAGGTGGCGGCGTACGGCGAGGCCCGGAGGAGGCGCGCGGCCTCCTCGGCCTGGCGCGCCTCGATCCGCAGGCCGCCCGCAACCGCCCGCTCCGCGCTGCCGCGGAAGGGAATCTCGACGGCGAGCGGCGGGGCCGCCGCGGAACGTGCGGCATCTCCGGCGCGGCCCGTGCCGTCGATGGCCGTGACGCCCTCCTGGGGCAGCTCGACCCGCGTGTACTGGGCGAACAGCGGCTGCCAGCTCTCGGGCGCGCGCCGGAGCCTCCGCGCGCTGGGGTCCGGGACGTACGCGCGAACCGTGTACTCGTCGCCCTCCTTGATCGAGCCCTCGGCGCTGAAGGTCGTGCCGTCGCCCGCGATGAAGGTGCGCCCGAGCCCGCTCACCGAGAACGGCATCCCGGTCACGACAACGAGGTCGCTGTTGAGGTTGCGAACACGCACCCTCACCTCCCGCTCCCAGCGCGAATCGAGCGAGGGCGGGAGCTCCGCCAGCTGGGAGGTCCGCTCGTTCTGGCGCGTGTGGACCCACTGGAGACCGTCGAAGCGGTCGAGCGTGAGCACCCGCCAGTACAGCGGGCGGTCGGAGCGGACGCTGAGGAGGGTGGTGCCGCGCCGTGGCCAGTCGATCGGCCCATAGTCGTGGTTGAAGTCGAAGGCGACACCGCCCGTCGTCGCGAAGATGCCCCACGTGCGGTACTCGAGCCAGGGCCTGCCGGTGTCCAGTGCCGCGGCAACCGGCACCGCGAGCCCCGCGGCGGAGAGCACCACGCCCGCGGCGAGCGCGACCTCGCGCCGCCCGAGCCGCGGCGGCCAGAGCCACGCGGTCACGAGCACGAGCAGCACCGCGCCGCGCAAGAGCTCCGCGCCGAAGTCGCGCTCGGTGGCGGGCAGGCCGTACAGCACGAGCAGCAGCACGAGCGCGATGGCGCGGAGGGGCGCCGAGGCTCGCCCCGCGGGCCAGAAGGCGAGGGCGGCGGCGGGCACCGCGAGAGCGGGCGCGCCGAGCAGGACCGAGAGCGATACCCACTCGTCGTCACCGGCGTAGGGCCATTGGATCGCCGAGAGGCCCCCGAG
>DATMJO010000062.1:0-22879 GCA_035553855.1 Thermoleophilaceae bacterium | reverse complement strand
ACTCGGCGCCCGGCGCCGAGTCCTGGCCCGCCCCGACTGGCGAGCCGGCTGCCCCCTCGGCGCCCCCCGCGCCCAAGCCCGAGCCCGACCGGCCCTGGTGGAAGCGGGCCGCCGGCGCGGCGGCCGTGCTCGGCATCCTGGCCGTCAAGTTCGGCGCCAAGCTCAAGGGCGTCCTGCTGATCCTCCCGAAGCTCAAGATCCTCACCACCTCCGGGTCCATGCTCGTCTCGATCGGCGCCTATTCGTTGATCTGGGGCTGGAAGTTCGCCGTGGGCTTCGTCCTGCTGCTCCTCATCCACGAGATGGGCCACGTGATCCAGTTGCGGCGCGAGGGCATCAAGGCGAGCGCCCCGATGTTCATCCCCTTCCTCGGCGCGCTCGTCGCCATGAAGGAGCTCCCGAAGGACGCCGCCGCCGAGGCGCGCGTCGGCCTCGCGGGCCCCGTGCTCGGCGCCCTCGGCTGCCTCATCCCCGTGGCGATCTGGCAGGCGACCGGCTCGGAGCTGTTCCAGGCGCTGGCGTTCATCGGCTTCTTCCTCAACCTCTTCAACCTGCTGCCCGTGCTGCCGCTCGACGGCGGCCGCGCCATGGCGGCGCTCAGCCCCTGGATGTGGTTCGTCGGCTACGCCGGACTCGTCGCGCTCACCTTCGTCTTCCCGAACCCGATCATGCTGCTCGTCCTGATCTTCGGCGGCATGGAGACCTGGCGGCGCTGGAAGCTTCGCCACTCCGAGGAGTCGCAGCGCTTCCACAAGGTGAAACCGTCGACGCGGGTGGCCGTCGCGGCCGTCTACATCGGGCTCGCAGCCCTGCTCGCCGTCGGCATGGACGCCACGTTCCTCGAGCGCGACTTCGACGACGTCTGAGCCGCACGGTGAAACAGTGCCTGGCACTGTTTCACCGTGCGCCCGGATCCCCTAGCGGTCGTACTCCCGCAGGGCCCGCTCCATCTCGCGCTTCTGCTCGCGCCGCTTGATGTCCTCGCGGCGGTCGCCAACGTCCTTGCCCTTCGCGAGCGCGATCTCGACCTTCGCGCGGGCGCCCTTGAAGTAGATACGGGTAGGGATCAGGGTGCGCCCCTTCTCCTGCACCGTCCCGACGAGGCGGGAGATCTGCTCGCGGCGGAGCAGCAGCTTGCGCGGCCGTTCCGGCTCGTGGTTCTCCATTGCCGCCGGCGGATATGGCGGGATGTGCAGGTTGTGGAGCCAGACCTCGCCGTCGCGGATCAGCGCGTAGGAGTCCTTCAGCTGGGCGCCTCCGGTGCGGAGCGCCTTCACCTCGGTCCCCTCGAGCACCATCCCGCACTCGAACCGGTCGAGCAGCTCGTAGCGATAGGACGCCTGGCGGTTCGTGGCCACGTCGCCCGGGGCGGCCTTGCGCTTTCCCTTCTTCGCCATCGCCTGGAAGCTACCGCGCCCGACCGCGCTCCACGCAAGCGGCTCAGAGGGACGCCGAACTGCCGGTCTCGGAAAGGCCGTCTCCCCCGCACCCTCCGTCCGGACGATCGGGGACCGGCATCGAGCCGGTCCCCGATCCGAGAGATCAGCTTGCGACGTTGGCGCAGGTGACGGTTGCCGTCAGCGTGTAGCTCAGGGTGCCGCCGGGAACCCACGCCGCCTTCACCTGCCAGGTCTCGCCAGAGCCGAGGCCGTTATCAGTCACGGTCGCGTGCGATGCACCGCTGCCGCCCAGGCTGTATGCGCCGCCGATCGCCTTCTTGCCGGTGGGGCAGGCTGCCGTCGCCGTGGCCTTACCCTGCCCGTTCGCGGTTACCGACGCGCCTGTCACGCGCTCGAAGCCGCTCATCCCGGGTGCGCCCTGCGGACCGGCCTCGCCCTGCGGACCGGCCTCGCCCTGCGGCCCCTCCCGATTCCACGAGATCGCGGTCTCAAGTGCGGTGCATTCGGACGCCGAGTCGACAATGCGAACCACACCGGTCTTATTGGCGTAGCACCCCGTGATCTCGCCGTCATCAGCAGGTATGGCGCCCGTCGCGAGCGCGCCCCCGAAGGTCACGGCAAGCAGCGCCGCCAACCCCAGCGTCCAGCGGCCTGCGCGACCGTTGATCCTGGCCCTCATGTTTCCTCCCGATGGAAGAGGCAGGTCGAGTCCGATGATCCTGCCCGGTTAATCACAGAGAATGCTCTGATTCGGGCCGCGCGGCAAGGCTGAAAATCGGTGGATCTCGCCGACGGGGCTGTAGGCCGAATTCTGCGAAGCCACCTGCCTCTAACGCCCCTCTGCCGCCCCCCGAACGCCCCGCTATCGCCGAGACCCGCACAGGTCCACGCGCCCGCGCGGCGCGTCGACCTTGCCGACCGTGACCCGGGCCGGGTCGCCGAGGCGGAACGCGCTGCCCTCCCTGGAGCCGACGAGCGCCGTCTCCTGCTCGTTCAGGTCGTACCAGTCGCCCTTCATCCGCCTGACCGGGAGAAAGCCCTCGAAGCCCTCCTCACCGAAGCGGATGAACGCGCCCGCCCCGATCACGCCGACGACCTCGCCGTCCCATTCGGTCTCGAAGCCGCCCTCGAACAGGCGGCGCTCCAATAGGAAGGCACGACAGACGTCGTCCGCGTCCCGCTCGACAACCATCGCCTCCCGCTCGCGATCCGAGCTCCACTCGGCCGCCTCCTGCAGCTCCGAGGCCCGCGGCGGCTCATCGTCGATGCCGATCGAGGCGAGCAGCGCGCGATGCACCACCAGGTCGGGATAGCGGCGGATCGGCGAGGTGAAGTGGCAGTAGCGCTTGGACGCTAGGCCCGAATGCCCCACGTTCCTGGGCGAGTAGACCGCCTGCTTCAGCGAGCGCAGGACGAGCCGCGGGTAGGCCTGCCGGCCGCGCCCGGTGCGGCGAACGTGCTCGGCGACCATCACGCTCATCTCCCCCGCGAGGCGCGCCGCCTCCGCGGGCGCGGGATGCTTCGGCAGCGGTGGGGTGGGAATGTCGAGCGAGGCCAGCTTGTCCGCCAGCGCCAGCACCGACAGCGGCTCCGGGTTCTCGTGGACGCGGTAGAGCGTCGGGCGGCCGGCGTCGGCCAGGTGGCCCGCCACCTGCTCGTTCGTGAGGATCATCAGCTCCTCGATAAGCCGGTGCGACTCGGTCTGCTCCTCGTTGACGACACCGGTGACATGGCCGGCGGAGTCGAAGAGGAACGACGGCTCCACGGACTCGACCACGATCGAGCCGAGCGTGTCGCGGCGCTCGCGGAGCGCGGCGGCGACGCCCCTGGCCGCATCGAGCGCGCCCGCCCACGGGTCCTCGGCCCGCTCGGAGCCTCCGAAGATCCGGTCGACCCGCTCGTAGGTGAGGCGCGCGTCGCTGCGGATGACCGAGCGCCCGAACGCGGCGGAGACGACGTCCGTGCCGTCCATCAGCAACTCGACGGTGACCGCGAGGCGGTCGGCACCCGGCACGAGGCTGCAGGCCTCGTTCGAGAGCGCCTCGGGCAGCATCGGCTCGACCGCGGCCGGCACGTACACGCTCGTGGCGCGCCGGTGTGCTTCTCCCTCGACGGCCGTGCCGGGGCGAACGTGAGCCGACACGTCCGCGATGTGCACCCAGAGCCTGATACGGCCGCCGGGCTCGCGCTCCGCGGAGATCGCGTCGTCGAAGTCCCGCGCCCCGGTCGGGTCGATCGTGAAGGTCGTGAGGCCCGTCAGGTCGCGGCGCCCGCGCGCGTCCGCCCCCATCGCCGGACGGGCGGCCGCCTCGATCGCATCCCGCTCGACCTCGCGGGGGAAGCGGCGGCGCAGGCCCTTGTCGAGCATCAGGCCCTCGAGCACGTCCCGCGCGACGTCGGGCCTCCCCAGGCGGCGGACCACCCGGGCGCCGCGCTTGCCACCGCCGACGAGCACGAGGTCGCCCGCAGAGGCGCCATCCGTGCGGTCGAGGGTGAGCTTGCGCCCGCGGAAGAAGAGCGGCTCCGCCACGGCGAAGCGCCCGCGCTTCGAGAGGACCGCCACGACCGGCCCCTCGGGCCGGAGGCTCACTTGACCTTGGCGCTGAGGGCGCGGAGCGCCGTCTCCGCGCCCTCATCCTCGCGGGTGTCGGGGTCGTCCTTCGCGCGGACGGTCGGCTGGATGCCCTTGTCCGAGATGTTCTCGCCGGACGGGAGGAAGTAGCGGCCGACGGTGATGTCGAGCGCACCGCCGTTGGCGAGCGACTCGAGCTCCTGAAAGACCCCCTTGCCGAAGGTGCGCGTTCCCACGATCGTCGCGCGCTTCTGGTCGCGGAGGGCGCCGGCGACGATCTCGGAGGCGCTGGCCGTGCCGCGGTTGACGAGCACCGACACGGGGATGTCGGCGTCGATCGGGTCGCCCGTCGCGTCGAGCACGCGCTTGGGCCGCGAGCGCCCGTCCGTCGAGACGACCGTCTCGCCCTCCGGGACGAAGATGCTGGCCACGAGCACGCCCTCCTGGAGCAGCCCGCCGCCGTTGTTGCGCAGGTCGAGAACGATGCCCTTCGCCCCCTTCTTCAGGAGCCCGTCGATCTCGTCGCGCAACTGGCCGTGCGCGCCGCTCGAGAACGTCGCGAGCTGGGCGACCCCGAGCTTCACACCGTTCACGGTCTCGAGCCGGCCGTCGGTGATCGGCACCTCGATCCGCTCGCGGACGATCGTCAGGGTCCGCTTCTTCGCGCCTTTCTTCTTCAGGACCGTCAGGCGCACCTTCGTGCCCGAAGGGCCCTTGATCTTCGCCGTCGCGACGTCACTCGGCACGCCCGCGATCGAGCGGCCGTTGACGGCCGTGATGATGTCCTCGGGGCGAAGTCCCGAGCGGTCGGCGGGCGAGCCGTCGAAGACGGACACCACGACCAGGCCGCGCTTGTCCTCGTCCACCGTCATCCCCACACCGTCGAAGGCGCCCGAGAGCGACTGGGCGATCGTCTCGGCCTCCTTCGGCGTGAAGTAGGCGGAGAAGCGGTCGTCGAGCGACTCGACGATGCCCTTGAGGGACGCCTCCCGCAGGCTCTCCTCGTCGACTTCCTCGAAGAAGTCGGCGGAGACCTTGTCGATGATCTCGGCGCGGGTCGCGAGGAAGTCGTCGACCAGCGCGTCGCGGACGCCGTCGGGCAGCCGCTCGGGATGGCCGCCGAGCCAGATGCCGCCGGTGAGCCCCGCGAGCGTGCAGGCGAGGGCCAGGATCAGGATGCGGAGGTTCGTCATGCGAGGAAGCGGGGCCCTACGGCCCCGCCTCTCAAGGGTAGCCCGGTCAGACCCGCAGGAACCTGCGCAGCGTGAAGCCGCTGCCGGCGGCGGATACGGCGATGCTCGCCAAGAGCAGGACCGCGACGAGCGCGGGGAAGTCGATCGTGTCGGGCGCGGCGATCAGGGCGAAGCGGTCCGACAGCGGGTCGATGAAGGTCTCCTTCGCGATCCACAGCACGAGGATCGCTATGACCCCGCCCATGAAGCCCACGATCACGCCCTCGAACACGAACGGCCAGCGGATGAACCAGTTGGTCGCGCCGACGAGCTTCATGACCTCCACCTCCCGGCGGCGGGCGAAGATCGAGAGGCGGATCGTGTTCGCGATCAGCGCGATGGACGCGAGGATGAGCAGCACCGCGATGCCGCCGGTCAGACCCTTCACGACGCCGGTGGCCTGGAGGATCTTGTCGGTGTCCTGCTCGCGGTTGCGGACCTCGTCGATCGCCGGCAGGCCCGAGGCCTGCACGCCCCGGACGACGCCGGCGACGCCGTCCGGGTCCTCCGGCGTGATCCGGAACGAGTCGGGCAGCGGGTTCGTGCCGAGCAGCTCGAACGCCTCGGGGTTGCGCCCCCGCTCGCGCGCGAGCGCGTCCTCCTTGGAGATGAACTTGACGCCCTTCACGTTGGGCAGCCCCACGATCTTCTCCCGCAGCTGGTTGACCTGGATGTCGGTGGCCTTCTCCGTGATGAACACGTCGACCACGACCCGTCCGCGCACCTCGTTGGCCGTGCCCGTGGTGGCCTGCACGACCGGGATGAAGACGCCCAGCACCACGGCGGTGAGGACCACGCACACGATCGCCGCGAGCGAAGGCGCCGCGTTGCGGGACATGGCGCGGAGCGCCTCGCGGAGGAAGAAGCCGAAGCGCATCAGTTGGGGTGGCCCTCGGGGCCGATGCCGAGCTCGCCCCGCAGGCGGACGGCGAACTCCGTGGTCGACTCGTCCGGGCGGTAGAGGCCGGAGACCTGGTCGCGAATCACGCGCCCGTTCTCCATCTCGACCACGCGGCGGCGCATCTTGTCCACCATCTCCCGGTCGTGGGTCGCGACGATCACGGTCGTGCCCGTGCGGTTGATCCGGTAGATCAGCTGCATGATCCCGATCGAGGTCTCGGGATCGAGGTTGCCCGTCGGCTCGTCGGCGAGGAGCAGTGGCGGGTGGTTCACGAAGGCGCGCGCGATCGAGACGCGCTGCTGCTCACCGCCCGAGAGCTGGTCCGGGTAGTTGTGGAGCTTGGTCGAGAGGCCGACGAGGTTGAGGATGTCCGGCACCTTGCGGCGGATCGAGTCGCGGCTCTCGCCGATCACCTCGAGCGAGTAGGCGACGTTCGCGTACACGGTGCGGTTCGGCAGGAGCTTGTAGTCCTGGAAGACGACGCCCATGTTGCGGCGCAGGAAGGGAACCTTCTTGCGTGTGACCTCCGACAGTGGGCGGCCGGCGATGAGGACCTCGCCCTTCGAGGGCTCGAGCTCCTTGAGCAGGAGGCGAATGAAGGTGGACTTGCCACAGCCGGTGGCGCCGACGAGAAAAAGGAACTCTCCGCGACCCACGCGGATGCTCACGCGCTCGAGCCCGACGGACCCGCCGGGGTAAACCTTCGAGACGTCCTTGAGCTCGACTACCGGGACGTCGGGCTTGCGGGCACCCCTACGCGCGCGGAGCGCCGCCTGGTCGGTTCTCGTAGCCATCGTGGTCTGGACGTTGTAGCGCACGGGCCCCGAAAGCCCGAGCGGTGCAACCGTTCATGCACCTGTGATCCCGTAGCGCAGATGCAGGTGGTCGTCGCCCTCGAACGCAGCCAGGAGCCGCATCCGGGCAGGCTCGGGCAGTGGCGTTCCGGCGACCGCGGTGAGCGGATGGGCACCCCCGACCAGGAGCGGCGAGAGCGTGAGGAAGAGCTCGTCCGCTACGCCCTGCGCGAGCAGCGCGCTGTTCAGCGTGGGGCCGCCCTCGCAGAGGATGCTGCGGACCCCTCGACCGCGCAGCTCACCGAGCGCGCCTGCCAGGTCGAGTGGCCGCGAGCGCAGGTAGTCGACTCGGGCGCTCGCACCCTCGACCTGGCCGTCGCTCGAGGTGATGACTACCACCTCCTGTTCGGCGGCCCGGAAGAGCGGCAGCTCACCGGAGAGGGCGAGCGAGCCGCTGACGACGATCGCGAGCGGGTCGGCTGCGAGGCCGGCCTCGACGCGGCGCTCGCGCAGGGCGGGGTCGCGAACGATCCGCCCGTAGCGCTCGGCCCTCAGGGTCCCCGCGCCCACCATCACCGCGTCGACCCGCGTGCGCAGGGCGTGGAAGAGCTGCTTGTCGCCCTCGTTTCCCAGCGGGCCCGAGCGGCCCTCGACGGCGATCTTGCCGTCGGCCGAGGAGACCATGTTGATCAGCAGGTACGGGCGCTGCAACGGCGCCTCCGCCGCCGGGTAGAGCCCGGCCGCCACCTCGGCCGGAGTGATGTCGCCGCCGCCCGGCGGATGGACCCGCCGCAGCCGGGCGTCCGTCACGTGGCGGGCTGGCCCTCGGGAAGCTCCTCGGTGGCCTCGACCCGCTCGGCCGGATCGAGCTCGTCGGGCGTGGCATACGGGTCGGGCCCGGCCGGTGTGTGCGTCTCGTATGCCTGGCGCAGCCGCTCGCCCAGGCGATCGATCTCGGAGAGCACCTCGTCGCGCCGCCCCACGAGATCGACTATCACGGCCTCGATCGCGCGCCGGCGGTCCTCGCCCTCGCGGACCGTGCGGTCGGCCTTGCGCGTGGCGGCCTCCATCGTCTCGCGGGCGCTGCGCTCCGCGTCGGAGATCATCTCGGCGGCCTCCTCCTCCGCCTCGCGCCGCATCTCCTGCGCCTCGCCCTCGGCGGTCGCGAGGATGCGCGCGGTGGTCTCGCCGGCGCGCTCGAGCTTCACCTTCACCGCATGCGAGGTGGCCTCGGTGATGGCGCCGCTCTCGAGCCAGTCGGCGAGACGCGCCAGGAAGGCGTCCACCTCGCGCTTCTCGTAGCCGCGGCGAGCCTCCGTGAACGACGCGCTGCGTATGCGTTCGACGTCCTGATGGTCCATCGGTGTCGTGCCTCCATCCCTGCCCGGATCGGTGGTCGCGAAAGCCTAGCGGTACCCGGATGGGGTGAGCGACGGATCCGGCCGCAGCGGCCGCGGGACGGCTACGGGTTGATCGCGACCATGCGCTCGATCGGCACGCGGGCGCGTTCGGCGATGGCCTCCGGCACCTTCACGACGTAGTCCGAGCCATCGGAGAGCAGGGCGTCACGGACCTTCGGCAGCGTGATCATCTTCATGTACTGACAGACGGCCGCGCGGTTGGCCGGGATGAACGACTTGCCGGGGTTCTCCTCGGCCAGCGGGTAGAGCATCCCGGTCTCGGTGGCGACGATGAAGGTCTCGGCGTCCGACTCGGCGGCGAACTTGAGCATCCCCCCGGTTGAGAGCATGTGCGTGCGCTCCGCGTCCACGTCGCCCGACGCGACGTATTCCATGACCGAGGTCGAGCAGCCGCACTCGGGATGGATCAGGAACTCGGCGCCCGGGTTCGCCTCGCGCACCAGGGCGATGTCGCCGGGGCGGATGCCGGCGTGTACGTGGCACTCGCCGTCCCACACGCGCATCGGGCGGCCGGTGACCTTCTCGACGTAGGCGCCGAGGAACATGTCCGGGCCGAAGAGGATCTCGACGTCGTCGCCGTGCTCGCGGCGGATGTGCTCGACCACCTGCACGGCGTTCGAGGAGGTGCAGCAGTAGTCGGTCTCGGCCTTGACCTCGGCTGAGGTATTGACGTACATCACGACGATCGCGCCCGGGTGCTTGGCCTTCCACTCCCGCAACTGCTCGGCCGTGATCGAGTCGGCCAGCGAGCAGCCCGCGCCGAGGTCGGGCAGCAGCACCGTCTTCTCCGGGCACAGGATCGAGGCCGTCTCGGCCATGAAGTGGACGCCGCAGAAGACGATCGTGTCGCCGCCGGCGGCGGCCGCCTTCTGGGAGAGGCCGAGCGAGTCGCCGACGTAATCGGCCACCTGCTGGACCTCGGGGACCTGGTAGTTGTGGGCCAGGATCACCGCGTTGCGCTTCATGGCGAGGTCGCGGACCTCCTGCCTGAGCGCTGCGATCTCCTCGGGCGAGAGCCTGGGCTCCGCCCCGGGCTGGATCACGGGCAGAGACTTCATGTACCGAAGTCTAGGGCGGTCGAAACTTCGGGTCAGGGCGGGGTTTTTCTCCTCCGTCATGTGGAGGCTCACCGCGACCGGGATCGTGCTCGCGCTCCTCGCCCCGGCGACCGCCGCGACGGCGTCCCGCGAGGTCCTCGAGAGCCACGCCGCGCTCGGCGTCCCCGCGCTCGCCTCGGACCGCGTGGTCGTGTCGGCCTTCCCCGCGCCGGGCGCCATCGACCTGCTCTCGGCGCCGTTCGCCGGTGATGCCTCGCGTCTGCTCTCCTGGCGGGGGCACCCGCGGGATCCGGCCTCGATCACCTACGGCGCAGCCGGGTCGCGGGTCGTGGCCGCCCGGGGCCTCGCCGAGGGTGGAACCCGCGACGTTCTGAGCGGGCCGCCCGCAGGGCCGCTCGCGATCCGGGAGAGCTGCGAGACCGTAAGCGCCGTCTCCCCGGCCGGCGGAGGGTCGGTCATCGCCTGGGGCGGCGCCGGCTGCGTCCCGGACCGGCTGCGGATCGAATGGGACGGGGGCGCCGCCGACATCGATCCGCCCGGCTTCGTCACGGCGCTCGCGGCAGGAGGGCGGTTCGCCGCCTGGCTCGCGCTGGACCGGGCGACCGATCCCGTCCGGACCCGGCTCTTCGTGTACGACACCGCAGCGCGGGCCATCGTGCGCGACGAGCCCGTGCCGCCCTCGTCCGACCTCGACGTGCAGGAGGACGGCACCGCGCTGATCGACACGTTCGCGCCGGGCCCGGCCGATGGCTGCCCGCCCTCGGCCCCGGCGCCTCGCTTCGTCCTCTTCCCTGCCGGCGCCCCCGCCCGGGACGTGCCGCTGCGCTCCTGCTCATCGCGCGTCCGTATCGCCGGCGGCCGAATCGCCTTCGTCCAGAGGACCGCGTCGGGCGGCGAGGTGATCTCGCTGGCGGGACTCGCGGGTGAGGACGTGCAGGCGATCACCGGCCAGGAGTCCTTCCCGCCCATGCCGCGCTTCGACTGGGACGGCGAGCGCGTGGCCTGGGCGACGACGCGCTGCCGCGACCACGCGCTCTTCGTGCGCGACCCCGCCGACGGCGGCCCCGCGCCGGACGGCGGGCACTGCCGGATCCGCATCGGCTCGCCGCGGCTCGGCCGCGACGGGAGCCTCCACGTGCGCGTCGCATGCCGTGAAGGCTGCATCGGGGGGCCGGGTCTGACGGTGATCTCCCCGCGCTGGCTCCACTTCCGCTCGCGCGGGCGGCCGATGCCCTACAGGGGCTTCGACCTCCGCCCAGAACGCGCGACCACGCTCCGCCTGCCGCTCACCGCCCGCCAGCGGGCGCTCATCCGTCGCCGCGGCCGTGTCGAGGTCAGGCTGAAGGCGCTCGGCCTCAACCTGTACGAGCCGCGCGTCGCCCGCACCCTCCGCGCCCGCTGAGACGCCTCCCGGCCCCTAACGGAGCGCGAGACGGCCCGTGTTCTGCGGGTTCTGGCGGAAGCTCGGCCAGTCGGCGGGCGCCCCGGACGGCGCGGGCGTGTCCCAGGCGAAGAGCCAGCCGTCGCGCGTGACAGCCACGACCTCGCGACGGCCGTCGCCGTCGATGTCCCCCACCGCCGGCGCGGCGAGCAGCCAGCCCTCGGTCTGCTTCGGCCAGCCGTCCGGCTCGGTCCCGTCCTCGCGGTAGGCATGGAGCACGTTGCCGCTGGTCCCGAACACGACCTCCGAGCCGCCGTCGCCGTCCACGTCGGCCACGACCGGCGCGGTCACGATCGTCCAGCCCTCGACGGGCCGGGGAAAGGCTGGCAGCCACTCGCCACTCGCCGCATCCCAGCCGCCCAGCAGGTGCTCGAACGCAACGGGCGTCGCGGGCGACGACTGGGCGAGCGCGAGCCGCGAGTCGACGAGGCCGCCGAAGAAGCGCAGCGGCCCGTCCTGAGCGGTGCGGCCGAACACGGCGTTGGCGCCGAGCGCGATCGACGAGGGCGACTGCGAGGGCGAGCCGCCGCCGCGCCCGGCCACCTGGAAGCGCGACTCCGATCCCGCCGGCCCGGTCAGCCTCGTCCCGTCGCCGTCGTAGAGCTCGGGCTGCCCCGTGAAGGCCGCGAGGGCCACCTCGTCGTCCCCGTTCCCGTCGACGTCCGCGAGCGCGGGCGAGGTCGGCACGCCCTCGCCCACGATCGGGATCGAGTCCGCCGCGAGCGCCGGCGGCGCGACCGGCCAGCCGGGCATGAGCTCCCCGCGGGCGTTCCAGGCGTAGGCGCGGCCCGTCGTGGACGGCGTCGAGCCGTAGGCCTCGGCCGTCCCCTCGACCACCTCCGGCGAGCCGTCGCCGTCGATGTCGCCGACGGCGGGTGAGGACAGGATCTTCGCGACGTCTCCCTCCTCGCCGTCGCGGGCCAGCACCGGCCAGCCGGGCAGCGGCCGGCCACGCCCGTCCCAGGCGTAGACGTGCTGGTCGGCGGCGCCGGCGACGATGTCGAGCCGCCCGTCATTCGAGAGGTCGGCGAGCGCGGGGCTCGCGTAGAACGCCGCGTCGCGCTTGCCGTCAGGGGGTCGCGTGACGGCGATCCGGACGGGGAATCCGCGCACGCGGCGGCCGTTCGCGTGCCATGCGTACACGCGGCCGTCGAGCCCCGCCGCCACCACCTCCGGCCGCGAGTCGCCCGCGATGTCGCCTACGGCGGGCGAGGCGACGAAGCCCGCGAACCCGCTCGCGCCGATCGCCCGCCTCATCGCCCGGTAGCCGGGCGCCGGACGCATCCGCCGCGGCCAGCCACGCAGAGCCCGCGGCCCGCGGCGAGCCGGAGGGCCGCCGCGGTAGGCGCGCACGTAGCCGTCGCTCGTCGCCAGCACGAGCTCCGGAACGCCGTCGCCGGTCACGTCGGCGATCGCGGGCGAGGCCTCGCCCGAGGTGCCGAGCGACTTCGGGAAGCCGCGCTCGAGCGAGCGGTCGCCGAGGCGGCGGAAGTACGCGCGGTCCTCCCCCTCGTTGCCGCGCGCGTCCCGCGAGCGCAGTCGCAGCGTCCAGCCGCCGGGGGCCAGGCCGCGCACGAGCGTCCGGATGCGGGCCTCGCGCCCCGCGCCGCGGCTGCGCCCGGCCGCGATACGGCGCCAGGAGCTGGGCTCCTCGCCGCGGCCGATCTCGAGCTCCCAGCTCGCGGGCCCGGTTCGAGCACGGACCAGGGCGGTGACCCGCGCGGCGCCGCGCAGCGGCCGGTACCAGGCCGGTGCGGTGATGTTCGTCTCGGGCGGCAGCGTGTCTGACCCGACCCTGCGGACCGCCTCGTAGGCGTTGACCCGGCCCCAGCCGGTCAGCCGGTCCCAGCCCTCGCGCTCGCCCTGGCCGCCGTCGGCCTGGTCGTCGGCGGTCTGGCGGATCAGCTGCCGCACCTCCTCGGTCGACAGCTCGATACCCAGCGCCCTCGCGCGGGCGTACACGAGCGTCGCCGTGCCCGCGACGTGGGGCGTGGCCGCCGAGGTGCCGGACCAGTTCTTGATGTAGCCGCCGCCCCACTGCGTGGTCGGGACCTGGGTCGGGGCCACGACGTCGAGGTGGGGCCCGTGGTCGGAGTACTGCGCGCGGATGTCGAAGCGGTTCGCGGCAACCGCGGTCCCGTCGTTCAGCGCGGTGGTGTTCGCGGTGTCGGGGTTGAGCCCGCCGACGGCGAGCGCCTCGTCGGCCACCTGTGGCCAGTGGTGGTGGAAGTGGAACTCGTTGCCGCTCGCGACGACCGCGAGCACGCCCTTGCGGTCGGCGTACGAGATGGCGCGGCGCAGCGAAAGCGAGAACGTGTCGGCGCCGAGGCTCATGCTCATCACGTCGGCGCCGTTGTCGGCGGCGTGGACGATGGCCGCGGCAAGGCGCGTGCCCTGGTGCAGGATGTTGTCGGAGGTGCGCAGGGGCATGATCCGCGCGCCGGGGGCGATGCCCGCGATGCCGATGCCGTTCCCCGCCGTCGCGCCGAGCACGCCCGCGACGTTCGTGCCGTGCGCGTTCTGGGTGTCGGAGGTGGGATCCCGGTCGCGGGCGAAGAAGTCGAAGCCGTCCATGAAGCGGCCCGCCAGGTCGGGATGGTCGAGTTGCACACCGACGTCCACGTCCGCGACGGTGGCGCCCTCGCCCGTCGTGAGCGCCCAGGCCCGGTCCACCGAGATCCCGCGGTCGTAGCCGCCCGCGGGGCTCGCGAGGTCCCACTGCTCGTTCGTTGCGTTGGCGAGAGGGCTCGCGTCGAAGAGCGGGTCGTCGGGCGGCGAGTCCGGGAACGCGGCGAGCGCCGCCGGAGCGGCCAGACCCAGCGCGACCAGCGTCGCGACCGAGCGCCTCATCGGACGGGCAGCACGAGCTCGGCGGACTCGATCGTGGCCGAGCCTGCGAAGTTGTCGCGGCGGAAGAACGGCGAGTCGTCCTGGGTGACCTCCAGCAGCAGGCGGTGCCCCTCCTCGAAGCGCCAGTGGTTGCCGAACAGCTCGTACTCGGCGTCGGCTCCCGCCGGGTCCGGGGCGACGGCGCGGTATGCGCCCCGGCTCACGAGCGTCTGGCGACCATCCGGCGCCACGTCCCAGAGCCGCGAGTTGAGCTGGATGTCGGGGGCGGCGGCCCGGTAGCGGAGCCTCAGCAGCGGCATCCCCGCCATCTCGACGGCGCCGTCGAGCGGGACCTCGTAGGCCGCCACGCCCGCCGTCCGGCCGAGCGTGGTGGTGATGCAGCCGCGGCCGGCCTGCTGGGAGACGACCACCGGGTCGGTCGAGGCGGCGCGGGGGTCGCTGAGCGGCGAGGCCGTCTGGCGCGGGCCGCCGAGCTCGAGGCGCAGGCGGCCCGGGGCGAGCGCGTCCCAGTCGCGCGCCCGGACGACGGGACCGAACGCCGCGCGGTCGCAGAGCGTCTGCGCGCTGCGGACGTCGAAGCGCGGGCGCCGGCCCTTGCGCTTCAGGAAGTGGTCGATCATCCGGTTGCCGAGGCGGTGGAGGTAGAGGAGGTCGGGGACCTTCACCTGCGCGGTCAGGTGCTCGAAGTCGCCCAGGTACACCTGGATCGGGTAACCGCGGCTCGACTCGCGCAAGCGCCGGTACATGCGCAGGGTCTCGACCGGGGCGAAGATCGGATCGGTCCAGCCCTGGGCGGCCAGCACCGGCACGCGCGCCCGGCGCCCGGAGCGCAGCCAGCGGAAGAAGCCGTCCTGGTGGTAGGCGGAGCGCTCCACGGTCAGCCCGTGGCGCGCCTCGGCAACCGCCGGGTCGCCCTCGTAGGGCTCTCCGGCGTTGGTCCGGGCGATCCAGCGCAGCGAGTAGTCGGGCAGCTTCCCCTGAGAGGTGGCGACGAAGCCGTTGATGAGCGTCTGCTTCGCCACCCCGATCGGCTCGCCGCTCGTCGCCGGATCAGGCGCTGCGTCCGTTCTCTGGCGGCCGTTCGGGGCGAGCGAGTAGAGCAGGTCGGTCCAGGTGTACTGCGGCACGACGGCGGCGAGCCGGACCAGGCGGCCGGCGGGGCTGCGCCAGGTGCCGGGGTCGCGGGCGCCCTCGCCGCTCGTGGCGAGCAGCAGCCACGCCTGGCCTCCGCCGTAGCTCGAGCCGAGCACCGCGACGCGGTTCGGATCGAGCTTCGGCCAGCGGTGATCCACGAGCAGGCCGGTGAGGTGGTGGGTGTCGCGGACCTCGATGTCGCGGCTCGCGAGCTCGATGCTCCCGGCGGAGTCGCCGTGGCCGCGGGCCGAGTAGGAGAGCACGGCGTAGCCCCGGGAGGCGAACCAGACGTTGTTCCACTCGACCGTCTTGTAGATGTCGCCGCCGCGGTCCGGGCCGTCGCCCGCCGCCGTCTCCGACAGGTACTCGCGCTTCGAGCTGAGCAGCCCGTGCAGGAACACGACGAGCGGCTGGCGCCGGCGACCGCGCGGGCGCCGCGCCGGCAGGGTCAGGGTCACGTCCAGTTCGGTGCCGTCGAAGCTCGGGAGGCGCCCCTCGCAGACGCGGTGTGCGACCGGGCGCTGGTCGCCGCTCGAGCGAGCCGCACAGGACGCGATCAGGTCATCGACGGGCGCCGCGCCCGCGCCCGGCGCCGCGAGCAGCGCGGCGATGGTGGCCGCGGCGAGCGCGGCCCCCCTCACAGCGGCTCCAGCAGGAGGCTCAGGTCGACCGCGGGCGCCGAGTGGGTCAGCGCCCCCACGCTCACGAAGTCCACTCCCGCCTCTGCGATCTGTCGCACCGAGTCCAGTGTGACGCCTCCGGAGGCCTCGGTGGTCGCCCTGCCCCTCGCGCGCCCGGCCGCTGCGACGAGGTCCTCGACGTCCATGTTGTCGAGCAGGAGCCGCTGGGCGCCCGCCGCGAGCGCCTCCTCGACCTCGCCGAGAGTGCAGCACTCGATCTCGACCCAGACCCCGACCGGCGCGGCGCTCTTCGCGCGGCGCACCGCCTCCGTGACGCCGCCCGCGAGCGCGATGTGGTTCTCCTTGACCAGGATCGCGTCGTAGAGGCCGGCGCGGTGGCTGGTGCCGCCCGCCGCGGCGACGGCTCGCTTCTCGAGCGCCCGCATGCCCGGCGTCGTCTTCCGGGTGTCGAGGATCCTCGTTTCGGTGCCCTCTACCGCCTGCACGAAGCGGGCCGTGAGCGTGGCGACACCCGAGAGGCGCTGGAGGAAGTTGAGTGCGACCCGCTCGCCGGTGAGGATCGGACGCGCCCGCCCGGCGACATCGGCGACCAGGCCGGGCTCGCGCCACGCCCCCTCCTTGCCGTGCGGCGTGAAGCGCAGATCGGGATCGACCCGCTGGAAGACCGAGGCCGCCACGTCGAGCCCGGCCACCGCGCCGGGCTCCTTCAGGACGATGCGGGCGAGCGCCCGCGCGCTCTCGGGCACGGTCGCCTCCGTCGTGAGGTCGCCATCGCCGATGTCCTCGGCGAGGGCGCGGTCGATCAGGTCGAGCACGCCCGGAAGGCTATGGGTGATCATCGCCGACGGGCTCGGCCGGCGCTAATGCGCGCCGGACCGCCGCAGCAGCTCTGCGCGCACGAAGCCGTCAAGCTCGCCGTCGAGCACGCCCTGGACGTTTCCGACCTCGTGGTTGGTGCGGTGGTCCTTGACCATCGTGTACGGGTGGAGGACGTAGCTGCGGATCTGCGATCCCCAGGCGACGTCCTGGGCCTCGCCGCGCTCCTTGGCGATCTCCTCCTCGCGGCGGCGCTCCTCGGCCTCCAGCAGCTTGGCCGTGAGCATCCGCATCGCGGTGTCCTTGTTCGACGACTGGGAGCGCTCGTTCTGACACTGGACGACGATGCCGGACGGGCGGTGTGTGATGCGCACGGCCGAATCCGTCTTGTTCACGTGCTGGCCGCCCGCGCCGGACGCCCGGTAGGTGTCGATCTGGAGGTCGTCGGGGTCGATCTCGATCTCGACGGAGTCCTCCATGAGCGGGGCGACCTCGACTCCGGCGAACGCGGTGTGGCGGCGCGACTGGGCGTCGAACGGCGAGATGCGCACCAGGCGGTGCACGCCCTTCTCCGCCGAGTAGAGGCCGTAGGCGTTCTCGCCGCGGGCGATGAAGGTGGCCGACTTGATACCGGCCTCCTCCCCGGCGGAGGCCTCCTTCAGATCGACCTTGAAGCTCCGCTGCTCGCCCCAGCGCATGAGCATCCGCAGGAGCATCTCGGCCCAGTCCTGCGAGTCCGTCCCGCCCGCGCCGGCGTTGACCGTCACGACCGCGTCACCCGCGTCGTAGTGGCCCGAGAACAGGCGCGCCTCCTCCAGCTCGGCGAGCCGCGACTCGATCGACGCCTTCTGCTCGGCGAGCTCGGACTCGAGGTCCGGGTCCTCCCGGGCCATCTCCTCGAGGGTGTCAAGATCGTCGATGTCGCTCTCGAGCGACTCGAAGGTCTCTATCCGCCTTGCGACCGACGCTCGCTCGGCGGCAGCCTTCCTCGCCCGCTCCTGGTCGTCCCAGAAGCCCGGCGCCTGCATCTCCTCGTCGAGCGCGTCGAGCCGCCGCTTCAGGGAAGCGGGGTCAAAGGTAGTCCGCGAGCAGCTTCAGGCTCCCGCGGAGGTCGTCGCGCTCTGACACGAGCGGGAGGCTAGCGGCCGAGGCGTTGGTTTCCGTTCTCGGCTCCTCTGTTGCGGCGCGATTCTCGTCCCTTGCGCCTTTCTCTCATGGGCGCGCGAGCGCCGCGGCACGAAAGCCGGCGGCGGTCAGACGGGCATCCCTGCGCCGGTCCCGCTCGAACGCCTCGCGAGTGCCGTGCGTCCCGAAGCCGTCGACCTCGACCACGAGGGCTGCGGCGCGCCAGAGGCACTCGGCCTCTATCCGAGGGATCACCTCGATGTTGGTGTCGTCCGGCGGGATTCCGGCTCGACGGACGAGCCGAGAGCAGCATGCGCTCCGCTTCGGAGCGGGTGGGCCGGGGGCGCCCGTCGTCGCCGAGCGCGGCGTGGAGGCGGCCGGCGCCGCTGCCGTCTCCACCGGCCACGTCCAGCAGCGTGCGAGCCGGCGAAGTGACGGGAACCCGCTCGCGGCTCCGGACATCGGCGCTGTCGATGCGCCGCGCCCGGTGGACACCGATACCCGCCCGGCGGCCGGGATCTCGCCCCACGACGAGCACGTGGGAGAGCGAGCTGGGGGGCCCGAAGCCCCACAGAGCCGCAGCGCTCTCGTTGCTGAGCAGGGCCGCCTCTCCACAGGCGAGGACGGCCGCGAAGTCGCGACCCAGCGGCGGCGCGGCGACGTGACCGACGAGATACACGCCCCGGTGCACGCTGTGAATCCGGCCGTTCTCGGCGCGGTAGGCGATCGCATCCGAACCGAGCCCCGCCCAGCGCATCTGCCGCCACGAGACCGCGCCGTGCTGGCGGCCAGCGATCGTCGCGACGGCGCCGTCGGGACTCACCCGGTCAACGCCACGCACCCCCCTTCGCTCAAGGGGTGTGAGGCGTTGACCGTCACTATCGCGGTCAACACCACGCACCCCGTTCCGCGCCGGGGGTGTGGGGCGTTGACCGTCACGTCGAGGCCTGGCGCCACCGCCCATGCCCCCTCAAGTGCTATCCGCGGCTGGTTCGCCCCCGCCGGCGGAGACGGCGCGCGAGACTCGTCGCCGGGCGGGCGGATTCGGAGCGACCGCGCCCGAGGTCAGCCCTCGCTCAGGCGGCCGCGCCGTGGCACTTCTTGTACTTCTTGCCCGAGCCGCAGGGACACGGGTCGTTGCGGCCCACGCGATCCTCGTCGGAGAGGACGCGCTGCTCGACCTTCGGAGCCTCGGCCGGCTCGTCGTCGTAGTAGAAGTCCTTGCCGCCGGCTGCGGCGGCGGCCGCGGCTGCGGCCGGGTTCGCCGCGGCGGCGGCAAGCGCGCTCGGCTGGTCCGCCGCGGTGCCGCCCGCGTAGCGGAGGCGGCCGCCGGTGGTGGTCGAGGTTGCGGGCGTGCCCCAGTCCGGCGCCTGCGCGCCGTTGTTGCCCTCGATCTCGACCTCGACGTTGAAGATGTAGCGCCCGAACTCCTCCCAGATCGCGTTGATCAGGGTGGTGAACATGTCGAAGCCCTCGTTCTTGTACGCCACGAGGGGGTCGATCTGGGCGAAGCCGCGGAGGTGGATTCCCTCGCGCAGGTAGTCCATGTCGTGCAGGTGCTCGCGCCAGCGCTCGTCGATGATCTGGAGCAGGATGTAGCGCTCGAGAGCGCGCATGATCTCCTCGCCCAGCTCGTTCTCGCGCTCCTGGTAGGCGGTGACGACGTCCTCGCGCAGCTCGGCCGCCAGCTCGGCGCGGTCCAGCTTGTTCGGATCGAGGTCCTCGACGGCGATCGCGACCGGGTACATCTGCTCGAGCTGGGTGAAGAGGCCCTGCAGGTCCCAGTCCTCGATGTAGTCGCCGACCATGTACTCGTCGGTGAGCCGGGCCACCACGTCCGCGATCTGGGCCTTCGCGGTGCCGGAGATGTCCTCGCCCTCGAGGATCCGGTTGCGGATCTCGTAGATGATCTCGCGCTGCTGGTTCATCACGTCGTCGTACTCGAGGACGCGCTTGCGGATCAGGAAGTTCTGCTGCTCGACCTTCTCCTGCGCGTTCTCGATCTGCTTCGTGAGCATCTTCGCCTCGATGGCCTCTTCCTCACCCTGCTCGTTCACCGGTCCCAGCCGGTCGAGAATGCGGTAGATCCGGTCGCCCGCGAACAGGCGCACCAGGTCGTCCTCGGCGGAGAGGTAGAAGCGCGTCTCGCCCGGGTCGCCCTGGCGGCCCGCTCGACCGCGCAGCTGGTTGTCGATGCGGCGCGACTCGTGCCGCTCGGTGCCGAGGATGAAGAGACCGCCCGCCTCCACGACCGTCTGGCGGTCGGCCTCGACCTTGGCCTCCATCTGGGGGAAGACCTCGTCCCAGGCGGCGTCGAACTCGTCGGTGCCCTGCTCGAGGGCGCGCTTGGCGAGCTCGAGCTGCGTGAGGTGCTCGGCGTTGCCGCCGAGCTTGATGTCGACGCCGCGGCCGGCCATGTTCGTGGCGATCGTGACGGCCCCGGGCCGCCCGGCCTCGGCGATCGTCTCGCCCTCCTTCTCGGCGTGCTCGGGCTTCGCGTTCAGCACCGTGTGGGGCACGCCGCGCTTGGCGAGCTCGGCGCCGAGGTGCTCGGAGACCTCGACCGCGATCGTGCCGACGAGCACCGGCTGGCCGTTCGTATAGCGCTCCTCGATCTCCCGCGCGACGGCCTTCCACTTGCCGTCCTTGGTCTTGTAGATCTGGTCGTTCTTGTCCTGGCGGACCATCGGCTGGTTCGTGGGAACCTCGACGACGTCCATGTCGTAGATCTTCTTGAACTCGACGGCCTCGGTGATCGCCGTGCCGGTCATGCCGCTGAGCTTGTCGTAGCGGCGGAAGTAGTTCTGGTAGGTGATCGTTGCGACCGTCTGGTTCTCCTCCTGGATCGCGACGCCCTCCTTGGCCTCGACGGCCTGGTGCAGGCCCTCCGACCAGCGTCTGCCCTCGAGGATGCGGCCGGTGAACTCGTCGATGATCTTCACCTCGCCGTCGATCACCTCGTACTCGTAGCCGCGCCGGTAGAGCGCCTCGGCCTTGAGCGCCTGGATCAGGTGGTTGACCATGTGGCCGTTCTCGGGCCGGTAGAGGTTGTCGATCTTCAGGAATCTCTCGGCCTTCTCGACCCCGCGCTCGGTGATCGCGACGGTCTTGTGCTTCTCGTCGGGCTCGTAGTCGAAGTCGGCGACGTACTCCTTCGACTTCGCCTCGAAGCCCTCCGGCTTCTTGCCCGGCTCGAGCAGCGGTGCGAGCTTCGCGAACTGGTAATAGAGGTCGGCCGCCTGCTCGGGCGCGCCCGAGATGATCAGCGGAGTGCGCGCCTCGTCGATGAGGATGTTGTCGACCTCGTCGATGATCGCGAAGTGGTGGCCACGCTGGTAGCGCTCGCGGACGTCCACCGCGAGGTTGTCGCGGAGGTAGTCGAAGCCGAACTCGGAGTTGGTGCCGTAGGTGACGTCGGCCGCGTAGGCCGCGTGTTTCTCCTCGCCCTGCATCTGCGACTGCAGGATCCCGACGGACACGCCGAGCGCGTCGTAGATCGGCTTCATCCAGAGCGCGTCGCGGCGAGCCAGGTAGTCGTTCACCGTGACGAGGTGGACCGGGTCGCCCTTCAGGGTGTTGAGCACGACGGCGAGCGTGGCGGTGAGCGTCTTGCCCTCTCCGGTCTTCATCTCGGCTATGGCGCCGTCGTGGAGCACCATCCCGCCGATCATCTGGACATCGAAGTGGCGCATTCCGAGCGTGCGCTTGCCCGCTTCGCGGACGAGCGCAAAGCACTCGAACATCAGGTCGTCGAGCGACTCGCCGTTGCGGCCCCGCTCGCGCAGCGCGTCCATGTCGCTGCGCAACTCGTCGTCGTCGAGCAACTCCATCTCGGGCTCGAGATCATTGATGCGGCTCACGTTCTTCTCGAACGACCTGAACCGCTTCTGCTCTCCGAGCCGCAGGGCGCGCTCGAGTATCGACATGGCTGCGAGACTAGCAGCGGAATCCCGTGCCGCATCCGCTGGTTTCATGCCGGTGGACGGGCATCGATAGGCTCGGCTACATGGCCCAGCGACCGCTCTCGCTGATCCTCGCCCGGAACCTCCTGGCGAGCATCTCCACCCCCGGTTTCCTCGTCGACGGGACAGGCGTTCTCGTCTTCTACAACGAGGCCGCGGGCTCGCTTCTGGGCGCGCAGTTCGAGGAGACCGGCAAGCTCTCACCGGAGGAGTGGGGTCGCATGTTCGGGCCGTTCGGCGACGACGGCGAGCCGATCCCCTGGGACCGGCTCCCGCTCACCCAGGACCTGCGCGCGGACCGGCCCAGTCACTCCACGTTCACGATCCGCGGGGTCAGCGGCGTGGAGCACGAGATCGAGATGAGCGCCCTGCCGCTCGTCACCGCCGAGGGGTTCACCGGGGCGCTCGCGATCTTCTGGACGCGGGGCGAGAGCCAGGGATGAAGGTCAAGGTCTGGGGCGCGCGCGGCTCGGTCCCGGCTCCCGGGCCGGAGACCGCCGGCTACGGCGGCAACACCTCATGCGTGCAGATCACCGCCGAGGACGGGACCGAGGTGGTGCTCGACGCGGGCACGGGCATCCGCGGGCTGGGACTCGCGCTGCAGTCGGAGGCGCCGCGGGTGAACATCCTCCTCACCCACCTGCACCTGGACCACATCCAGGGCCTCATGTTCTTCGCCCCCGCCTTCCAGCCCGCGTCGGAGCTCCTCATCTGGGGACCCTCGGCGCCGGAGGCCACGCTCCAGGACCGCATCGCCCGCTACATCTCGGCGCCGCTCACGCCCGTCGAGGTGCGCGAGTTGCCCTGCAGCGTCGCGTTCCTCGACGCGCCCGACAGCGAGTGGCGGATCGGCCCGCTCACGGTACGTTCGGCGTCGGTCGCGCACCGCGGCCCCACGCTCGGCTTCCGGGTCTCGGAAGGCGATGCCTCGGTGGCCTACATCCCGGACCACGAGCCGGCGCTCGGAGCGCCACTCGACGACCTGGAGGACGAGTGGATCTCGGGGATCGACCTCGCGCGCGGAGCGTCGATCCTGATCCACGACGCCCAGTACACCGACGACGAGTACCCGCAGAAGATCGGCTGGGGGCACTCGGCACTTTCGGACACGCTCACGTTCGCGCGCCGCGCCGAGGCGCAGCGGCTGCTGCTCTTCCACCACGACCCGATGCACTCCGACGGCGTGCTCGACGCCATGGCCGAGACCGCCGCGTCGCGCTGGGAGGAGCTCGGCGGCGAGCCGGGCAGTGTGGAGATGGCGGTCGAGCTCGAGGAGCTTTCCCTCGAGCCGGCCAGGCGCTAGGCGGTCCCTACGCGGGGACTGACCTTCGCGGCCTCGCGCCGCTTGCGGCGCTTTTCGCGGTGCCGCTTGACCTGGCGGAAGAGCTCCTCCTCGACGAGGTTGATGGCGTGGACCATCGTCTCGGCGCGGTCGCCCGCGCGAAGGGTGATGCCCTTCAGGTGGAGGGTGGCCTCGGCAACCTGCGACTCCTTGATCGAGGGGTTGCGCTCCTCGTACAACTCGACCTCGA
>DATMJO010000061.1:0-25433 GCA_035553855.1 Thermoleophilaceae bacterium | reverse complement strand
GGCCCGGGCCCCGCGGCGGCTCCGCCGCCCACGAGCAGCAGGATCAGCGGCCAGCCGACGAGATCGCCGCCCGGGGTCTCGCCGTCGGTGAGCTTGGACAGCTCCACTCCCACCACGACGATGAAGGCGAACAGGCCGAGGCCGCCCGCGTAGACGGGCCCGCGCGCGCCCGCCTGGACGCCGTAGGCGATCGCCCCGACGGACACGACGAGCAGGAAGATGTCCCAGAAGGCGTTCGCGTCGGCGCCGCCGCCGATCGCGCCGAGGCCGGCGGCTCCCGAGAGCGAGGCGGCCGTCTCGATCGCGGCCAGCCCGCCCGCCGTCACGGCCGCGAGCGCGGCGCCCGTGATCAGCTCGGAGGCCTGGCGATGGCCGGCGCCGCGGAGCGCGAACGCCGCCGCCGCATAGATGAGCGCCAGGATCACGAGCAGCCAGCGGAAGGTGTCGATCTCGGGGTTGTCCAGCAGCTTGTCCCACAGGAGCAGCCACGCGGCCAGGAACGCGAGCGCCGCGAGCAGCGCCGCGTAGAGCGCGTCCCGCCTGTGCGAGGCGACCGCTCCGAGTGCCCCGACGACCGCGAAGATCCAGGCGCCGTTCAGGGAGTCGTCGGTGCTGCCGCCGATCCACTCGAGGAACTGGAAGAGCGCGAGCGGCGCGATCAGCACGCCGAGCACGATGTAGACCGCGCGCCACGGCTCGGACCCGGCCGGCCCCGTGAGCCCCAGGCCGTACAGTGCCACGAAAGGCACGACGAGCGTGAGGAGCAGCGCGAGATCGCCCCAGTCGCCGGTGCTCGACTTGCGGATGAACAGGACGATCGCTCCCGCTGCGAACAGCACGCCCCCGAGGGTGCGGATGCCGTCGCTGCGCGGATCGTGCGTGGAGATGGCTTCAGCGTTCATGCGCGCGAGACTAAAGGGCCGTCCGGTCGCCAACCCCGTGCCGCGGTCAGCCGCCAACCGTCGCCGGACGCCGCGGAAGCGCCTACGCTGTCGGTTGGACGAATCCCGCGCCGGCGGGTCGAACCGCTCTGAAGCCCTTGCCTCGCACGCTGTCCATCACGCTCGCGGGCGCCGCGACCGCAGTCCTCGCCGCCCTCGCCCCCAGCGCCGCCACGGCCGGCGACGGTGCCACGCGCGCCCAGGCCCCGCCGCCGTCGGCCTCCACGCCCTCGAAGCGCGTGCTCTACCGCGACGGGCACGGCGCCCGCCACCTCGTGGACGGCACCTGGTTCCACCGCCTCGACCCCGAGGACGCGGGCCTCTCCCGCGGCTTCGCGCGACAGGCCGGGCTCGCCGGGTGGTCCGCGGTGGCGGTGCCGCACGCGTGGAACGCCACCGACCTCTCCGACGCGAGCCAGCGCGGGACGGTCGGCTGGTACCGCAAGGACTTCCGCGTGCCGCGCGCGCCCCGCGGCAGCACCTGGATCCTGCGCTTCGAATCGGTCAACTACCGCGCCCGCGTCTACCTAAACGGCCGCGAGATCGGGCGGCATGCAGGCGCCTACCTCCCCTTCGAGGTTCCCGCCCGCGGCCTGCGCCGGGGGGTCAACCGCCTGGTGGTGCGGGTCGACAACCGCCGGCGCGAGACCGACCTGCCGCCGGGGCGCATCCAGTCGAACGGGCGCCCGGGCGGGGGCTGGTGGAACTACGGCGGGATCCTGCGCGAGGTGTACCTGCGGCGGGTCGACCGCGTGGACCTCTCGTCGCTGCTCGTGCGGCCGAGCCTCCCCTGCCGGCGCTGCGCCGCGACCGTGCTCGTGCGCGGGCGCGCCCGCAACACCTCGAGCCGCCCGGCGAAGGTGCGCCTCCGCGCCCGCGTCGGGGGCATCGCCGCGCGCTCGCCCGTCGTGCGCCTGCCGGGACGCGGGACCCGCGAGCTGTCCCTTCGCGTGCGGATCCGCGACCCACGGCTGTGGGAGCCGGGCGATCCGGAGCTCTACAGGGTGAAGGCCGCGGTCCAGGTCGGCCGGCGCACCGCGGGCACCTGGTCCACGCACACGGGGATCCGCTCGATCCGGGTCGACGGCAGGGGCCTGATGCGCCTCAACGGGCGCGCCGTCCGGCTGCGCGGAGCGAGCATCCACGAGGACCACCCCACGCTCGGTGCCGCGATGGGCCCGCTCGAGCGCGCCGAGCTGTTCCAGGCTCTGCTCGACCTCGGCGGGACGATGACGCGGGCGCACTATCCGATGCACCCGCACTTCTACGAGATGGCCGACCGGGCGGGCGTCCTCATCTGGAACCAGATCCCCTTCTACCAGCTGCGCGACAGCGCGATGCGACGCCGCGCCGTGCGCGCGAAGGGCCTCGAGATGCTCGCCGAGATGATCGAGCGCGACCAGAACCACCCGTCGGTCTTCACCGACAGCGTCGCGAACGAGCTGCCGACCCGCGTCGGGGCCGGGCAGCGGGCCTACATCGAGGCGGCCGCGGACCTCGTCCGCAGTCTCGACCCCACCCGGCTGTCGGCGATCGACTTCGCGGGCTACCCGTCCGCCACCCCGTCCGACGTCTATCGCCGGCTCGACGCGATCGGCTTCAACAGCTACTTCGGCTGGTACCCGGGCCCGAACGGACAGATCGTCGATCGGGACCTGCTCTCGCCCTACATCGACCTGCTGCACGACTACTACCCCGACCAGGCGCTGTTCGTGACCGAGTTCGGCGCCGAGGCGAATCGCGAGGGCCCGATCGACGAGAAGGGCACCTACGCCTTCCAGCGCGAGTTCATGCGCTTCCACATCTCGACCTACGACTCGAACCCGCACGTCAACGGAGCGGTGGCCTGGATCCTGCGCGACTTCCGTGTCCGGCCTGACTGGGACGGCGGCAACCCGAAGCCCGAGCCCCCCGTGAACTTCAAGGGGCTCGTCAGCGAGGGCGGCGTGCGCAAGCCGGCATTCGAGGAGACGGCGCGGATGTACCGCGACATGAGCCCATTCCGCTGAGCGAGGATCAGCGGCGCGGAGCCAGGCGGTAGACGGGCCCGTTGAGCGACGCGGCGTACACGCGGCCGCGCGCGTCCTCGCCGAACGACGAGAGACCCGGCACGCGCAGCGTCGTCGCGCGATGCGACGTCGCCCGCCCGGAGCGCAGCCGCGCCGACCGGATGCGCGGATTGCAGAAGTCTCCGAACACGTAGCGGCCGTACAGCGATCCGAGCGAGCGGTCGCGCACGACGTAGCCGCCCGTGATCGAACAGTCCCCCTGCGAGTGCCGGCGCTCGAGCACCGGCGGGACATGTCCGCGCGCCGTGCCGCCGGAGAAGCGGCTGCGCCCCTCGAACACCCGCCAGCCGAAGTTGGCGCCGCGGCCGCGGCCCCTGCGCACGAAGTCGACCTCCTCGATCTCGTTCTGGCCGACGTCCCCGATAGTGAGGTCGCCGGTGCGGCGGTCGAACGAGAAGCGCCAGGGGTTGCGGAGCCCGTAGGCGTAGATCTCGGGGCGCGCGCCGCTCTGCCCGCGGAAGGGATTCGAGCGAGGCACGCTGTAGGGACGGCCACGCCGCGGGTCGATCCGCAGGATCTTCCCAAGCAGGGTGCCCAGGCTCTGGCCGTTGCCCTGCGGGTCACCGGCGCTGCCGCCGTCGCCGAGCCCGATGTAGAGCAGGCGGTCGGGGCCGAACTGGAGCTGGCCGCCGTTGTGGTTCGAGAACGGCTGGCGCTGGGCGAGGATCTGCCGCCGGCTCGAGCGGTGCGCCCGGTCGGCGCTCGAACGTGAGCGGCGGAACTCCTGGACGCGGGTGTCGCCGTCGCGGTCGGTGAAGTACACGTAGAAGCGGCGCGAGCTGGCGTAGTCCGGGGCGAACGCCATCGACAGGAGGCCGCGCTCGCCGCCGGCCGAGACCTCCGAGGAGATGTCGAGGAAGGGCCGGCTCAGCCTGCGACCGTCGCGCACGACGCGGATCGTGCCGCCCTGCTCGACCACGAAGACGCGCCGCGTGTCAGCGGGCGGCGCGGTCACATACGTCGGGGAGTCGAAGGTCCCGATGCGGACCAGGCGGACGGCGCGGGCCTCGGGCTCCAGCGCCTCCTCCGCCGGTGGTGGCGGGGCGGCGGGGCCCGTGTCGGACACGGCGTCGTCGGAGTCGAGGCCCTCGCAGCCCGCGAGCGCGGCCAGCGCGGCCAGCGAGACCGCGGCCAGGCGGGCCGGCCGGGTCAGGCGGCCACCGCCTTGTAGTAGCGAACGGCGAGTCCGGTGAGCAGCGTCTGGAAGCACTCCTCGAGCGTCAACCCCTGGTCGGCGGCGTAGTCGCGCAGGCCCCGCTCCTCGATGGCCACGCTTTGCGCGATCACCTCGTCGATCAGGTCCGGGTGCTGGTCGGCGAAGTAGGCGCCCATCGAGTAGAGATGGGAGTCCATGACGGCTTCGATGAAGTCGTCGTCGCCGCGCGCGGTCGAGGGCTCCGCCATAGCGGCCGGAGACTACCCGCGGAGGCCCGGGGCGCGGCTAGCGGAGCGGGGGGACCGCGGTGCCGGTCGCCGGTGCGTCCGGCGCCGGCGGCACGGACGCGGGGGGTGGAGGCGGAGCGCCCCGGCTCGGATCGGGCGCGCCGGGAGCCGACGGCGGGTCCGGCGCCGTGGGTGCCGACGGCGGGGCCGGCTGCCAGCCGCGGTTCGGACTCGGAAGCGTGTTACCGACGGGGGTGCCGGCTCCGCCGCTCGTGTCGCCGTCGCCCGCCCCTCCGTCGGAAGAGCCGTCGTCCCCGCCCTGCTCGTCCGAGCCGCCCCCGAGGTCCACGTCGGGCGCGCCCGGAAGGGCCACGCCGGGCTGTGACGGCTGGCCGACGGGAACGCCCTGCTCGGAACCGCGCGGCCCGCTCGTGCTCTCGCGCTCGGAGCCGCTGCGGGTGTCCTGCGGGCGTGTCGTGCCGCCCGGCGCGGTCGTCGCGCCCGGCGCCTTCACGAGGGCCTCCTCGGTCCCGCGCGGGGAGAGGAACACCGGAAGCGCCGTGTTCGCTGCGTGGTCGCCGCCGTGGCGCTCCGACGTCTCGCCGGGGGCCGTTCCGGCGCGCTCACCTACCTGCTTCGTGACGCGCTCCTGCACGGCGGCACCGCCCCCGGCGAGCGCGACGGCCGCCACCACGGCGGCGGCCTTGCCCCATGCCGCGGCGGTGGACTCCGCGCCGACCGGGGCGAGCGTGGGCGCCCAGCTGACGGTGGCTTGCTGGACCGAAGCGCCGTACGCGTGGCCGGTGCTCGCGTTCGCGCCGCCGTCGGCGCCCTCGCCGCGCCGTCGGCGCAGGAGGACGGGGAAGGGGATGAACGCTGCGACCCGCTCACGCACCCGCGTCGGGATCTCCACCGACACGCCGAGCTCGCGGGCGTGCCTGCGGCAGACCGTGCAGCGACGCACGTGGCGCCCGACGCGGCGGCGGTCGCGTGTCGAGTCCGACCCCTCGGAGAGGCGGTCGATCGCGGCTGACATCGCCGTGCAGCGCGCCCCGGTGTCGAGCTCGGCGTACTCCTGGTTCAGGCGCCGGCGCGCCCGGAACAGGGTGCTCTCGACGGCGGGCCGGCTGAGCTCCATCCGCTCACCGATCTCGCGGTAGGACAGGCCCTCGAGCTCGCGCATGACCAGGATGCGGGTGTGGCTGTCGGAGAGCTCGTCGAAGGCCCCCTTGAGGTTGTCGAAGCGCTCCTTCGACGCGAGCGCCGCGTCGGGGCCCGGGCCGCCGCCTACGAGGCGCAGGTGGTCCGCGGGGCGCAGGCCGCCGTGATCGGGGTCGATCGAGACCTCCTCGGCGCGGCTCGAGCGGCGGAACTGGTCGATCGTCGCGTTCTTCGCGATCTCGAAGATCCAGGGCTTGAAGATGATGTCCGAGTCCGTCTGGCGGAGCCGCCGCAGCGCCGAGAAGAACGCCTCCTGCGTGATGTCCTCGGCGCGGTCGTGGTCGCCGACCATGCGATGGACGTAGCCGGCAACGCGACGGCTGTAGCGACGGTAGAGCTCCTCGTAGGCCACGTCGTCGCCTGCGCGCACGGCGGCCACGAGGACGCGATCGTCCACCTCCGGCCGTGCACTGGGAATCACTGCCACAGCTCCCCCTACTGCTTGAAGACCCCTACCTCCCGGGCGGATCCACTCCCGGTCGAGGGAGCGATCGTACTTCCAGGGTGGGTAATTTGCAAACGTTCACGGGATGCCCACCACCGCTGACGCGCTCGCGCTCCTCGACGGCCTGCTCGTCCCGGGGGAGTTCGACGACTACGGGCCGAACGGGCTGCAGGTTCCCGGGGCGGCTGAAGCGGCGCTCGTGGTCACGGGCGTCTCGGCGCAGCTCGAGTTGTTCGAGCGTGCCGCCGGTCTCGGCGCGGACCTGATCGTGTGCCACCACGGCCTCTTCTGGGACTTCCACCCGCGGTCCCTCTCGCCCGCGATGAAGCGCCGGCTCGAGGTGCTGTTCAAGGCGGACATCGCCCTCGCCGCCTACCACCTCCCACTCGACGCGCATCCCGAGGTCGGCAACAACGCGCTGATCTGCGCCGGCCTCGGGCTCGAGCGCTCGGAGCCGTTCGGGAGCGCGAAGGGCAGGCCGATCGGCTGGGTCGGGCGCTCGGCCGAGGGCATCGAGGCCGCAGCGCTCGTCGAGCGCTGCGGTGAGCTGTTCGGGCAGCAGCCGCTCGTCCAGGGCGAGGGCCCGGAGGTGGTCCGGAGCGTAGGGATCGTCTCGGGCTCCGGGGCCTCGACGATCGCCGACGCGGCGGCCGCGGGGCTCGACGCGCTCCTCACCGGCGAGCCCGCCGAGCACGCCATGGCGGACGCCCGCGAGGCCGGCATCCACTTCCTCGCCTGCGGCCACTACGCCACCGAGACGCTCGGCGTCCGCCGCCTCGGCGAGCTGCTGGCGGCCGAGCTCGGGATGGAGCACCGCTTCGTCGACGTGCCGAACCCCGTGTAGGCCGGCGACCACCGCCATTCGTCCGCAATTTGCGGGAAGGGGTTTGCTCTGTCCGCGCAACGCGGTAAAACTTGTGGTGGACGCACCCCGCGACGAGGAGGACAGGCTGCATGGCGATCCATTTGACGCCCACCGAGCTCGCACGCGAAGCCGGTATGCACCGGCGGGAAGTGATCATGAAGTGCATGGAGCTCGGGGTGCCGATCTTCCAGGGGCGGATCGACAAGACGTTGTTCCTCAGCTCCCTGAAGCAGGCCGACAAGCGTCAGCTCGCCAAGGCCTAGCGCCCGCTGAAGCGCCGCTTGCGACCGGGGCGCCCAACGGGCGTCCCGTCTCGTTCAGGGGCCGTCGCGGCGGTTGCGCGCCGCGGCATAGAATCTCCCGATCAGCTACGAGGGAGAGTGAGAGTCAGATGGCCACGATCGCCGCGAGCGAGGCGAGCACGGGTTCCAAGACGATGGCGGACATGGTCGTGCTGGCCGCCGAGAAGCACGCCGACCGCGTCGCGATCAAGCACAAGGTGGGCGACGAGTGGCGCGACGTCACCTACGCCGAGGCCTGCACCGCCGCGAAGGAGATCGCCCTCGGCCTGATCGACCTCGGTATCCAGCCGGGCGAGAAGGTCTCGATCCTCTCCCACACGCGTCCCGAGTGGACCTACGCCGACTTCGGGATCATGACCGCGGGCGCGACCCAGGTCTCGATCTACCAGACGAACTCCCCCCAGGAGTGCCACTACGTCCTCGAGCACTCCGAGTCGAAGGCCGTGTTCGTCGAGGACGCGGAGCAGCTCGAGAAGGTCCGCCAGATCCGGTCGGACCTCCCCAACCTCGAGCACATCGTGATCTTCGAGGGTGGGGACCAGGACGACGCCATCTCGCTCGAGAGCCTGCGTGAGCGCGGCCGCGGCCGCGACGAGGCGGAGTACGAGCAGCGCGTCGCCGCGGTCGGGCCCGACGACATCTGCGTGATCATCTACACCTCGGGAACCACCGGTCCGCCGAAGGGCTGCCTGCTCACCCACGGCAACTACCGCTCGATCACGAACATGATCGAGTCCGAGGGGACGTTCACCACCGACGACGTCACCTACCTCTTCCTCCCGCTTGCGCACGCCTTCGCTCTGCTCGTCCAGTTCGCCTCATTCGACCTCGGCGGGTGCATCGCGTACTGGGAGAAGGACGCGCAGAAGATCGTGCCCAACCTCATGGAGGTCAAGCCGACCTACTTCCCGTCGGTGCCGCGCATGTTCGAGAAGATCTACACGCTCGCCACCTCGAGCGTGGACGACCCCGCGAAGCTCGAACAGGCCGTCGAGCTGGGCGTGAAGGTGCGCCAGCTCCAGATCGCCGGCAAGGAGGTCCCGGCCGAGCTCCAGGGGCCGTTCGACCAGGCCGAGGAGCAGCTCTACCAGAACGTCCGCAACATCTTCGGCGGGCGGATCCGGCAGTGCGTCACCGGCGCCGCGCCGATCGCGCCGGACATCCTCAAGTTCTTCTTCGCGTGCGGGGTGCCCGTGATGGAGGGCTACGGGATGACCGAGACCGCCACGGCGGCCACGATCAACACGCCCGACGACTTCCGCTTCGGGTCGGTCGGCCGGCCGCTCAACGGTCTCGAGGCCAAGCTGGCCGAGGACGGCGAGTTGCTCCTGCGCGGGCCGAACATCTTCAAGGCCTACTACAAGAACGAGGATGCGACCGCCGAGACGCTGGAGGACGGCTGGCTCCACACGGGCGACCTCGCGAAGATCGAGGACAACTTCATCTACATCGTCGGCCGCAAGAAGGACATCATCATCACCGCGGGCGGCAAGAACATCACGCCGGCGAACCTCGAGAACGGGCTGAAGCAGAACCGCTGGATCTCGCAGGCCGTCGTGATCGGCGACCGCCGGCCCTACCTCGTCGCGCTGATCACGCTCGATCCCGACGAGGCGCCACAGCTCGCCGAGCGGCTCGGCGTGTCCGTGGAGGACCTGCCCGAGTCCCCGGACGCCCGCGCCGAGGTCCAGACGGTGGTCGACCAGGTCAACTCCACGGTCGGCCCCGTCGAGCAGATCAAGAAGTTCAAGATCCTGCCGGCCGACCTCTCCCAGGAGGGGGGCGAGCTGACTCCGACGCTGAAGGTCAAGCGGAACGTCGTCGCCGAGAAGTACGCGGGCGAGATCGACGCGCTCTACGGATGACCCGGCGGGCGGCCCGCCGTGCCGGGATCGGCCTCGTCGCGGGGGTGGCGGCGCTCGCCGCCCCCGCCGCGGCGAGCGCGGACGAGCGCATCGTCGCGGGAGCGGGCAACCGCTACCTCACGACGGCGCCCTCGATCGACCAGGGTGAGCTGCTCACCTTCCAGAACCAGGATGTCGCGCGGCACGACGTGACCGCGACCCAGGACGGCCCCGACGGCAAGCCGCTCTTCGCCTCGGAGCTGATCGGGCAGGGACAGGAGGTCGAGGTCGTCGGCGCCCGCTACCTCACGAGCGGGAGCTACGGCTTCTTCTGCACGATCCACCCGTTCATGACGGGCACTCTCACCGTGACGAGCGCCGGGACCCCGCTGCCCCGGCCCGGCGGCGGTGACGGCGGCGCGAACACCCCGCCTCCCGCGGACACGACCGCCCCGAGCGTGTCCGTCGGCGTGGGGCGCAAGCTCCGGCGCGGCCGGCTGCCCGTGGTCATCACGACCGACGAGGCCGCGCGAGTGACGGTCACCGCGACCGCGCGCCTCGGGCGCCGCACCGTGAGTCTCGGCAGGCTCACGCAGAGCGTGGGCGCGGCACGGCGTACGACCTTCTCGATCCGGCTCTCCTCCCGCGCGCGGAGGGCGTTGCGCGGCCAGCGCCGCGTCCGGGTGCGCGCGAGCGCGGTCGCCACGGACGCGGCGGGCAACCGCGGCCGAGGCGCATCGACGGGGTCGGTCACCCTCTAACATCGGTCGCGGGGCGGCACGGCGCCGCCCCTTCGCCTCCCAGGACCATGCCTCGCAACGATCCCACCGACACGGGCGGGCTGTTCGTCGGCCGCCGTCCCGGCACCGCGCCGCTGCGCTACCGCGCGCAGCCGGTCACGGCAGGACCGGCGCGCCAGCGCTTCGACCGCGGCCTCGGCGCATTGATCCTCACGCTCGAGGTGCTCCTCTGCGGCTCGCTCTGGGGTCCGCAGCCGGTCGCCTGGCTGTGGGTCGGCTCGCAGCTCGACTACCTCACCGACTCCGTGGTGCTCGGGATCGTCTCCGCCTTCGCCGGGATGCTCGTGACGCTCTTCTTCACGCTGGCTGTGCTGAAGCGGCTCGACCTCTGGTGGCGGCTCGTGCGCCGCGCGGGCGGATACGAGCAGCGGGAGGGCGTGCTGGAGCGGATCTTCCTCGTGACGGCCGTGGTGTTCGGGTCGGCCTTCACGGTCTGGTTCTTCGTGATCGAGGGGCCGGGCTCGTCGGTGTTCTCGAACGCAGCCTGACCGGGGCGGCGGCACGGCATATGGGGCTTCTCGACTACTACCGCCAGTTCCAGGACCTGGACCAGGAGGAGGTCAACAAGGGCCTCCGCGAGCGCCGCCGCCAGGAGAAGCTGCTCGCTCTCCAGGAGGTCCCGGTCATCGACCTGTCGAGCACCGAGTGGCCGGAGTTTCCGAACGCCGAGGTCATGAACGCCTCGATCTACGTCGCCCGCGGGCGTGTGAACGGCTATCCGGACCGCCACGCGGGGCGCATCCGCTCGATGCTCTCGGAGTGCCACGGCGTCGCGCCCGAGCAGGTGGCGCTCGGCAACGGTGCCGCCGACTGGAGCAGCTCGGCGGCACCGTTGCCGAGCTGCTCCAGTCGGCGGCGTTCGCGCTGCTGGGACCCGGCGACGAGCTGCTCACGCCCTGGCCGTCGTACCCCCTCTACCCGCTCATGGCCCAGCGCGCGGGAGCGCGGCCGGTGGCAGTCGATCTCGCGGGCGGGCGGGTCGACCCGGATGCGCTGCTCGCCGCCGTCACCGAGCGCACGCGCGCCGTCGTCGTCTGCAACCCCAACGACCCGACCGGCACCTACCTGCCGCCCGCGGCGATCGAGGAGCTCCTGCGGACCCTGCCCGAGCACGTCCACCTGCTGCTCGACGAGGCCTACGCCGAGTTCGTCGTCTCCGACGACCGCGACGGCTGCATCCGCCTGACCGAGCGCCACCCGCGCCTGGTCTGCTTCCGCACCTTCTCGAAGGCGTGGGGGCTGTCGGGCCTCCGCGCCGGCTACGCCGTCGGCGGCGCCGAGGCGGGCCCGCTGCTCGAGTCGATCGCCCCGGCGCTCGGCGTGAACGCGCTGACGCAGGCGGCCGTCGAGCAGGCGCTGAAGATCGGCGGCCGCGAGATCGAGCGTCGCCGCGAGGCCGTGGCGGCGCAGCGCGAGCGGATCGCCCGCGAGTTGCACGACCTGCCCCTCGACGCCCCGCCCAGCGAGGCGAACTTCGTCTGGCTCAGGGCCGCCGGCCTGAGCGGCGCCGAGCTGGCCGGGCGGCTGGAGCGCGAGAAGGTCATCGTCGCCGCGGGCGGCGCACTGGGCGACGACGAGCACATCCGCGCCTCCGTGCGCGACGACGCGGCAACAAACCGCCTGATGCACGCGATCGGCAAGGTGCTGGGCCACCACTGAGGCCTGAAACAGTGCCAGGCACTGTTTCACCCTGTTTCACCTGACGCATGCGGTGAAACAGTGCCTGGCACTGTTTCACCGCCCCTCAGGGAGCGCGGCGGGTGCGGGCCGGGCGCAGCAGGCGGTCCGGGCGTCCCGCGCGGTAGCGGCTGCGGCCGTAGGCGTCGATCGCCGCGAGGTAGACGAGCACCTGCTCCCAGACGTGCGGTTGCGAGACCACCGAGATGACCTCGCCGTCGCGGACGTACCAGGCCTCGCCCATGATGCCGGTCTCCTGCCAGGCCACCTGCTCCTCGGCGATCCAGCGCAGGCCGCGTTTGACGTTCGCCGCCATCGTCGCGTCGCCGACCGCCTTGTGCCAGCGGGCAAGTCCGTGCAGCGCCTTGACCTCGTACTGGCCGCGCTTCCTCGGGCCGTCCGGGGCGAGGAACGCCGGCGCCACGCGCTCCCAGGCGAGCGCCGCCTGCGCGCGCATGCGCGGATCGCCGTAGTCGGTCTTCACGCGCACCGGCCAGAGCGCCCAGCCGCCGTCGCCGAAGTCGGAGGTCCAGGCGCCGCCGCCCGCGTCGTAGGTGCGGTCGATCGCCGCCGCCAGTTCGTCGGCACGGGCGCGGTAGCGCGCCGCGTCTGCCTCGCGCCCGAGCACCGAGGCCGCCTCGGCGGCGGAGCGCATCGCGAGCAGCACGGGCCCCGCGGCGTGCATCGTAGGCTGGCCCTCGCGCGGAGGGTTGTCGTCCTCGCAGGCGTAGGGGGGCATCAGCCCGGTGGCGGGGTCGCGGAAAGCGACGAGGAACTCGGCGGTGCGCCGCAGCGCCGAGTAGACCGACTCGAGGTAGGCGCGGTCGGGATCGTGCTCGTAGTGGCGCCAGAAGGCCCAGAGCCCGAACGCCGCCTCGTCGATCTCCCAGGTGAAGAGCCCCGCGTCGGGTCCGTCGGCGTAGTTCGTCATGAACCAGTTGCCGTCGGGCGTCGGCGACTGGCAGGTGGTCGCCGCCGTGCCGGGCGGCGCGCCCTCCTCGATCTTCTTCTGCACCTCGGCGTAGAAGGCGTTGTGGCGCTCCACGAGCGAGCCGTGGCCGATCACGTCGAGCGCCTCGTTGAAGAAGGCGCCGTCGCGGATCCAGTCCTGGCCGTAGGGGCTCTGGGTGGCGATCGAAGCGACGATCGCCACCTTGTCGCCCGCGCGGCCCGCGCGCTCGTCGATCGCCTGGCGCAGCGACACCAGCGAGCGCTTCGCGAGCCGGACGAGCGCGCGCGGCGCCCGGCGCGGCAGCGGCGCGTCCCGCATCCAGCGCAGGTACGAGCGGCGCTTCGCCCTGACGGCGCGGCGGGCGTCGCGCCCCCGCCAGAAGCCCAGCAGCGACGTGGCGCGGGCGGCGTCCTCGGCCGCGGCGAAGACCACGTTCACCGGCTTGCGGCCGATCGGGACCGACAGCGCCGAGTCGGCCTCGCCCGGGCCGAACGAGCCGGAGCCCGAGAGCGTCCCGTCGGCGGCGTCGTCGTACGCGCTCTGTGGCCCGCCGCCTGCCGAGTGGTGGCCGGAGTAGCCGTCGGCTCCCGCCTGGTGGCCGTCCGACTGGCGGCTCGCGCCGATCGCCACCGCGACCGAGCGCGGGATCCCGGTGGACTGGTCGATCTCGGCGATCTCCCACACGAGCGAGTCCGTGCCCGCGTCGTAGCGGACGCGATCGCTGCCGCCGATCTCCTCGCACCAGTCCTCGGTGGGGAGCAGAGCGCGCTTGGACGCCGTCGGGTTGAGGTTCGCGAACGCGACGAGGCGCGCCGAGCGCACCGGTGATCCCCGTCCCAGCCGCATGACGTGCCGGCGCACCAGCACGTCGCCGTTGCGCGGGACCACGTCGTCGATCTCCAGGAGCAGCCGCAGCGAGCGCTCCCGGAAGCGGGTGACGACGGTGTCGGAGTCCTCCGAGGCGTAGCGCTGGCGCAGCTCCAACTCGCGCAGCCAGAGCATCCGCTCGGAGCCGTCCCGCAGGCGCACGAAGAGGCCCGAGAAGGCGCCTTCGTTGGGGTCGAGCCCGAGCATCGGCAGGTCGCGGTCGATCGTCGTGTAGCGCAGCTGCTCCCAGTAGGAGGGGCTCGGCCAGCGCATCACCGACAGCGTGCCCTCGGGATTCACGGCGACCGACATGCGCTGGTTGCCGGCCGTCGCGCCGATGTCGGTCGGCCCGTAGATCTCGGGCGTCTCCTCGCCCGGCTTCAGGCAGATCTCGTTGCCCTGCGGCCCCGGGCTCGGGAGCACCTGCTGTGCCGCGGCGGGACCGCCGGCGAGAGCCAGCGCGATGGCGGCCGCGAGGGCCGCCCGGATCACGCGTCCTCGGACTGCCTGAGCAGCGCGCCCGTCGTCTGCTCGAGGATCCGGCGCCAGGCGCGGGTCTTCTCGCGCTCCTTGGCGAAGTGGCGGATCACCTTGCGGACGCGGGTGGCGGAGATCTCGATGCCGTGCTTGCCACAGACGTCGCGGAGCTGCTCGTAGTCCTTCGCGAGCTTGAGCGTGACCGACTCGAAGCCGTGGCGGGCGATCTCGATCCGCTTGGTGAAGTTGAGGATGTTCGTGTCGAACATCAGCTCGTCGTTCGGGTCGGGCTCGATCAGGATGATGTCGACGCCCGGGTACTTCTCCTCCCAGTGCTTCACCGCCTCGTGCAGGCGCTGGTGGGCGAGCAGCTTGAAGGCCTGATAGCCCACCTGCGGGAAGCCCATGTCGGCGACGCGACGCACGCGGCTGCCCGAGAGCGTCGGGATCACCTTCTGGAAGTCGTTCACATAGGGGACCAGCGGGTTCACCACGACGATGAACTTGCAGCCGTGCTCGACCGCCACGTCCACGTTGGTGGTCGAGCGGATGCCGCCGTCGATCAGGTGACGGCCCTTGATCTCGACCGGCTTGTAGACCATCGGCAGCGCGGCGGAGGCAGATACGGCCTTCGAGATCGGCACGTCCTCGAAGCCCTCGTCGCCGAGCACGACGCGCTCGCAGGTGTCGAGGTCGGTCGCGGTCAGGTACAGCTCGTTCTGGAGCAGGCGGAAGTCGTTGGCCCGGTCCGGGTCGCTCAGGACCTCCTCGATGTAGCCCTCGATCGCGCCGCCGTCGTAGAGGCCGGAGGGCAGCGCCTCGGCGAGCCCGATCGCGAAGTCCATCACCGAGGTGGAGCCGATCTGGGAGACCATCGAGCGCGCGACCCCGGCGAGGCGCAGCGGCAGGAAGGCCATGCTCTTGGCGAAGCCGAGGTAGTTCGGGCGGAGCACCGTCCCGAGATCGACGTCGCGGAAGGGCGTCGGGACCTGCTGGTTGACGACCCTCATCATCTCCTCGGGGGTGACGCCGTTCGAGGCCAGGCTGGCGACAAACGAGCCCGCGCTGGTGCCGACGTAGACGTCGAACTGGTTGACGGTGCGGTTCACCGCCAGGAGGTCCAGCGCCCGCAGGGCGCCGATCTCGTAGACGCCTCCGGTGAGGCCTCCGCCCCCGAGCACGAGCGCTGTACGGGATCGCTGGGGGCTGCGCCGGCGCTGCCCCTTGGCGGTGGTCCCCGGGTGCTTCCTTGCACCCTTCTCGAGCTTGACGACGGTCCCCATCGGAGCCCTGGAGGGTAGCCGACCCGGGGACGGACAGGGCCGCCGGATCGGCCGCTACCCTGCCGCGCCGCGCGTGTTCCGACCCCCGATGAGACGCCTCGCACTGATCCTCGCGGCGGCCGCCGCGGCCGCCACCCCCGCTCCCGCGCTCGCCGCGGAGGACCACCCGCGCCTCGAGCGCGAGCTTCGCTCGCTGGCCCGGGGCCTCGGCCCCCAGTCGGGGGTTCTCGTGCTCGACGCCACCGATCGCGACGTGCTCTTCCGCCACCGGGAAGGGCGCCGCCGGATCATCGCCTCGAACGCCAAGCTCTGGACCACCGCCGCCCTGCTGGCGCGCCTCGGCCCGGCGGGGAGCTTCGAGACTTCGGTGGTCGGGACCGGCGAGAAGCTCGCGGACGGCAGTTGGGACGGCAACCTCTATCTCGTCGGCGGCGGCGACCCGGCATTCGGCGACCGCTCGGGCTTCGGGCGCTCTCTCGGCAGCCCGGCGACGGTCGAGGCGCTGGCCGAGATGCTCGAGGAGGCGGCCGGGATCGTGTCGGTCACGGGCGCCGTCATGGGCGACGAGTCGCGCTTCGACTCGCATCGCGGCGGTCCGAGCTCCGGCTTCGGCCCCTCTCCGGACCACAACCCGCTGAGCGCGCTCGCCTTCAACGGGTCATCGTCGCTGGGCGGCGTGTCCCCGCCGGTCCGCGCCGCGCGGGCGCTCGATTCGGCGCTCGAGCGCCTGGGCGTACGGGTGCGTGGCCGCGCCCGCGCCAGCAGGGCGCCCTCGGGCGCGACGGTGCTCGCGACGGTCCGCTCGCTGCCGGTCGCCCGCCTCATCCGCACCACGAACAAGCACTCGAGCAACTTCTTCGCGGAGATGCTCCTGAAGGGCCTCTCGGCGGCCGACGGCGACCAGGGCACGACGAGCGACGGCGCAGCCGAGGCGCGCCGCTTCGTCCGCCTCCTCGGCGCCCGGCCCCTGATCGCCGACGGCTCCGGGCTGTCGCGCTCGAACCTCGCGACCCCGCGCGATCTCGTCGAGCTGCTCGACGAGATGCGCGACCGGCCCGAGTTCCGCGAGTTCTACGCCTCGCTCTCGATCGCGGGCGTGGACGGGACGCTCGCCCTCGGCGGCCATCGCGGGCTGCGGCGCGGGAGCGCGCGCCGCCGCTGCCGCGGCAAGACCGGCACCCTGCGCGACGTGAGCGCCCTGTCGGGCTACTGCCGCACCCGCTCGGGCGACACGATCGTCTTCTCGATCCTCTCGAACCGCGTCTCGCCCGACTCGGCGAAGCGCGTCGAGGACCGGATGCTCCAGGCGATCGCCCGCTACGGCTGAACGAGCGCGAGCAGCCCGGCCTCGTCGATGATCTCGGTGCCGAGCTTCTCGGCCTTCGCGAGCTTCGAGCCCGCTTCCTCACCGGCGACGACGTAGTCGGTCTTCTTCGACACCGATCCGGTGACCTTGCCGCCGGCGGCTTCGATCCTCTCGGTGGCCTCCTCGCGGGTGAGGTTCGGGAGCGTCCCCGTGAGCACGAGCGTCTTGCCCGCGAGCGGCCCCTCGGCGGGCGGTGCGTCGCCCTCGGCCTCGAGCTTCAGGCCGTGCCCGCGCAGCCGCTCCACGAGCTCGCGGGTGCGCTCCTCCGCCAGGGCGGCGGCGAGCGCATCGGCGAGCACGGGGCCGATGCCGGGCGTCTCCTGGATCGCCTCGGCGCCGGCGCCCATGAGCGCGTCGATCGAGCGGAACCGCTGCGCCAGCGCTTTCGCGTTGACGCCGCCGATGCCCTGGATGCCGAGCCCGAACAGCACACGCCAGAAAGGCCGCTCGCGTGACGCGGCGATCGCGTCGACGAGGTTCTTCGCGGAGATCTTGGCGAACCCCTCGAGGGATTCGAGGCGCTCGGGCGTGAGCTCGTAGATGTCGGCGATGCTCTTCACGAGCCCGGCTTCCATGAGCTGCTGCACCCGCTCCTCGCCGAGTCCCTCGATGTCCATCGCTCCACGGTGGACGAAGTGCTTGAGCGCCTGGAAGAGCTGCCCCGGGCAGGCGGTCCGGTTGGGGCAGATCGTCCAGACCCCGTCCTCGGGCTTGACCGTGGGGGTCCCGCAGGCCGGGCACTCCGCGGGCGCCTCGGGCGGCGGCGAGCGATCGGGGTTGCGTTGCGCCTTGGAGGTCGGCGAGACGACGCGCGGGATCACGTCGCCCGCGCGGGTGATGATCACCTCGTCGCCCGGGCGGACGTCCTTGCGGAGCAGGTCCTCCTCGTTGTGCAGGGTCGCGAGTTTCACGGTCACGCCCGTGACCACCACCGGGGTGAGGACGGCGAAGGGCACCATGTGGCCGGTGCGCCCGACGTTCCAGGCCACGCGCTCGAGCGTGGTGGTCGCCGTCATCGGCGGGAACTTCCAGGCGATCGCGCCGCGCGGCTCGCGGCCGACGACGCCGAGCGCGCGCTGGGTGGGCAGATGGTCGATCTTCACGACCACGCCGTCGGTCTCGTAGTCGAGCGACTCGCGGCGCTCCTCCCACGCGCGACAGCCCGCGACGAGCGCCTCGAAGTCGTCGTGCACGGCGACCTCGGGGCTCACGCGGAAGCCGTGCTCGCGCAGCCATTCGAGCGACTCGTGGTGGGACTCGAACTCGACGCCCTCGTGCGCCCCGATCGCGTAGCTCCACATGGAAAGCGGCCGTGACGCGGTGACCTGGGGGTCGAGCTGGCGGATCGCGCCCGCGGCGGCGTTGCGCGGGTTGGCGAAGGTCGGCTCGCCGGCCTCCGCGCGCTGCTCGTTGAGGCGCGCGAAGGCGGAGCGCGGCAGGTAGGCCTCGCCGCGGACCTCGAGCAGCGGCGGCGCGTCCTCGAACGAGAGCGGGACGGCCTTGACCGTCCGCAGGTTGTGGGTGACGTCCTCGCCGATCTCGCCGTCGCCGCGCGTCGCGCCGCGCACGAGCCGCCCGTTCTCGTACAGGAGCGAGATGGCGAGCCCGTCGACCTTCGGCTCCGCCACCCAGCGGAGCTCGGAGTCGTCGAGCTCCTGCTTCGCCATGAGGTTGCGCACGCGGGCGTCCCAGGCGCGGAGCTCCTCTTCGTTGCGCGCGTTGGCGAGCGAGAGCATCGGCTGCAGGTGCTCGGCCGGCGCGAAGCGGTCGAGCGGCTTGCCCCCCACGCGCTGGGTCGGCGAGTGGGGCGTGACGAGGTCGGGGTTCTCCGCCTCTATCTCCCGCAGCTCGTTCAGGAGCGCGTCGTAGGCGTCGTCGCCTATCTCGGGGTCGTCGAGGACGTAATAGCGGTGGTCGTGGCGGGCGATCTCGCGCCGCAGCTCGCCGGCGCGCTCGGCGGGGCTCTTCACTCCACTTCGCGGGCCGCCGGTCGCACCAGCCGCTCGAGGTCGAACTCGCCGAGCGCCTCGATCCCGGCCTGGTCGGTGAGGTCGAAATGGAGCGGCGTGACCGCGATCAGCCCGTCGGCGATCGCGGCGAAGTCGGTGCCGTCCTCGTGGTGGTAGGAGGGGTCGTCGCCGTAGATCCGGTAGCGGCGCCGGCCGCCGTCCTCCTCCTGAAGCTCCAGCTTGTCGCGGTAGATGCGCTTGCCGAGCCGGCATACTGCGGCTCCCTTCGCGTCGCCCGCCGGGCAGTTCACGTTCAGGAGCGTGCCCTTCGGCATCGGAACGTCCTCGAGCTCCTCGACGATCCGCGCGGTGAAGGCCGCGGCCTCGCCGAAGTCGAAGTCGGGTCCGAGGCGGAAGTCGAGCTCGCGCTTCTGCGACTGCTGGGACACCGCGATCGCCGGGACCCCGAGGATCACGCCCTCGAGCGCGGCGGCGACCGTGCCGGAGTAGGTGATGTCGTCGCCCAGGTTCGCGCCGTGGTTGATCCCGGAGACGATCAGCTCGGGCACGAACTCGACGAGCCCGAGCGCCGCGAAGCGCACGCAGTCGACCGGGGTGCCGTCGGTGGCAAAGCCCGAAGTGCCGTCGTCGAACTCGAACTCCTCGACCCAGAGCGGCCGGCGCGTGGTGATGCTGCGGGCGGTCGCCGAGCGGTTCGTGTCCGGCGCGATCACGGCCAGCTCGACGCCGGGGACGGCGAGCAGGGCCCGCCGCAGCGCATGAAGGCCGGAGGCGTGGATGCCGTCGTCGTTTGTGAGGAGGACCTTCATGGCGCAATGAGGATAGGGGCCGAGGGTTGAGTCCTCGCCCCCGGTCAGTACCTGACGGACTCGAGATAGAGGCCGTGCGCCGGCGCGGTCTCCCCCGCCTCGGGACGGGTGCGCCCCGCGAGGAGGCCGCGGAACTCCCCGATGGGGATCCGGCCCCCGGCGACGTCCAGCATCGTGCCGACGAGCGTGCGGACCATCCGCCGCATGAAGGCGTCGGCCTCGATCCAGTAGTCGAGGAACTCGCCATCCTCCAGCCACTCGGATCGGGCGACGACGCGCTCCAGGCGGACGTGGTCGGTCTGGGTCGGGGTGAAGGCGGTGAAGTCGTGCGTGCCGAGCACCACGGCGGCGCAGGCGTCGAGCGGGGCGCGGTCGAGCGGAGGGCGCACGTGCAGCGCGCGCCCGTGCTCGAACGGGCTCGCCGCCTCGCGCAGGTGGAGGCGGTAGCGGTAGGTGCGGCCGAGGGCGTCGCGGCGGGCGTCGAAGCCCGGGGGGGCCTCCTCGCTCGCCACCACGCGCACGTCATGGGGCAGCAGGGAGTTGAGCGAGCGCACCGGGGCGGGCGGCCCCTCGTGGCTGGCCACCTGCCCGCGGGCGTGCACTCCCGTGTCGGTGCGCCCGGCGACGGTCAGGCGGACGGGCCGCTGGAGGATCGTCCGCAGCGCCTCCTCGACGGTGCCCTGGACAGTGCGGAAGCCGGGCTGCGCCGCCCAGCCGCTGAAGGCGCCGCCGTCGTACTCGAGCTTGAGGCGGGCGGTCAACCGCGGCGGCGCGCGACGACCAGCAGGTACTCGGGCTCGACCACCAGCGGGCGCTCGTCCGGCACGAACTCGCGCATCTCCGCCCGCGCGTCGGCGTAGCGCTCGCCGAGAGCCTGCTGCGCGAGCACCTGGGGCGGGGCGGCGCGGTCGAAGAGGTCGAGCATGTCGTCGACCGAGTCGAACTCCCAGCGCAGAGAGCGCTGCTCGATCTCGACCGTCGCCGCGTGCGGCGACAGGCGCTCGCGGGCGATCTCCTCGACCCCCCAGTCGTTGGGGCTTGGAACGCCCTCGGGCCGCGGCAGGTAGCGGCCCATCAGGTCGAACATCCGTCCCGGCCAGCTCGCCGGGGTCCACGACGTGAAGCCGACGGTGTTGCCCGGGCGCACGACCCGGAAGAGCTCCTGCGCGACCACCTCCGGGCGCGGGGCGAAGACAGCGCCGAAGCACGAGACCGCGCATTCGAAGCGGTCGTCCTCGAACGGCAGGCTCTCGGCGTCGGCCTCGCTCCACTCGATGTCATAGCCCTCGGCCTCGGTGCGAGCGCGTCCGTTCTCGACCATCAACGGCGAGAGGTCCGTCGCGACCACGGCGGCGCCCTCGCGGGCCGCGGCCAGCGCCACGTTGCCGTCGCCTGCCGCCACGTCCAGCACCTCCTGGCCGGCGGAGATCGCGCAACCGTCCACCAGCGCCGAGGCGGCGGGCTCGAGCAGCTCCGCGATCCTGCGGTACTCGCCCTGGCTCCAGAGCATCTTCGCCCCGGCCTTCATCTGATCCAGGTCCATGCGGCGATCCTATTGCGCCGCGAGCGCCGGGGCGGCTCGCGCCTCGGACGGCCGCCGCCGCATCGAGAGCGCGAACGGAGCCCCCAAAAGCGCCGCCAGGGCCGCGACGCGGAAGCCGGCCGCGAAGGCATCCCGCCGGGCCTCCGACGCCGCGGAGGCGACGCGGCGCTCCAGCTCCCCGACGGGCGCCGCCGCCCGGCCGTCGCGGGGCGGCGCCGTCGCGCGATCCACCAACCGCCGCAGCTCCTCGCCCCGCACGCCCGCCGCGGAGGCGATGCGCGTCGCCTCGGCCCGCACCTGCTCGCGGCGGCCGTCGAGCACCCCGGTGAAGACGGCCACGAGCACGGCCACGCCGATCGTGAAGCCCACCTGCCGCGCCATGTTCACGATGCCCGACCCGAGCCCGAGCTCCTGCCCGGCTATCGAGCCCATCGCCCCCACGTTCACCGCGGGCCAGCCGATCCCCATTCCGATGCCCGCGACGAGCAGCGGCCCGATGACGCTCCCGTAGCTCGGCTCCGCGGGAAGCGACGAGAGCCAGAGGAGTCCCGCGGCGAGCAGCACGAGCGCGGCGACCCCCATCCGCCGCGGCGGGACGCTGTCCGCCCGGCGGGCGACGATCGGCGCCACGACCGCGGCGCTCAGCGGGACGGGCAGAAGCGCGAGCGCCGCCTCGAGCTCCGAGTAGTCCCAGAGCGTCACGAACGCGAGCACCGCGAGGAAGAGCATCCCCATGACGGCCATCGCGAGCAGCAGCATCGTCGCGTTGGCGCCCATGAACTGGCCGTTGCGGACGAGCGCGGACGTGACCATCGGGGCGCGCCCGTAGCGCTGCGACAGGGCGAACAGGCCCGCGAGAAGGGCGGAGCCGCCAAGGAGGCCGACGATGAGCGGCGACCCCCAGCCGCGCTCGTTCGCCTCGACCAGGCCGTAGGTGAGCGCGAACGCGGCGGCGGCGAGCAGCGCCATGCCGAGCCAGTCGACGCGGCGCGACGAGGAGAGGTCGTAGGTCTCGGGCATCACCCGCAGCGCCAGGAGCATCCCGGCGATCCCGATCGGGACGTTGATCGCGAAGATCCAGTGCCAGCTCGCGAACTCGATCAGGATTCCGCCGAGCGGAGGGCCGAGCGCCCCGGCGATGTTCGCCACCAGCGCCATCATCGCGAGCCCGAGGCCGCGCTGGTGCGGCGGGAAGACGAGCGTCGTCGTGGCGAGCGCGAGCGGGGCGAGCACCCCGGCGCCGACGGCCTGCACGACCCGGAAGGAGACCAGCGCCTCGATGCTCGGCGCGAGCGAGCACAGCAGCGACCCCAGGGTGAAGATGCCCATCCCGATCAGGAAGAAGCGGCGCCTCCCGAACTGGTCGGCGAGCCGCCCCATCCCGACGAGCAGCACGGCGAAGGTGATGTTGTAGGCGTTCAGCACCCACGACACGTCGCCGACGGGCGCCTCGAGGTCCCGCTGCAACTCGGGGATCGAGATGTTCACGATCGTGACGTCGATCAGCGCCATGAACAGCCCGATCATGGTCACGCCGAAGATCGGCCAGCGGCGGGCGTGGAGCTCCTCGGCGGGCGGGTTGACTCGCGCCTCCGGCACGCCGGGCACCCTATCCGGGGGACTCAGCGGGCGAGGGCGGGGACCGGCAGCGGCGCGCGCCTCAGCCCGAGCGTGACCGGCGCGAGACCGCGGAGGGCGCTCGACACATACAGCGCTCCCGCGCCGGCGAGCTCAGCCAGCCGCAGCGGCCGCACGAGGACGTCCCGCTCCGCGACGATCCGGGCGCGGGCCGTACCCGCCAGGATGCGGCCGTCGGCGGGCGGCGTGACGAGGCGGTCGCCGATCGCGGCGAACAGGTTGGCGCGCGAGGCCTCGAGCACGAGGCCGTCGAGATCCACGATCAGGGGCAGGGCGGGGGCGCAGGCGCGCTCGAGCGCCTCGGCGAGACGGCGGTCGAGCCACTTGTGCGCGCCGAGGCCGCCGGGGACGACGACCGGCTCCAGCACCTGCGGCCCCTCGCGAGCCTCGGATGTCTCGACGTGGGTGTCCAGCCCGCCGGCAGCAGGGACCGCGAGGATGCGCATGCGCCCCGGGTCCGGGCCCTCGAGCGCCGCGGCCGCCGCGCGACCGGCGAGATCGGCCGGGAGATCGAGACCGTAGAGGTCGCGGACCGAGGCGCGCAGACGGCGCAGATGGACCTCCAGCCGGCGCGGCCGCCCCTCCTCGACGAGCAGCGTCTCGAACACCCCCAGGGCCGGGTCCGGCCTCGGGGAGGCCACCGGCCCACGCCGGGCGGGGGCGGGCGGGGCCGCCGCCTCCGTGACGGCCTCCGGCGGGCGCCCCCCGAGCACCGACAGCAGGGGACGCGCCTTCGCGAGCGCCTCCTGCGCCTCGGCGGCCGGGTCGCTGTCGGCCACGATTCCGCCCCCCACGCCGAGCCAGGCGCGGCCGGCGCTCGCCTCCAGCGTGCGGATGGCGACCGACAGCTCCAGGCCGGCGGCGGGCGAGGCCATCCCGATGCTGCCCGTGTATGCCTCCCGGCCCGTGGACTCGAGCTCCGCGATCACGCCCATCGCCGCGATCTTCGGCGCGCCCGTCACCGATCCGGGCGGAAAGGCTGCGCGCACGAGCTCGCCGTCGCCGACGCCGTCGCGAAGCCGCCCGGAGACCTCCGAGACCATGTGCCAGACGCCCGCGTGCGGCCGGACCTCGCCGAGCGCGTCGACGGCGATGCTGCCCGGCTCGCAGACGCGGCCGAGGTCGTTGCGCACGAGGTCCACGATCATCACGTTCTCGGCGCGGTCCTTCGCCGAGCTCTCCAGCTCGGTGCGGGCCGCGTCCCCGGCGGCGCCGATCGGCCGCGGGCGCGTGCCCTTGATCGGCGCGCTGCGCACGGTCCGGCCGCGGCGCTCCAGGAACAGCTCCGGCGAGAGGCTCACGAGCGCGCCCCACGGGCCCGAGAGATAGGCCGCGCGGTCGGTGGGCAGCGCGGCGTTCGCCGCGGCGAAGAGGTCGAGCGGGTCGCCGTCGATCCCGGCCTCCAGCCGCAGCGTGAGATTCGCCTGGTAGAGGTCGCCCGCGTGGATGCGCTCGACGCAGGCGGCGACCGCACGCGCGTGGCCCGCGATGCCCGGCGTCTGCGACCAGCCGCGCGTGCGCGCCTCGCGTGCGGGAGGCGGGTCGGCGAGCCGTGCGCGCAGCGTCTCGACGCGCTCCTCGATCGCGCGCTCCCTCTCCGGCGTCACGAGCGCCTCGAACCACCAGCGCCCGGCGCGGTCCCGGCGAAGGACGTTGTCGTAGAGGCAGAGGGCTGACTCCGGCAGAGGGAGCGGCCGGGGCGGCGCCGGCCAGCCCGGCTCGATTCGGCCCCGGAGCTCGTAGCCGAGATAGCCGACGAGCCCGCCGCCGACGAAGGCGGCGTCCGGCCCGGCCGCTTCCGGCAGCGCGTTCAGCAGCGCGAGCGGGTCCTCGCCCTCGACCGCCACCCTCACGGGGTCGGAGCCGACCACGGCCGAGGCGCCGAACCAGGCGCCCACCAGCGCGAAGGGCCGCTGGTTGTCGCGCAGCGAGCGCAGCACGGCCCCCGGCGTCGGCCGGGCGGCGAGCGGGACGCGCAGCGGGCGGGCCTCGTGGAGCACCTCCCAGAGCTTCGCAGCCCCGCGACCTGATGGGATAGGCGCATGGCAGCCCGGCTCAGGCAGGTCGTCCTCGCCTCGTGCGAGCTCGCGCCCGTCGCCGCCTCCCTCCGCGAGGCGCTCGGCCTGGGCGAGCCGTTCGCCGACCCCGGCGTCCGCGAGTTCGGCCTCGAGAACGCGGTCTTCGCGCTCGGCGACCGCTTCGTCGAGGTCGTCACCCCCACTCTCCCGGGGACGGCGGCGGGCAGGCACCTCGAGCGGCGCGGCGGCGACTCCGGCTACATGGTCATCTTCCAGCTCGACGACCTGGAGGCCGCGCGGGCACGGGCGAGGGAGGCGGGCATCAGGGTCGTGTGGCAGATCGACCTGCCCGACATCTCGGGAACCCATCTTCATCCGGCGGACATGCGCGGGGCGATCGTCTCGCTCGACCGCGCCGAGCCGCCCGGCTCCTGGCGCTGGGGCGGCCCGGACTGGACCGAGCGGGAGGGCCGGGGCGCGCAGGGACGCCTCACCGGCGCCGTGATCGAGGTCACCGACCCGGAGGCCGTCGCCGGGCGCTGGGCGCAGGTTTTGGGCGTCGGCCTCACCGACGGGCCCGCGCTCGAGCTGGACGGTGCTCCGGTCGCCTTCCGCGAGGGGCCCGACGGCGGGCTCGTCGAGGTCTCCGTGGCGCTGCCGGGCAGGCCCGCGGGCACCACCGAGATCGGCGGGGTCAGGTTCACCATCACCGAGGAGGCACGGACATGAGCGAGGTCGTCAAGCGCGAGACGAGCGACGGGGTGGCCGTCCTCACCCTGAACCGCCCGGAACGCCTGAACGCCTGGACCGGCGAGATGGAGCGCGCGTACTTCGGCCACCTGGCCGGCTGCGCGGCCGACGGCGACGTGCGGGTGATCGTCGTGACCGGCGAGGGCCGCGGGTTCTGTGCCGGGGCCGACATGCAGGAGCTCGAGTCGATCGGCTCGGGCGGCCTCGAGCAGG
>DATMJO010000060.1:0-20204 GCA_035553855.1 Thermoleophilaceae bacterium | reverse complement strand
GGGCTCGGGCGGGGGCGCCTCGAGCGTCGGGGTGCCCACGCGCGTGAAGTCGTCCACCTCACGCTCCGCGGCGGCGGCGCCGCCGGTCACGGCCGTGGCGCTCGTGACCGTCTCCCGAGGGGCGGTCTTCTGCGTGTCGCGCGGCACCGTTTCCTGGACGTCCGCGGGCTTGGTCATCGCGGCCGCGTCCCTGACCTGGTCCGCCGTGAGGTCCACCTGCGTCCCGCCGAGGTCGTCGCCCTCGCCATCCTCGCCGCTGCCCAGGCGGAACAGCACGACGGTGATGTTGTCGCGGCCACCGTTGTCGTTCGCGGCGCCTATCAGGGTGGAGGCCGCCTCGGAGAGCGGGGAGTCCCCGCCCAGGATCTCGCAGATGCGCTCGTCGGGGACCATGCCGGTGAGCCCGTCGGAGCAGAGCAGGTAGAGGTCGCCGGGCTTCGCGGCGTGCGTGAAGGCGTCGACCTCCACCTCGCCCTCAGGCCCCAGGGCGCGGGTGATGATCGAGCGCTGCGGGTGGACCTCGGCCTCCTCCGCCGTGAGCTTGCCCTGGCGGACCAGCTCCTCGACGAGCGAATGGTCGTTCGTGAGCTGCTCGAAGCTTCCGTCGCGCAGGCGGTAGGCGCGGCTGTCGCCGACGTGGCCGATCGTCACCTCGCCGTCGCCGACGAATGCCACGGTCAGCGTGCAGCCCATCCCCTGGCGGGAGGAATCGCGCTGTGAGAGCTCGTGGATGCGCCGGTTAGCCTCCGTCGCGATCTCGACGAGGCGCCCCTCCGGCGTGTCCCATGAGCCCTCCATGAGCTCGCCGACGGTCTTCACGGCGATGCTGGAGGCGACCTCGCCGGCCTGGGCCCCGCCCATCCCGTCGGCGACGGCGAACAGCGGCGACCCCTGGAAGTAGGAGTCCTCGTTGCTCGACCGCTGGCGGCCTACGTCGCTGAGGGCGACCTGTTCGACGATCCGGAGGCTCACGGGGCTACTCCTGGTACCTGTACTCGGACTCGCCGATGCGGATGACGTCGGCGACCTTGAGCTGCTCCACCTTGCGGAGCTGCCGGCCGTTCAGATAGGTGCCGTTGGTTGATCCCATGTCCTCGATATACATGAATGGGCCGCGGGGGAAGATCCTGGCATGCGCCGACGAGGCGAACGGATCGTCCACGCGGACGTCCGCGTTGTCGGATCTTCCCATCGTCACGCCCTCCCCGATGTCGAGCACCGTGCCGGGCTCGTGGGCGAGCGCCGCGATGATCTCGAGCTGAGGCGACACGCCGGAGCGGAGGTCCATCTGCGGCTCGCGTTCCCGCCGGCGCGGCCCGTCGAGGTCGACGCCCCCGGCGGGCTCCACCAGCGCCTCGCCCTGCCGCCCGACGTCCTTCACCGAGCTGCGCGCCACCCACAGCAGGAACAGGTAGAGCACGGCCAGGAAGCCGAACTTGAGCGCGACGGCGACCGGCTCGTCGGTGGTCACGGCTCGAGCTCGAACGTGTAGCGGGTGAGGCCGAACATCACGTCGTCGCCCGGGGACAGGGGCGCCTCGTCCACCCGCCGGCCGTTGAGCTTCGTCCCATTGGTGGACCCGAGGTCCACGAGCGTCCAGCCCTCGGGGGTGCGCCGCAGCTCGGCGTGGCGGCGGGAGACGTTGGGGTCGTCCACGCGGATGTCGCAGTCGCGGCTTCGCCCCACGACCATCGCTTCGCCGCCGAGGACGAGTCGCCTGCCCGCCCCGGAGAGAACGGCGCGTGCCGAGTCGGGAGAGATGAGGGGCCGCGCCTCACGATCGGGGGAGTAGACCATCGTGTGGCCGAAGTCGCCGCCGGAGGGCTCCTCGTCGTCGTGGAGGTCCACGAGCTGGGCCTGGATCCCGAACTCCCCGAGGGCGAGGCGCTCGTCGGTCTCGAGCTCGACCTGCGGGCGGCTCACGAGGGCAAGGCCCTCGGCGCGCGCGTGCTCCAGCACGTAGTCGGAGAGTTCCTTGCGAAGCGCGTCCTCATATCCCTCGAACTGTGCCCGGTCCTTGGGGGAGAGGAACACCCGATAGTGGTTGGGCACGTAGGTGCGCGAGACCGAGACGGTCTTTCGGTCCTCCATCTCCTTGACGAGTTTGTGCGCGATCTCGACCGGCTGGACCTGGGACTTGAAAGCGCGGCTGAACGCCCCCTCGACGAGGCCCTCGAGCTTGGCCTCCAGGTTGCGGAGCACGCTCATGCGGCGTCCATCCTAGAGCCGTCAAAGCCTCCGCTGGAAGAGCGCGGCCACATGCCCGCTCCCGCGGCCGCGACGGCGGCCACCGCGGCGAGCACCGCCGCCGGCGCCAGGCCCTCCGCCGGGCCGAGCGGCACAGAGCCCAGCGTGATGTCCGAAAGTGCCAGGTGGCCCGCGACCAGCGCCCCGGTCCAGAGCGCCGCGCCGGCGACGTCGAGCGCGAGCGAGCGGGCACGAACCACGAGCGCGAGGAGCGGCGGCACGGTCGCCCACACTGCGACGGGAACCAGCGACGGCCCGTCGAGAAGCGGCCACAGGGCGTCCTCGGCGGCAAGGCGGAGCGAGCCCTCCCACGCGCCGGCCTCGGCCGCCGCCTGCGGCGCTCCGAACAAAAGCGACTCTCCGGAGACGAGCTCCACCGCCACGACCAGCGCGAACCCCGCCACGCCGAGGCCGGCGCGGCGCAGCGCGCTCGCGGCGGCGCTCGGGCCCGGCGGGGCCGCAAGGGCCGCGACCACCAGGTACAGCGGCGCGAGCCCGGCGACCCCCAGCAGGGGCGCGAGGGCCGGGACCGACCACGCGACCCCCGCGCGCGGCAGGAGCAGTGGAACGGCCAGGAGCGCGGGCGCCAGCACGAGCGCCGTTCCGGGGAGGCCCTCGCCGGCGGCCGCGAGCCAGGAGAGGAACGCGACTGCCGCGGCGAGCCAGCCGAACCGCGGCAGGAGCGCCACCACGAACGCAACGCAGGCCGCGGCCGCGAAAGGCGAGAACGACGGCTCGAGCCCGAGCGCGACCACGCCCGCAAGCGCGGCCAGCCCCGCCGCGGCGCCCGCCCCCAGGCGCGCCCGCAGGCCGACGGCGACCGGCTCCGCCTCCCAGGCGGGCGCGCCGAGGACCTTCGTGCGCGCGCGGCGCCAGGTGGAGGTACGGGCGATTCCGAAGCGCTCGCGCGTCTCGGCCTCCACGAGACCGCCCTCGTCGCTCAGGCCCGGCTCGGCACCGGCGAGCGCGTCGCGGAGATCGTCGAGGGAGAGCCTGGCTTCGGGGTCCGGGTCGAGCGCCTCGTCCACCGCCCGGCACAGAGGGGCCGGCAGATCGCGGCGGGAGCGGGCAAGCGGCGGGAGCGGGCGACCCAGGCGCCGCGCAGTAGCCGCGGGCCCGCGGGCCCGGACCGGGTTGGTGCCGGCCCAGCCCTCGTAAAGGGTCAGCGCGAGCGAGTAGACGTCGGCCGCGGGCGTGACCCGCTCGCCCTCGGCCTGCTCCGGCGCCATGTACGCGAGCGTTCCGACCACGTCGCCGGTGCGGGTCAGCGGGTCGCCGCCCGCGAGATGCGCGACTCCGAAGTCGGCGAGCTTCGCGAAGCCCGCGCCGGCCGCGGGCTCGGCGAGGACCAGGACGTTCCCCGGCTTCACGTCACGGTGGATGACCCTGCGGGCGTGGGCGTGGGAGAGGGCGTCTGCGAGGGCGACCCCGATGCGCGCGACATCCCGGTCCGAGAGCGCCCGCTCGAAAGCGAGCTCGGCAAAGGTGCTGCCGGGGACGAGCTCGGAGACCAGGTAGGTGTTGGTCTCGTCCTCCCCGAGCTCGTAGAGGGCGACGATCCCGGGATGGTTGAGGCGAGCCGCGGCCCGCGCCTCGCGCTCTCCGGAGCGATCCTGGCCGTCCCGGGGAAGGATCTTCACGGCCACCTCGCGCTCCAGGCGCTCGTCGAAGGCCGCCCAGACGACACCGAAGCCGCCGGCGCCGAGGCGGCGCAGGAGTCGGTAGCGCCCGAGCACGAGCGCCTCCTGCGGCGCCGGCGGCGGATCGCTGCGCGGGAGGCGGCGGGTGCTCTCGGTGCCTTCGCTGGGAAGCTCTTCTGTGATGACCGGCCGTTCCACTCCGGATGCTCGATTCGCCCCATACCGGCCGTCCCCTTGCAGGAGTCGGCCGACAGGCCGGTAATACTTGACGAAACCGCCAGGACCGGAAACCTTGTCCTCCTTTGACGAACGCGAAGACCGCCCCGTGCGGTCACCCGCCCGGCGGCAGCCCCCATCGGGCCCGCCCGGCCCGCCGGTGGACCGCCAGACCCTCATGGTGCGGCGGACCATTGCCGGCGGTGCCGTCGTGGTCGCGCTGATCCTGCTCGTCCTCGGGTTCCGCGGCTGCCTGGACGCGCGCAAGGAGCGCTCGTTCAAGGACTACGCACGTGACGTGAAGGAGCTCGTGGACGCCTCGCAGCAGCAGAGCGACGCTCTCTTCGGGCTGCTGCGCGAGGGCGGCCAGAGCGCCATCGAGCTCGAGCAGACGATCAACGGCTTCGGCGTCGAGGCCGAGCAGCTCGCCGACCGCGCCGACGGGCTCGACGCTCCCGACGAGCTGAAGACCGCGCAGCGCTACCTGGTCGACACGCTCGAGTTGCGGCGCGACGGCACCCGCTCGATCGCGCGGCTCCTGCGCACCGCGCTCGGGGAGGAGGGTCGCAGCGAGGCCACCCAGCGCATAGCCGCCCAGATGCTCAACTTCCTGGCGAGCGACGTCCTCTACACCCAGCGCGTGGTTCCGAACCTGCGCGAGCCGCTAGAGAAGGAGGAGGTTCTCGCCGAGGTCCAGGTGGCAAACAGCCAGTTCCTGCCGGACATCGACTGGCTGCGGCCGGGCACCGTGGCCGACCGCATCAGCCGCATCCGCGGCGGTGGCGGTGGTGGCGGGAACGGCGAGGTCGCCCCGGGCCTGCACGGCAACGGGGTGAACGGGGTAACCGTGCAACCGAGCGGCCAGACCCTCGCGGCGGGCGGGGCGCTCGAGATCCGCCTGAGCGAGAGCCTTCGCTTCGACGTGAGCGTCCAGAACCAGGGGGAGAACGAGGAGACCGACGTCACGGTCAAGGTCTCCCTCGCGGGCTCCGCCAAGCCGATCGTCTTCGAGGAGCGCCTCGACTCGATCGCCGCGGGCGAGACCAAGGTCGTCCAGATCCCGGTCGCCGAGCCACCGCCCACGGGCCAGCCCGTGCAGGTCACGGTCGAGGTCGAGCCGGTGCCCGGCGAGGAGAAGACCGACAACAACAAGCTCGAGGCCCGGGTGATCTTCACGCGCTGACCGGGGTGCCTCGGCGGCTGGCGCTACGCTCCGGCCGCATGGACGAGCTCTCGGGAACCACGGGCATCGTCGCCCTGGCCGCCGCGGCCGTCGCGCTCGGCGCGCTTGTCCTCGCGATCGTGCTCGCCGTGCGCCTCCGGCGCATGCGTGCCGCCCAGGCCGCGGTGCTGGGCCCGGGTGGCCAGCAGGACCTCGTGAGCCACGCCAGCAGGCTGGAGCAGGCCTTCTCGGACCTGCGCGAATGGGTCGAGGAGGCCCACGGCAGGATCGACGAGCGCATGCTGGCCGCGGAGGGCCGCATCGACGGCTGCGTCGCCTACACCGCGCTCGTGCGCTACGACGCCTACAACGAGATGTCCGGTCAGCAGTCGAGCTCATACGCGCTCCTCGACTCCCACAGCACCGGGGTCGTGGTGTCGTCGATCCTCCACCGCGACCAGGCCCGGGTCTACGTGAAGCGGATCAACGAGGGCGAGCCCGATCTCGAGCTCTCCCCCGAGGAGCGCGAGGCGGTCGAGCAGGCGCTCGGCGCATCCCGCGCCTGAGCGCGTGCGGATCGCCTTCCTCGGACCGGCCGGCACGTTCACCGAGGAGGCCCTGCGCGCTTCGCGGCCCGATGGCGATCACGACTGCGAACCCCACCCCACGGTGGAGGAGGTCGTCCTCGCCGTCCACGACGGCCGCGCCGACCGTGGCGTCGTCCCGATCGAGAACTCGCTCGAGGGCGGCGTCGCCGCGACCCTCGATGCCCTCGCGAGCGACGCGACCGATGTGCGAATCCTCTCGGAGGTCGTACACCCGGTCACGCACTGCCTGATCGCCGCGCGCGAGATCGGGCTCGCCGGCGTCACCCGCGTTCACTCGCATCCCCAGGCGCTCGCGCAATGCGGCCGCTTCCTGCGCGAGCGCCTCCCCGGGGCCGAGCGCGGGCTGACCTCCTCCACGGCCGAGGCCGTCCGCATGGTCGCGGGCGGCAGCGGCTCCGAGGCGGCCGTGGGCGCCCGGCTCTCGGCGGAGATCTACGGGGCCGTCGTCCTCGCCGAGGGCATCGAGGACCGCGACGACAACCTGACCCGGTTCGTGTGGCTCGCAGCCGAGGGCACCCCGCCGCCTGCCCCGCCCACGAAGACCTCGATCGTCTTCTGGGGCTTCAACGACGTCTCCCCCGGCGCGCTCGTAGCGGTCCTCTCCGAGCTCTCGGACCGCGAGATAAACCTCACGAAGATCGAATCGCGACCGCGGCGCGTGCGCCTGGGGCACTACATGTTCTTTGCCGACCTCGACGGCGGCGCGGACGAGCCGAACGTGGCGGAGGCGCTCGCCGCGCTCGGGTCCCGGGTGGAGACGCTGCGCGTGCTCGGGTCGTATCCGGCCGCCTGAGGCCGCCATGCCTGCCGCTAGACTCACCCGCGCCGTGTCAGGTCGCGTACTCGTGCTGAACGCGTCGTACGAGCCGGTGAACGTGTGCACGATCCGGCGCGCAGCCGTGCTGCTCCTGAAGGAGCGCGCCGAGTTGATCGAGATCGGCGACCGGGTGCTCCATTCCGAGCACATGACCCTCCCCCAGCCCTCCGTGATCCGCCTCGTCACCTACGTGCGCGTGCCGCGCGATGTCCACCGGCGCAAGATCACCCGCCGCGCCGTGTTCGCCCGTGACCTGTGGTCCTGCCAGTACTGCGGGAGCGAGCGCGGGAACCTCACCGTCGATCACGTGATCCCCCGCTCCAAGGGCGGCCCCTCCACGTGGGACAACATCGTCACCTGCTGCGCGCCCTGCAACCGGCGCAAGGGCGACCGGTTGCCCCAGCAGGCCGACATGCATCCGCGAACGGCTCCGCGCGCTCCCGGCCCGGGGATCTTCATCCACGTCGCGGCCCCCAAGATCCCCAAGGCCTGGGATCAGTACCTGGCCACCGCCGCGTGACGGGCGAGCCTCCCCGGGAGGGCGGGGACCTCGACCTCCATCCGGCGTCCCTGTCCCACGTCCGCGCGCTCCGCCGCCTGCTCGCCGCGGTGGCGGTCTTCGCCGTCGCGGCCTGTGTGATCGCGGCGGTCGCTCTCGTCCAGGAGGATCCCGTTCCACAGCGCTCCGACGCCGCGCTGGGGCTGACGAGCCGCATCGGAGAGCTGGAGCGAAAGCTCGAGGGCCGGCTCGACGACATCGAGAAGCAGCTCGAGGGCGCGCCGACCGCGGACGACCTCGAGAAGCTCGCCGAGGACGTCTCGCAGGCGCGCAGCGACACGCGCGACGCCGTTCGCGCGGCGCGGGACCTCAACGAGAACGTCGGCACGCTCGACGAGCGCGTGGCCGGGCTGGAGGAGCGCGTCCAGAGGCTCGAGTCCGCCGGCGACGACGACCAGCCCTGAGGCGGCGCCCGCCTGAACGAGGAGGGGCGCCCTCGCGGACGCCCCTCCGGAACTTCACGGTCACTGGACTCGATCGGATCGCCTGCTGCCCTCCAGACGGAGAAGGCGGCCGGGGGGACGACCTCCGGCCGGGACGGATCCGACGGTGTCGCGGGTGGACTCCGCCAGGCGGGCCCAGCTCCGGACCTAGCGGCCGGACACCTCCAGGGTCCCAAAGAATCTGTCACTCAACGTTCGGACCACCTCCTTTCTCTGGTAGGTGGATTAGAGCAAATCGGCCGGTCGATGCCCACCGGCGCCGGCGCGGGCGTCAGCCCTCTGTCGCGTCCGCGTCACCGGGCTCGTCCGCGGCCGGCTCGTCCCCGGACTCCGTGCCGGGAGCCTCGGCCTCGGGCACGCCGTCCGTCGGCGCCTCGGCGGCGTCGTCGGCCTCCGCGTCGATCTCGCCCTGGACCGACGCGCCGGTGTCGGCGGAGCCCTCGGCGACGAGCGCCACCGCGCTCACCATGTCGTCCTCGCGGAGGTTCATCACCCGGACGCCCTGCGACGCGCGCCCGTAGAGGTTGATCCCGGCGACGGGGGTGCGCTGAACCATCCCGTTCTGCGAGATGAACACCAGGTCCTGATGCTCCTTCACGACGAGCGCGCCCGCGAGCGCGCCCTTGGCCTCGGTGAGCTTGATCGTCTGCACACCCATCGAGCCGCGGCCCTTCTTCGGGTACTCGCTGACCGCGGTGCGCTTGCCGTATCCGTTCTCGGTGACGACGAGCAGCTCGGTGCCCTCCCGCGCGATGTCCATCGCGAGAACGCGGTTGTCGCCGCGGCTCACGTTCATCCCGCGAACGCCGCTCGTGTCCCGGCCCATCGCGCGCACCTGCGTCTCCTCGAAGTGCGCCGCGTGCCCGGAGCGGGAGACCATCAGCACCGAGTCGTCGCCGCTCGTGCGCCGGACGGCGACCAGCTCGTCGTCCGCGCGGATCTTGATCGCGATGATCCCGTCCGCCTTGATCGGCGTGTTGTAGGCGATGAACTCGGTCTTCTTCACCATGCCCTTGCGCGTGGCGAAGACGAGGTACTTGCCCTCGGCGAAGTCGCGCGTCTCGATGACGGCCTTGACGAACTCGCCCTCCCGCAGCGGAAGCAGGTTCACGAGCGCGCGGCCCTTTCCGGTGCGCGCCCCCTCGGGCAGCTCGTAGACCTTCTGGCGGTAGACCTTCCCGCGGTTCGTGAAGAACAGGAGGTAGTCGTGTGTCGAGCACACGAAGAGGTGCTCGATGTAGTCGTCGTCCTTCATGTCCATCCCGATGACGCCGACGCCTCCGCGCTTCTGCTGGCGGTAGGTCGAGAGCGGGAGCGACTTGATGTAGCCGGACTTCGTGATCGAGATGACCATCTGCTGGTCGGCGATCAGGTCCTCGATGTCGATGTCGTCCGCGGAGGCCGTGATCTCTGTGCGGCGCTCGTCGCCGTAGGCGCCCCTGATCTCCGCGAGCTCTTCCTTGATCACGGCGTTCACCCGCTCCTCGTCCCCCAGGATCGAGCGGAACTCCTTGATCTTCTCGACCTCGTCCGCGTGCTCCTTGCGCAGCTCGTCCACCGCGAGCGAGGTCAGCCGACGGAGCTGGAGGTCGAGGATCGCCTGGGCCTGCACCTCGCTGAGCTCGAAGCGCTCCATCAGCCTGCCGCGGGCCTCCTCGACGTCGGAGCTCGAGCGGATCAGCTCGATCACCGCGTCGATGTCCGCGACGGCGATGAGCAGCCCCTCGAGGATGTGGGCGCGGCGCTCGGCCTTGTGGAGGCGGTACTTCGTGCGGCGGACGATCACGTCGCGCTGGTGGTCGACGTAGGCGCCGATCACCTCGCGCAGGCTCAGCGTCTTGGGGACGCCGTCGACGAGCGCGACCATGTTCACGCCGAACGTGGCCTGCATCGGCGTGTGCTTGTAGAGCTTGTTGAGCACGACCTTCGGGATCGCGTCGCGCTTCAGCTCGATCACGATCCGGATGCCGTCCTTGCCCGACTCGTCGCGCAGGTCGGAGATCTCGGGGATCTTCTTGTCGCCGACGACCTCGGCGATCTTCTTGATCAGGCCGGAGCCGTCGTTGCGCCCGTCGCCCTTCGACACCTGGTAGGGCAGCTCGGTGACGATGATCGCCTCCTTGCCCTGCCGCAGCGGCTCGATGTGCGCGCGCGCCTGCATCCGCACGCGGCCCCGCCCGGTCTCGTAGGCGTCCTTGATGCCCTGGCGGCCGAGGATGATCCCGGCCGTGGGGAAGTCCGGGCCCTTGATGTGCTGCATCAGGCCGGCCACGTCGATCTGGGGGTTGTCGACGTAGGCGACAACCGCGTCCACCGTCTCGCGCAGGTTGTGTGGCGGGATGTTCGTGGCCATGCCGACAGCAATCCCGGTGGCGCCGTTCACGAGCAGGTTCGGGAAGCGGGCGGGCAGGACGAGCGGCTCGTTGCGCGAGCCGTCGTAGTTCGGCCCGAAGTCGACGGTGTCCTCGTCGATGTCGGCCAGGAGCTCCGTGGCGATGCGCTCGAGGCGCGCCTCGGTGTTGTGGCTCACGAACCCGTTGGTGAGGAACGAGTGGTCCTCGGTCTCGACCTTGATCGAGTAGACCGGCCGGGTTCCCGCCCGTTCGACCGACTCGACCTCGGCGTAGTAGTAGCCACCCGACACGAGCGGCTCGACGACTCGCCTGGCCTCGGGCGACGCGATCCGCTCGAGGATCGCCTGGCCGCCCTGCTCCCAGCGCTCGATCCGATCCACGTTGTGGCGGACCAGCCAGTCGCGGTCACTCCAGGGCGAGCCGCTCTCCGAGCGGATGAAGCCGGCCACGAACGGCACGTGGTCGCTGCTCAGCGCGCGGCTCGACTCCGGGATCGTGGCGAGGTCGCGCACGAGCTTGTCGTGCTTGGCGCCGAGGAAGCCGAGCTCCCGCGCGAAGATCCGCGCGTCGCGGCGATTCGAGACCACGACCTTGAGCTCGCCGCTGGCAGCGCGGCAGATGCGCCCGACGACGCCGAACTCGAGCAGCAGCAGCTGCACGTCGCGGGCGAGGCCCGCGCTCCGGGTCGAGTACGAGACCTGGATCGTGTGGCGGGGCAGGAGCGAGGAGGAGCCGTCGCCGGTGAACAGCGAGCGCAGGAAGACGCGCTTGCCCTCCTGCGACATGCGCCAGACGAACTCCGGCACGCGCTTGGCCGCGCTGCGGCCGGTGATCTCCGCGAGCGGGCTGCTGTGAAGGTGCTCGAGGTTGTGCACGTCGAGCTCGTGGAGCACGCTGCCCGAGGCGATGACCCTGGACGACACGTAGCGGGGTCCGCCGACGGCGGCGTCGTAGGCCTCGGCGACCGCGTCGAAATAGGCGGCGTCCACGTTGTTGAAGCCCGCCCTGCGCCCGCTGATCCAGCCCTCGGCCACGAACGCGCCGGCGAGCAGCGCGAGGCTTCGCTCCTCCGTGCTCGTCTCGCGCTCGTCGGCGAGCGGCACGCGGGCCATCGCCACGCGGTCGCCTGGGCCGATCTCATCGAGCAGCTTCCACAGGAGCATCGGCACGCCGGCCACGTCGACCAGGCAGAGGACCGGGTGGTTGTGCGTCCCGGTGAGCTCATGGCCCTGCTTGGTGGTCAGGCGCAGGGTGGGGTGATCGCCCGAGTGGAACAGGCGCGAAGCCGGCACCGGGCGCCCGAGCCGGTCGAGCACCTCGAGGTCGATGTCGGTCTCCGACTCGGGCATCGCGCCGGGCACGATCGAGTCGATCCGCAACGTGCCGGCCGTCGTCGCGACACGGGTGTCACCGGTCACGCAGTACCGCATGGCGGCCGGCGGGTCGTTGTCGATCGAGCCGAAGTTGCCCTGGCCGTCGACGAGTGGGTAGCGCTGGGCGAAGTCCTGGGCGAGGCGCACGAGCGCGTCGTAGATCGCCGAGTCGCCGTGCGGGTGGTAGTTGCCCATCACGGCGCCGACGACGTTGGCGCACTTGCGGTACGGCCGGCCAGGCGTGAGGCCGACCTCGTTCATCGCGTAGAGCACGCGGCGGTGGACTGGCTTGAGGCCGTCGCGCACGTCGGGCAGCGCGCGCCCCACGATCACGCTCATCGCGTAGTCGAGGTACGACGAGCGCATCTCCTCCTCGAGCCCGCGCGGCTCGATGTTTCCGCCTGTCAGCTGCTCCACGGTCATCGCCGGCCGCACGCCTTCGCGCTACGGCGTCCTCGGTCGCTCACCTGCCAGGGCAGGCCGCGCTCCCTGCGTCCTTGTATCGCTTGGCCTGCGGCCGGCGAGGGGTTGCGGTTACACGTCAAGGTTGGTCACCTCTCTCGCATGGGCCTCGATGAACTCGCGCCTGGGCTCCACCTTGTCGCCCATGAGCATCGAGAAGATCTGGTCGGCGACGCTGGCGTCGTCCACCGTGACCTGCTGGAGCGTGCGCCGCTCGGCGTCCATCGTGGTGTCGAAGAGCTGGTCCGGGTTCATCTCGCCGAGCCCCTTGAAGCGCTGGAGCGTGACGCCCTCCTTGGCGACGTCGATCACGGCGCGGCGGAGGTCCTCGAACGAGAGCGCCTCGTCCTTCTTCTTTCCGAGCGAGACGCTGAACGGCGGGATGCCGGCCAGGTCCTTGAGGTCCGCGTGCACGCGGACGAAGCCGCGGTACTCGGCGGCCTCGAACATCGCCCGCTTCAGGCGGTAGGTCGAGGCCGACCCGGTCCGGCGCTCCACGACCCGCACCGAGAGCGCCTCGTCGTCCGCCGAGCGCAGCTCGGTCTCGTAGGGCTCGCCCTCGGGCACCTCCTTGCCGAACAGGTCGGCGGCGCCGGCGGCGTCGAGGATGCCCTCGTCGAGGATCTGCGACTCCTCCAGGAACGTGATCGTCTCGTGTCCGTACTCGGCGCGCAGCGCGGACGCCCAGCCCTCGTACTGCTTGAGCAGCCGCCCGAACTTCTGCCAGCGGGCCTGGGTGAGCTTGAACGGGGACGCAGCGCGGTCGAAGATCTCGATCCGCTCGATCTTGTCGCGCAGCAGGAACTCCTCGAGCTCGGACTCCTTCTCGAGGTAGAGCTCCTGCTGGCCCTGCTTGACCTTGTAGAGAGGGGCCTTCGCGAGGTACACGTAGCCGGCCTCGATCAGGTCCGGCAGCTCGCGGAAGAGGAAGGTGAGCACGAGCGTGCGGATGTGGGCGCCGTCGACGTCGGCGTCGCACATGATGATGACCTTGTGGTACCTGGCCCGCTCGATGTCGAACTCCTCGCGGATGCCGGTGCCGATCGCGGTGATGAGCGCCTGGATCTCCTGGTTGGAGAGCACCTTGTCGATGCGGTTCTTCTCCGCGTTGATGATCTTGCCGCGTAGCGGCAGCACCGCCTGCGTGTGCCGGTCGCGGCCCTGCTTGGCGGAGCCGCCGGCCGAGTCGCCCTCGACCACGAACAGCTCCGCGAGCGACGGGTCGCGCACCGAGCAGTCGGCGAGCTTGCCTGGGAGCGCCGAGTTCTCGAGCGCCGACTTGCGCCGGGTGAGGTCACGTGCCTTGCGCGCTGCCTCACGGGCGCGCGCGGCTGAGACCGCCTTCTTGATGATCACGCGCGCCTCGCCGGGGTTCTCCTCGAGGAACTCGGACAGCCCGCGGTTCACGGCCGCCTGGACGAAGCCCTCGACCGGTGGGTTGCCGAGCTTCGTCTTGGTCTGCCCCTCGAACTGCGGATCGCGGATCTTCACCGAGATGACCGCCGTGAGGCCCTCGCGGATGTCCTCGCCCTGGAGGTTGTCGTCCTTGCCCTCCTTCAGCTCGCCGATCTGCTTCGCGTAGGCGTTGACGGTGCGGGTGAGCGCGGAGCGGAAGCCGGACAGGTGCGTGCCGCCCTCGTGAGTGTTGATGTTGTTGGCGAAGGAGAGCAGCGACTCCTGGTAGGAGGAGTTCCACTGCAGCGCGACTTCGACCTCGCCGATCTCGCCCTCCTCCTCGACGTAGGCGATCTTCTTGTGGAGCGGCTCCTTCGTGCCCTGCCCGTGCAGGTAGGCGACGAAGTCGCGGATGCCGCCCTCGTACTGGAAGTTCGTCTCGAAGCCCTCGCCCCGCTCGTCGCGGAAGGCGATCCTGAGGCCTCGGGTGAGGAACGCCATCTCGCGAAAGCGCTGCTCGAGCACGGTGCGGTCGAAGTCGAGCGTGTCGAAGATCTCGAGGTCGGCGAGGAAGGTGATGCTCGTGCCGCGGCGATCCGACTTCGGCCCCTTGATGAGCTCGGTCGTGGGCGTCCCGCGCTCGTAGCGCTGGGTCCACTGGTGGCCCTGGCGCCAGATCGTGAGCAGCAGCTCCTCGGAGAGGGCGTTGACCACCGAGACGCCGACGCCGTGGAGCCCTCCGGAGACCTTGTATCCGCCCCCGTCGCCGAACTTGCCGCCGGCGTGGAGCACGGTGAGCACGACCTCGGCCGCGGGACGCTTCTCCTTCTCGTGCATGTCGACCGGGATGCCGCGGCCGTTGTCGGTGACGGTGACGCGGTTGTCAGGGTGGATGACGATCTCCACCTGGTCGGCCTCGCCCGCGAGCGCCTCGTCGACCGAGTTGTCCATGACCTCGTAGATGAGGTGGTGGAGCCCGCGGAGGCCGGTCGAGCCGATGTACATTCCCGGGCGCTTGCGAACCGCCTCGAGGCCCTCGAGCACCGTGATGTCCTGGGCGCCGTAGCTGCCCGAGGACTCACCGTTCGGGTTGGGCTTCTTGTTCTCCAAGGGGTTCCGTTCGTTCGTTCGGCGCCTGCAAAAACCCCGGCGTCCACGCCTTGCTGGCGGGGCCGGGGCGGTGCGAAAAGATCGCCCCTGAAGGGTAGCAGACTAGCCCCGCGGGCGGACGCTCACGGGTGTCACGAAATGCCTGCAAATCGCCATGTTTCGGCATCGCGCGAGGAGCCCGGTTCACCACTGTTACGACGACGCGGCCCGACCGCCCACCACGAACCGCAGCCGGGAGGGCGCGGGAGGGCCCGCGAGCGCGTCCGCGAGGCGCCCCAACAGGTCCTCCGACATGAGCTCGAGCTCCTGGGCCCACACCGCCGAGCGGCACTCGACGGTGACGGTCCCGCCCCTCTCCGCGGCGGGCCTCGCCTCGGCCGCGATGCGCTCCCCGACCACGCCGGGCCACGCGCGCTGCACCGCCGCGAGCGTGGTCTGAGGCTCGGCCGCCGCAAGCGTCTGCGCGAGCGCGGCGGACAGCGGCCGCGGCCCCGGGCGCCTCACGCCGGCACCCCGCCCGCGGACCGGATCTCGCCGGCGGCCACCTCGAGGAGGCGGGTCTCCGGGTCTCGCGAGCCGGGGACGTGGTCCGCGTCGGTCGCGGTGATCACAGCCTGCCCCGCGCCGAGGACCAGGTCGACGAGACGCCGGCGTCGCGCCGCGTCGAGCTCCGACATGACGTCGTCCAGCAGCATGAGCGGAGCGGTCCCCCGCTCGGCCAGGAGCACCTGCCGCTCGGCGAACAGCAGCGCCAGCAGGGCGAGGCGCTGCTGGCCCTGGGAGCCGTAGGCGCGGAGCGGGCGCGAGTCGTGGGTCAGCTCGAGGTCGTCCCGATGCGGACCGTGCGCCGTGAACCCCCGCTCGAGGTCGGACCCCCGGCGCTCCGCGAGCTCCGCACGGAGGCCCTCGGCGTCCGAGGCGTGCGAGCGCGGCCGGTAGCGCAGTGCCGCCGGAGACGGCAGGCCCAGCTCCCCGGCGGTCACGGCGAAGGGCGGCGCGACGAGTTCGGCCGCGCGAGCGCGGTCGCCCATGAGCTCGGCGCCGTGCCGGGCGAGCTCCGCGTCCCATGCGTCGAGCTGGTCCGGCGAGGTGCCGCCGCGTCGGATGCGGGTGAGGAGCGCGTTGCGCTGGGCCAATGCGCGGGTGTAGGCGGCCCTGGTCTCGACGCGGGCCGGCCACAGCGCGCCGACGAGGTGGTCCAGGTGCGACCTGCGCCCGCCCGGGGCGCCCTTGACCAGATCCAGCCGGTCGGGAAGGAACACGGAGACGAGCGGACGGACGGAGCCGGCGTCGAGGCGCGCGACCGCCGCGCCGTCCACCCGCAGGTGCTTCGGCTCGCCGGGCTCGAAGCCGACCTCGATGCGGTGCCCCGCGTCGTCGTCCTCCACGTCGACCGTGACGCGTGCGACCGACTCCCCGAAGCGCACGACCTCCCGCTCGTTCGAGGTGCGGCACGAGCGGCCCGTGCAGCCGAAGTAGACGGCCTCGAGGAGGTTCGTCTTGCCCGCGCCGTTGGGGCCCACCACGACCGTGAGGCCCGGACCCAGACTCGCCTCGGCCCGCTCGTAGCTCCGGAAGGAGCGAGCGGTGACGCGGCTGACGCGCACCCGCGAGCCCTCAGACGTTGAGCCTGATCGGCATGATCAGGTAGAGGAACCCGCCGTCGTCGCCGGACTGGATCAGGCCCGGGCGGAGCGGGCTGATCAGCTTCAGGACCAGCTCCTCGGATTCCGCGCTGTCGAGCCCGTCGCGCAGGAACTCCGGGTTGAAGCCGATCTCGAAGGGCTCGCCGGTGAAGGGGACGGGCAGGGTCTCGCTCGCGTCGCCCAGGTCCGGCGTCTGTGCCGAGATCTGCAGCTCGCCCTCGGCGAAGCGGAGCTTGAGCGGCGCGTTCTTCTGTGCCATGAGGCTCATCCGCCGGACCACCTCGCGGATCTCGTCACCCGCCACGCGCAGCTCGTGCTCGTAGGCGTCGGGGAGCAGCTGTTGGTAGTTCGGGAATCGGCCCTCGACCAGGCGCGAGGACAGCACCGCGTCGCCGAGCTGGAAGATCACCTGGTTCTCCAGGGCGGTCACGGCGAGCCGCTCGGCGCCCGACCCCGGCGCGAGACGCCGGAGCTCCTCGAGCGCGCGGGCCGGCACGTTGACCTCGAGCGAGGCGGGCAGCGCCTCTTCGAGCTTCGTCTCCTTGACGCTCAGCCGATACGAGTCGGTCGCGACCATCCGCAGGTCGTTGCCGGAAGCCGTGACGAGGACCCCGGTGAGGTGCGGTCGCGTCTCGTCCCTCGACGCGGAGCGGGCCACCCGGCCCACCGTCTCGACGAACGCGTCGGCGGGAACCTCGAGAGTGGGCTCGCCCGAGGGCTCGGGAAGGCGCGGGAAGTCGTCCTCGGGAAGCGTGCGGACGTGGTAGCGGGCGCCGCCGGAGACGACCTCGACGTCCTGCTCCGTGCCGCGGTGCTCGATCGTCAGCGACGACTGCGGGAGCCCGCGGACGATGTCGAGCAGCAGGCGACCGGGAATCACGGCTGAGCCGGCGCGCTCGACGGAGGCTCCGACGCCGATGCGCACGCCCACCTCCATGTCGGTCGCCTGGAGCTCGACGCGCTCGCCCTCGGCCACGAGCCGGACTCCGGAGAGCGTCTGGATCGCGCTGCGCGTCGCGACGCCTCGCACGGCGACGCCGAGCTGCGCGGTCAGCTGTTCGCGGTCAAGTGAGATCTTCATTGGTTCAAGCTTGAACTAGTAGGGCTGTGCGGATGTTCGGAGCGCACGAAGTCGCGCATTGTGTCAGGCAGTCCGGTCGCCAGCGGCGAGGAGGTTACGCACACGCTCGACGGCGCCGGCCGTGGAGGGATCGCTCGGCAGCGCCTCGTGGATACCCCTGTGCGCATGGAGGACGGTCGTGTGGTTGCGTCCGCCGAAGAGCTCGCCGACGGTCGGTAGCGACTCGTCGGTCAGCTCGCGCGCCAGGTACATCGCGAGCTTGCGCGCAAACGCGACCTCAGGCCGGCGGTTGCGCTCGAGGAGCTGCTCGCGCGTCAGGCCGAACGCCTCGGCGGTGCACTCCTGGATCTCGCGGACGGTGGGCTTGCGCTGGGCGGGCGGCGCGAGTCTGCCGAGGATGCCGCGCACGACGTCGGCGGAGAGGTCGAGACCGTCGATCGATGCCGAGGCGACCGTGCGGATGAGCGCGGCCTCGAGCGCGCGCACGCTTCCCGCTGCGACGTCCGCGATGGCCCGCAGCGCCTCGTCCGCGACGCCCTCGAGACCGTCGTGGCGCGCGCGCTGGCGGAGAATCGCGAGGCGTACCTCGGCATCCGGAGAGCCGATCCCGACGACCAGGCCGGAGGCGAAGCGCTCCCGGAGGCGGTCCTCGAGGCCCTCGAGGTCCGTGGGTGCGCGGTCGCTCGAGAGGACCACCTGGGCGCCGCGCTCACGCAGCGCGTTGAAGGTGTGGAAGAACTCCTCCTTCGTGCGGTCCTTGGACGCGAGAAACTGCACGTCGTCGACGAGCAGGACGTCAACGCCGCGGAACGCCGCCTTGAACGCCTGTGAGTCGCCGCCCCCGCGCATGGTGGCCACGAACTCGTTCATGAAGGTCTCGGCCGTGGCGTAGCGCACCCGCAGGCCTCCGCCGAAGCGCTCGACGAAGTCGCCGATGGCATGGAGGAGGTGGGTCTTTCCGAGGCCAGGGGGACCGTGGATGAACAAGGGGTTGTAGGCCTGACCGGGCTGCTCGGCCACGGCCAGGGCAGCGGCGTGGGCGAAGCGGTTCGACTCCCCGATGACGAACTGCTCGAAGGTGAACTTCGGATTGAGCCGGGGCGCCGCCTGCCCGGACGCAGGGACCGGGCCGGCATCGGGCGCCCAGTCCGCGCCGACGATCTCGACGTCAGCTATAGCCGGGTCGACGGTCGCCGCCACGGAGCGCAGGCGCGGCACCCAGCGCTCACGGAGCCAGCCTTGGGAATGGGCCGGCGCGCGGAGGTACAGCGTCCCGGCCCGCAGCCCGGCGGGTGCGAGCGGCTCGAGCCAGATGTGGAACGCGAACTCGGTCAACTCGCCGCGGAGGCGGTTCGAGATGGCGTTCCAGGTGGCGTCGAGGTCTTGTCGCACAGGTGGTCGCGCGCCCCCTCCGGGGCGTTCCGGTCCGTCGCTTCGAGGAGTTCCGACCCCGGCCGCCCACAGTCACCGGCCGGGTCTCGCGGAGTCTACATCCGGGCCGACCCCGGGCCGCACCGCCCGGAGCGCCCTGTTCGCAAATCGCGGAAAATCTTCTCGGGCCGCGACACGCCCCTATACTGCGCCACCCGGTCGGTCCCCGGAGCGCCGGCTAACACATGAAGCGCACCTACCAACCCAAGAAGCGCAAGCGCGCACGCAGCCACGGCTTCCGCAACCGCATGAGCACGCGTGCGGGCCGGATCATGCTTCAGCGCAAGCGCCGTCGCGGCCGCAAGCGCCTCACCCCCTGAGCATGACGGTCCGCCGGGGAGGCGACCTCGGGCCCCGGGAGCCGGGCGGAGGTCGGAGCGGCAAGCGCCGCCGCCTCTCGCGCTCGGCGGAGTTCGACCGCGTCTACCGCGAGGGTCGCTCGCACGCCAGCAGGCACCTCGTCGTCTACGCGTTCCCGCGCGGCGCGGCGGGCGACGACCCGCGGCTGGGCGTCTCGGTGGGCAGGCGCGTCGGCGGAGCGGTCGAGCGCAACCGCATGAAGCGCCTGCTCCGCGAGGCGTTCTGGGAGCACGCCGGCGATCTTCCCGGCGGCCACGACTTCGTGATCGTCGCCCGGCCCGAGGCGGCCGCCCTCGCGGAGGCCGAGGGCGGTCCCGCGGTGTCCACGGCGCTGAGGGACCTGCTGGCGCAGGCGGGACTCGCGCAGGACGCGGGCTCATGATGCTCGCCCGGCGCCTCGTGCTCGCCCCGCTACGCGCGTACCAGCGCGCGCTGTCACCGTTGGTGGGCGCGCGCTGCAAGTACCATCCGAGTTGCTCGGAATACGCGGCGCAGGCGATCCGCGAGCATGGCGTGATGCGCGGGTTCGTGCTCGCGGCCTGGAGGATCCTGCGCTGCAACCCGTGGAGCCACGGCGGAGTCGATCCGGTGGCTGACCAGAAGCTCTTCAGGACCCGCGAGACAAGCCCGTGATCGCCGCCAACCCCCTCCAGCCCCTCGTCGATCTCGCGCACGAGATCCTGAAGTTCTGGCACGACAGCGCCGGCTTCGGGTGGGGCGCCTCGATCATCATGCTCACGGTCGTGGTGCGGCTCTTCATCCTGCCGCTCACCTTCAAGCAGGTGAAGTCGATGCAGGCGCTCCAGGTCCTCCAGCCTGAGATCAAGAAGATCCAGGAGCGCTACAAGGAGGACCGCCAGCGCATGAACCAGGAGCTCATGCGCTTCTACCAGGAGAACAAGGTCAACCCGCTGGGGTCCTGCCTGCCGCTCCTGCTGCAGCTCCCGTTCTTCTTCTCGCTCTTCCTTCTGCTGCGCAGCGACGAGTTCAAGGACGACATCAAGGGCGAGGAGAGCTTCCTCTTCATCCCCGATCTCGCGGAGCCGGTGACGGGGCACCCGTGGGTCCTGGCCACGCTGATCGTCCTCTACGTGGTCACCCAGCTCGGCGCGAGCCTCATCACGGCGATCAGCGCCGAGCGCACCCAGCGGCTGATCATGCTCTCGCTCCCCTTCGTCTTCGTGATCTTCATCGTGAACTTCGAGGCGGGTCTCATCGTCTACTGGATCACCACGAACGTCTGGACGATCGGCCAGCAGCTCCTGGTCCGCAAGCTCTACCCGAAGCTCGTCACCGGGAC
>DATMJO010000059.1:0-2036 GCA_035553855.1 Thermoleophilaceae bacterium | reverse complement strand
GCGATGGGCAGGCGGCAGATGAACTTTCGGCGCGACAACATAGGCGTCAGTCGCTATTGAAGCACAACTTAGTTGAGACTAAAAGCCCGCCATCCCCCACCGCTACGATCGGCCCGTGATCGCGACCGCCGACTACGAGCTCGCGACGACCGCGACGGCGCTCGTCGACCGCTCGGACCGGGGCAAGCTCCTGCTTCGCGGCGCCGACGCCGCCGAGTTCCTCCAGGGCCAGGTGTCCAACGACGTCGAGGCGCTCGAGCCGGGCCAGGGCTGCTACGCCGCGCTGCTCGACCACAAGGGGAAGTTCCGGGCCGACATGCGCATCCTCCGTGGCGGGGGCTGGCTGCTGCTGGACACGGAGGCGATCGGTCTGGTCCCCGCCCGCTGGACGGTCGAGCGCTATTCGGTGGGCCGCGACGTCGCGATGGAGGACGTGACGGAGGCCCGTGCGCTCCTCTCGCTCGTCGGGCCCGGCGCCAGAGCCGCGCTCGACGCCGCACCGGTGGCCGCGGAGCACGCGTTCGTCGAGGGAGAGCACGGGCTCTACGTCGCGACGGACCTCGGCGTGGACGTGATCACCGCCGACGCCGACGCGGCCCGTGAGGCTTTGGGTGTCCCCGAGGTGCCCCTCGACGTCGCCGAGTGCCTGCGCATCGAGTCGGGCCGCCCGCGTCTCGGCTTCGACATGGACGCGGAGACGATGCCCCAGGAGGCCGGCATCCACCTGCGCGCCGTCTCGTTCGAGAAGGGCTGCTACGTCGGGCAGGAGACCGTCGCGCGCCTCTTCTGGAAGGGCAGGCCCAACCGCCACCTGCGCGGCCTCCGCCTCCAGGATCCGGTCGAGCGCCGCGAGGAGGTCCGGCTCGGCGACCGCGTCGTCGGCAAGGTCGGAAGCGCCTGCGTGTCGCCCCGTCTCGGCGCCATCGGCCTGGCCGTCCTCCGGCGCGAGGCCGAGCCCGGGCAGACGGTCGAGATCGGCGACTCGGCGATCGCCGCCACCGTGGTCGAGCTGCCGTTCTGAGGCTCAAGCGAGGCGCGATCGGCGCCGAGCATGTACAGGTGGGAGGCATGGCCCCGAGATTCCTCGCCGCCGCGCTCGTCGCGCTCGCCCTCGTGCCCGCGCACGCGGGCGCCCGCGGGCCGGCGAAGGCGGCCTCGCTCGCGACCGACGAGCGCGGGGCCGAGCGCGCGCTCGCGCAGCTGCGGCGCCTCGAGGGCGGGCGCGGCGTCCGCACCGGGCGCGAGGCGACCCACGCCCTGCGCGAGCTCGCGCTGCGCCTGCCGGCGCTGGACGGCCCCGAGCGCCGTGACGGCGAGTCGCGGCTCGCCCGGCCGACCGACCGCGGCGGTGACCCCTTCGGCGACGGCTACCCGGCGGAGGCGCCGGTCGCCCGGATCTGCCGCAGCAACATCTGCGTCCACTACGTGACGAGCGGCGCGTTCGCGGACGCCCCGCCGGGCGGCCTCTCATACGCGAACCAGGTGCTCGAGACCCTCGAGGAGGTCCAGTCGGTCGAGCAGGGACAGCTCGGCTGGCGCGCGCCCAGTGCGGACGGAGGGCTCGGCGGCGGCCCCGAGATCGACGCGTACGTCAAGCAGCTGGGGGGCCAGGGCATCTTCGGCTACGCCGCCACCGATCCCGGTCAGGGCGGCAACTCCCGCCACGGCTTCCTCGTCCTCGACAACGACTACACGCCTTCGGAGTTCCCCGGCTACGCGAGCCCGCTCGACCCCCTGCGCGTGACCGCCGCGCACGAGTACAACCATCTGAGCCACTACGCGATCGACACGCTCCAGGACTTCTGGCTGTTCGAGTCGTCCGCCGTCTGGATGGAGGACCGCGTGTACGACGCGGTCGACGACTACCTGAACTACCTCCCCCCGCCGCGGTGGACCACCCAGACCCGCATCCCGCTCACCCGGTTCAACGCGTCGAACGGGGCGGACCCGGGCAACATCAAGGTCTACGGCAGCGCGGTCTGGAACCACTGGCTCGCCGCGCGCTTCGGCCCGCAGGCGGTGCGCTCCACCTGGGA
>DATMJO010000058.1:0-19794 GCA_035553855.1 Thermoleophilaceae bacterium | reverse complement strand
CCCACGAACTCCGTCCCATACGGAAACGGCGGCCGCACCGCAGACACCATCGTCTTGCCAGTCAGGATCATCATGTCCCCAACCTGCTCAAGCAGATTCTTCGTCGGCAAAAACGCCCTATCCGCAACAGCACGAACCATCTAGTTCTCCCCGGCAGGGTTCCCGGCTCCGCTCACAAATGAACCTTGACTCATTTCTGAGCGTGTGTCAAGCTCAGAGCCGAAAATGAACCTGCCGAAGCCGCTCTCGCGCTCCGAGCGCCGCAAGGCCCGCACCACGGCCGCGATCCTCGACGCCGCCGAGCGCCATCTCCTGCTCCATGGCTACGAGTCGGCCCGAGTAGACGAGATCGCCGCTGACGCCGACGTCGCCGTCGGCTCGATCTACAACCACTTCGGCAGCAAGGAGGGGCTCTATGCCGCCCTCGCCGAGCGCGCCGTCGATCTGCACCGCACGTTCATGGAGGAGGGCCGCGAGACCGGCCTGTCCCCGCTCGAGCGGCTGCTCGACGTGGCCGGCCGCCTCGCCCGCTTCGGACGCGAGCATCCGGGCAAGCTGCGCCTGCTCGCGCTCGCCGGAGCGGACGCGCCGTCGGAGGTCGGCGAGAGCGTCCACCGCCATCTCGCCGATCAGGAGCGGCGCACCGCGGCGCTGATCGAGGCCGCCGTGCGCACAGGCGAGGCGCGCCGGCTGAACTCCCGGCACGCCGCCGCCTTCCTCTGGTCCGCCTGGCTCGGGTTGCTCACGAGCGCCCGGCACGCGCCGGCCGCCGGCGACCGCGCGCTGCGCGGCGCCATCGAGACGGGCCTGCGCATCGTCGTCGGCGGGGTGGCGTCGGAAGGCGCCCGCGAGTCGAGCGACGTCGTCCGCGCCCTGCTGGACGGCGCGCCCGCGCCCGCCGCCGAGCCTGCGGCGCCGCGCCGCTCGCTCGAGCGACTGCCCGCCGCGCGCGAGCTGCGGGCCGACTTCGCCGGGCTCGCCGTCTGGGCCGCTAACGCGGCGGCGACGCCGGGCCCGACCCCGAGCACGGTGGCGAGCCGGCTCGGCCAGCTCGCCTCGGTGCACGGGCGCGCGCCGCGCGTGACCGCGGCGTCTGCGAGCGGGATCGCCCCTGAATCGACTCCCTGGGCCTACCGGGTCTTCGCCCGGCGCGCCGGCCTCGACCCGGACGCAGCCCCCTCCCCCGCCGCCGCGATCGCCCTGCACGGGCCGGTCACCGACGCGGGCGCTTCCGGCCAGCTGCTCGAGGACGCGCTCACGCTCGTGGCGCTGGAGACCGGCGTGCCGCTCGTGGCGGTCGACGCCGGCACGCTCGCGGGCCGGCCCTACGCGCGGATGGGCGACGCAGCCGAGCTCGGGGCCGCGGGGCTTCCCGCCTCGGATGCCCCGATCGTCGCCGACGAGTCTGGGCCCGTCGCCGTGCTGCTCGGCGCGGTCGCGCCCGGCCGGGCGCCCGGCCCGCGGACCGAGCGCCTCACCCTGCTGGCCCTCCAGGTGAAGGGCGTCCCGGACGTCGGCGTGCAGGAGGCGCTGTGGACGGCGGTCGAGGTGCTGGAGTCGGCGTGACCGCCGCCGCCGCACGCGGGCACCACCGCCTCGCCTCCGGCCTGCTCGCCGCGTGCATCGTCGCCGGCAGCTTCACGCTCTGGCTTGGTATCCCGGTCGCCTGGCTCTGGCTCGCTTCGCGGATCGCCGACGAGTACCCGACCTTCTTCGTGGTGGCGCTCCTCGGCTGCCCGCTGACCATGGCCGCCTTCGGGCTGCTCCTGGCGCGCGTCAACTCCGCCTACATGCGGGTCTCCGGCGAGGCCCGCGCCGCCCGGCGCACCGCGTGGCTGCGGAGCCTCAGCGGCGAGCGGCGGCCACGCCGGCCGCGTGCCCTGCTCGACATGAGCATGACCGTGTCGGTCTTGGTCGCGCTCGTGCTGCTCTCGATCTGGTTCCTGCTCTACGCGACGAACTACGGCCCGCCGACTCCCTGAGCGGGATCAGTAGCGCGGGTCGTCGGCCGGGGCTGTGCGCTGCCGGCCCCCACCGGTCACGCGACCCGCGGGCAGCCGCACGATGGCGTGCGCGGAATTGTTGCCCTCGTCGATCTCCCAGATGCCGTTCTTCGGATCGGCGATGTGGATGTAGGCGTAGCGGCCCGGCTTCACCCCGGTCACGTCGATCCAGTTCTGGTGGTAGGACCAGGGGTAGATGTCCGACCAGCCGACGGACGTCCCGAGCGTGACGGCGCGCTTGCGCGGGTCCTGGTTGCAGGCAGGGAAGACCTCCCTGCCCGGCGAGCGCCGCATCCGACTCGTCCGGCGCAGGTCACGCAGGCAGTAGTTCTGCTTGGGACCCACACGCACCCGCTCGACGAGGCGGTTGCGGTGGTCAACCGACCACAGCTCGAAGCGGGCGGCGTCGGCCATCTTCCAGTAGCGGTCCTGGTCCGGGATCGGCTGGAAGTAGAGGCGCGCGCCCGTGCTCACGTACAGCGGCCCGCCGCTCGTCCGCTGGATCACCTGGCGGGCGGCCATCGTCTTGCGTCCGTCGCGGCGGCCCCGCAGCGACGCGGGGCCCTCGCCGCGGCTGTCGATCGAGTTCGTCGAGCGCAGGAGGACGCGGCCGGGGCGCGTCCTGCGGTCGATGGTGATGTCCGCCGGGACCTTCATGCGCAGGTCCGGGCACAGCAGCCGGGCGTCCTCTCCGAGGCAGGGGTTCTCGACCGCCGGCTCGGGCTGGGCCTCGGGTTCGGGCTCGGGAGCGACGCCCCCGCCCTGCGCGGCCGCCCCGGCCGCGATCGTGCCCGCGAGCGCGGCTGCGAGCGCCGCGGCGCGCGCGGCCCGGCCTGGGTGGATGCGCCTCACGCAGCGCTTTCCGACGGGCCGAGGTCGGCGAGCGCGTTCCCGTGCTCCGGCTCCAGCGCCTCGAGCGCCCCCGCCTCGATCAGCGTGAGGCCTGCGCCCTCGCGCTCGACGGGCTCCGGCGAGAACTTCCTGTCTCCTTCTATGCCCTGAGCGGGTACCACCCGCACGGACTCGGGCGCCTCGGTGGGCCCGCCACGCTCGCGAGCGATGAATATGGCCTCTACTACTCCTCCGGACACGGCAGCGATGATGGCATGCGGAAGCGGCTACGTCAGCGCCCGCGGATCAACGCGTGCAGTCCCCGGTCCCGACCCGGCCGTCGGCCTTGTCGAGCGCATCCCTCACGATCGAGTCCGGCACGCCGAACCCGCGGCGGGAGCCGTCGGTGGCAGCGGCGAAGACGGTCGTGACGACCCGTCCGCGGGAGTCCACGACGGGCCCGCCCGAGTTGCCCGGCCGCACCCGTCCCCGCAGGCTCGTCATGCGGCGCCGCACGGGCCCCTCGCCGTAGGCGTCCTGGGAGATGACCTCCCGGGTCTCGCCGAGGCGTGCCGGCTGCACGTCGTAGCCGCCGTTCTTCGGGAAGCCGAGCACCGCGGCGGAGGTGCCGGACTCGGCACCCACGTCGAGAGGAAGCGCGCGCACGCCGCGAACACCCGAGGCGCGCAGGATGGCGAGGTCGTTCTTGGGGTCGAACCAGATCGCGTCGGCGTCGTGCTCGGGGCCGGTCCCCTCGATCTGGACGCTCGTGTCGTCCTGGCCCGCCACCACGTGGGCGTTGGTCACGACGATGCCGTCACCAGCCACCCAGCCGCTTCCCTGCACACCAAGGCCACATGCGGTGCCGAGCACGCGGACCACGCTCGCGCCCGCCGCGCGCACCTGCGGGTCGCGCGCGATCCGGGAGTTCGGGGCGGGCACGTCGGCGGGGGGCCCGTCGATCTGCGGGAACGGGTCGAAGCGGGCGAGCGCGTTCAGCAGGGGTCCCGAGGGAGGAAGGACGTCGTTGAGCGCCCCGAGGATCGACGAGCGCTGGATGTCGCGCCGCAGTTCGCGCGCGCCCGGGGTCTGGAGGGCGACGGCGCCGAGCAGCCAGGCGAGCGCGAGTCCCAGGCATGCGATCAGCACGGCGCCGCCTATGCCGTCGACGATCCCGAGGCGGTCGCCCATGCGAACGCGCAGCCTGTACGCCACCACCTCGAAGCCCGAGGCGAAGATGCCGCCGACGAGCATCGCCCCCACGAGGCCGAAGAGCGGGGCATACTCGGACCTCGATCCCTCCTCGAGCAGCAGCGGCCCGAGGCGGGCCCCCAGGAAGGCCCCACCGGCGAACCCGGCGAGCGAGAGCGCTCCCACGATCAGGCCCTGGGCGTAGCCCCAGAGCGCCATGAGGAGCGTGAACCCGATGATGATCCAGTCGACCGAGGTCACCGGCCCGTGACCCTAGCGACGGCCCGGCCAAGGCCTCGCCGCCGCCCGCGGCCCTACGCTGAGGCGATCTGTTGATGAGCGGCCACGCTGTGAGCGGGCGTACCGAGACAGGCGACCGCCGGCGCCGCCTGTTGCGGCGTGGCCTTCCGGCGCTCATCCTGCTCGCGGGCGCCGCGACGTTCGTGGTCCTCGCCATCGGCGCGGTGCTCGACTCGGACGCCGACGACGTCGCCGCCCGCTTCGGCGCCGCCTGGGACCGTGGCGACACGGCCGCCATGTACGCGCTGCTCACCCCGGCCGCCAAGGCGGAGACCAGCCAGGGCGCGTTCGAGGAGGCCTACCGCGACGCCGCCGAGGTCGCGACGGTCACGGGGATCGACACGGGCGAGGCGCGGGAGGGCGACGACGGCGGCGCGGTCCTGCCCGTCGCGGTCCGCACCCGCGCGTTCGGCACCCTGCGCGGCGAGCTCGAACTCGGCGTGAGCGACGGCGGGATCGCGTGGGAGCGCCACCACGTGCTCCCCGGCATCCCGCGAGGCGCCGCCCTGTCGCGCCGGACCGAGGCCCCGCCGCGCGCGCGGATCCTCTCCCGTGACGGCAAGGTGATCGCCGAGGGGCCCGCGGACGCGCGGACGCATCCCGCCGGACCGGTCGCGGCCGAGATCGCGGGGTCGATCGGCCCGGTGGAGGACAAGGAGGCCCGGCGCGTCCTCTACTCGTACGGGCTTCGAGAGGATCAGCCCACCGGCCTGACCGGGCTCGAGCGGGCGCTCGAGTCGAAGGTCGTCGGCACTCCCGGCGGGCAGCTGATCGCCGGAGGACGGGTGCTCGCCTCCACGCGGCCCCGGCCCGCGCCGGACGTGCGCTCCACGATCGACCTCGACATCCAGGCGGCAGCGGATCAGGCACTCGCGGGCCGCCTCGGCGGGATCGCCGCGCTCGACGCCCGGACCGCGGAGGTCCGTGCGCTGGCGGGCATCGCCTTCTCCGCCCCCCAGCCGCCCGGCTCCACCTTCAAGATCGTCACGACCGCCGCGGCGCTCGAGGCGCGCCTCGTGAAGCCCGGCGACCGCTTCCCGGTGGAGACGCACGCCGTGATCGACGGCGTCGAGCTCGACAACGCCAACCGCGAGTCCTGCGGCGGGACCTTCGTCAACAGCTTCGCCCACTCGTGCAACTCCGTCTTCGCGCCGCTCGGCGTGCGCCTCGGCAAAAAGCGCCTCGTCGCGATGGCCGAGCGCTTCGGCTGGAACCGCGAGCCCGGCATCGCGGGCGCGGCCAGGAGCACGCTCCCGGCGGCCGGTGATATCGCCTCCGAGCTCGAGCTCGGCGCCACCGCGATCGGCCAGGGCCGCGTGCTCGCGACGCCGCTGATCATGGCCCAGATGGCTCAGGCCGTGGCATCGCGGGGCGTCCTGCGCCCGCCCGTGCTCGTGGCCGGCGCCCGCAGGCCGAAGGGCGTGCGCGTCATGTCCCGGAGAACCGCCGACATCATCGAGCGGCTGATGATCGCGGTGGTCGAGTCCGGGACGGGCCAGCGGGCGTCGCTCGCCCCCACGAAGGTCGCCGGCAAGACGGGCACCGCGGAGCTCGAGGACACGACCGTCGAGGACGACCCCGACGCGCCGCCCGAGCCGCCGGGCTTCAAGACCGACGCCTGGTTCACGGCCTATGCGCCGATCCGGCGCCCCGAGCTGGCCGTGGGCGTGCTGTTCGTGCGCAACGGGTCGGGCGGGGACACGGCGGCTCCCGCCGCGCGGATCGTGCTGCAGGCGGCGCTGGCGAAGCGCTGAGCGCTAGAAGTCGAGCTCGAAGGCGAGCGACTCGGAGCCGTGCTCGATCTCGAGCTCGAGCGGGCGGTTCTCGGTGTTGTCGCGCGGCAGGTCGAACAGCAGCATCGACCCGGCTGTCGGGCCCAGCTGGGCCACGCTGCCGGTGAGCGGGATGCACGCGGCGGGCTCGATCTCGAGCGGGTTGCCCGGCGGCGGCCCCTGGACGCGGGGCCCCTCGTCCCCGGTCCGCTCCTGCGCGCGGGCGGCCTCGTCGCCGTCGGCCTCCTGTGCGGAGTCGCCCTCGGGCTCCTCGGCGGGCGCCGGGGCCTCGCCCGCAGGCTCCTCGCCCTCCTCGTGCGGAAGCGGATACGCGAACGCGTTCGTCGCCGGCAGCGGGATCGGCTCGAACTCCTCACCCTGGGAGTCGACGATCTTGAACTCGCTCGCCGCCTCGCGCGGCTCGTCGCCCTCGTTGCAGACCTGGAGGAACACGCCGTAGAGCGCCCGGCCCGGCTGCTCGGGGTCCCCGTCGTAGTAGGCCCGGTCCTCGGGGAGCGCGAGGTTCAGCTGGCGCGTGATGAAGACGTTGTACTTGAGCCCGCCGAGCTCGAGCGCGAGCCCCTCGCGATGCGCCTCGGTGCCGCCCTGCGCGCGCTCGCCGCCGGTGCCCTCGTCATCCGCTCCACCGCAGCCGGAGAGCGCGATCAGTGCCGCGGAAGCGAGCAGCGCGGCGCGGTTTGCTGGGCGACGGGCCATGGCGGCGCGGGAGTCTACCTGGGGGCCGCGCCGAAACGCGGGTTCTTCGCGGGCTCGTGCCCGGCGATCGTGACCCGCGCGAGCGGCGCGGCCGGCGGCTCCTCGAACACCATCCGCAGCCGGGCGAGCGCCGTCCGCGTGTTCCGCCGCAGCCAGCGGCGGACGCCGAGCGACTCCTTGAACGCGTCGAAGCGGATTCCCGGCTCGGTCCAGGTCGTCATCTCGACGCGCGTCGAGCCGCCCTCGTCGATCAGGTCGTAGACCGCCTGGAGCCGCGTGCGCCCGATCCGGCCGACGCGGGCCTCCTCCACGATCCGGCGGGGCCGGTCGGCCTTGACGATCGAAAGCTCGACGTAGACGCGCGGCTGGAGCGGCGGCTTCACGCGGAAGCGGATGGCGGCGCCGAGCCCCACCGGATGCACCCGCGCGAGGCGGTGGTCATCGGTGTAGTGGTCGGTCCACGCGACCCGGTGCGAGAGATCTGCGATCAGGTCGAAGATCTCCTCGCGCGGAGCCGAGATGACGGTCTTCACGGTGACGGGCCGCACAGGCGCGGGCAGGATACCTGCGCGCGCGGGCCCGCCGCTCGCTCAGGCGGCGTGCGGGACGACCACGAGACGCCGCTCGGCCACGTGGACCATCTCGGTCCGCAGCGGCTCGCTGCTGCCCGCGGGGAGCGCCGTGACGCACAGCGTGCACAGCGAGACTCCCCCCTCGAACACGCTCACGCGCTCGCCGGGGACCGGCGTCCGCAGGCACTTGGAGCACGAGTGGAGGTGGGCGCCGCCGGTCGCCCGGACGCTGCGGCGGAGGATCACGTCGTTCAGATCGATGGCCATGGCGAGTGTTTTCGACACGCTCCGGGTACGTCCCTGCACGGCCATGAACGGCCGGGCGAGGCCTTGTCCTGGACCACGGGCTTCGATACGATCAGCACAACCACCCAGCCAGGGGAGGATGAGGAGAGACGATGGAAGCTTTCAGCGCCGGAACACTCGCGGGCGCTGGCTCCTTTCGGTGTGAGGAGTGCGGCTACGGCATCGCTCTGCACGAGCGCGATCAGGTTCCGGCCTGTCCGCACTGCGGCAGCAGCAGCTTCAAGCGCGCCCGCCTGTTCGAGCCGCCGACCCCCATCCAGGAGGCGTCGGAAACCGATCTGGAGACCCCCGACTGGCTCGCCGCCACGCGCGGCCAGTTGGATGAGCCGGGGGACTACCTGGCCTTCGAGGACGGGGACGAGATCCGCGTGATCGCGCTCCACGACGAGTGGACGCGGATCGGGCGCAGCCTCTCGGCCCAGGTCCGCTTCGACGATCCGACCGTGTCGCGGCGGCACTCGCTCGTGCATCGCTGCGACGGTACGGCCCGGATCCTCGACGACCGCAGCCTGAACGGGGTCTTCCTCAACGGAGAGCGGATCGACTGGCACGAGCTGTCCGACGGCGACGAGATCGCCGTGGGCCGCTTCCGGTTGTTCTTCATCAGCGCAGAGCGAAGCCCCGCCGGTCGCACCGGCGGCCGCAACGTCGCCATAGCCTGAGCACCCCCGAGGTCGCAGGCGCCGGAGTGGAGGGTCGCACCGGCCGGGGTATCCTCGCGCCGTGGCCGCCACGATCGCAGTGCTCTCGCAGAAGGGCGGGACCGGGAAGACCACCACGGTCCGCACCCTCACCGACGTCCTGCGCCGGACCGGTCTGCGCGTGCTCGCCGTGGACCTCGACCCGCAGGGCAACCTCTCGGACTACTTCGACGTCCCGGCCGACGCCTCACCGACCATCGGCGACGTGCTCGCCGGACGCGCGCACGCCGCCGAGGCGATCCATGACGGCGTGATCCCGGCGAACCTCGGCCTCGCCGAGGCCGAGCTCGTGCTCGCCGGGAAGATGGGCCGCGAGCTAACGCTGAAGCGCGCGCTCCGCGAGGTCAAGCGCGACCACGACGTCGTCCTGATCGATTGCCCGCCGGCGCTGGGGCTGCTGACGGTGAACGCGATCGTGGCCGCCGACTACGCGCTGCTCTCCGCCGAGGCCCAGTACTTCGCCATGCAGGGCGTCGAGCAGGCGCTCCAGGTCATCGAGCTCGCACGCGACGGCCTCCACCCCGACCTCGAGTGGCTCGGCGTCTTCCTCAACATCGCCGACCTCCGCACGGTCCACTCGCGCGAGGCGCTCGAGCAGCTCAAGGAGCGCTTCGACGGCAAGGTCTTCCGGACCGCCATCCGCCAGTCGATCAGCTACGCGGAGTCGGCCGAGCGCGGCGTCTCGATACTCGACTACCGGCCCGACCTCGGAGCCGACTACATCGCGCTCGCCGACGAGCTGCTGGAGCGCACGGGCTTCAACCGCGAGCGCGCGCGGCTCGCGGCGATCGGCGCCTCCTAGCCCTCCAGCCCCGTCGCGTCGTGCGGAGCGCCGACCGGCTTCGACTCGGGAGAGCCGCGCTGGCGCAGGTAGATGCTGAGGACGACCATCGAACCGACCGCGAGGAACTCGGACTGCCAGTTCTGGAGGGTGGTCTCCCAGAACTCGGCGGTCCCGACGTAGCCCAGCCAACCCAGCCTCGCGCCGCCGTGCTCCAGCTGATCGGCGTTGTAGCTGCTCCAGCCGGTGACCGAATGGGCGAACCAGGAGGCCAGGAAGATCGCGCCCATGGTGATCAGGAGGGAGTTCGAGTAGATCGCGGTCCGCAGGCCGCCCACCCGCGCCCAGCGGGGGGAGTCGTCATCGGCCGCGGCGCCGACCATCTGCTCCCGGTCGCTCTCCAGCCCGGCCTTGCCGGGCTCCTTCGACTCCGGCGACCCGCGCTGGATCAGCCACACCGTGAGCAGGACGAACAGAGTGAACTGGAGGTACTCGGACTGCCAGTTCTCCATCACCGCCTGGCCGAAGTGCGACGACACGACGTAGCGCGCGAGCGAGAGCTTCTCGGGCTCCTCCCCCGTGAGCTCCGCGTGCGCGACCTCGTCGTTGTTGTATCCGGCGTGGCCGGCGACCGCCTGCCCGGCGAGGGCGACCGCGAACAGGCCGAAGAACACCGCGGACAGGCCGTTGTGACGGAGCGCTCTCATCGTCATTGATGGGCGAGCCCGATCACGGTGTAGAACGCGATGCCCGCCGCGATCACGGTGACGTAGAGCCAGAACACGAAGCGCACGGGCACTAGTTCCGCGCGCAGCCCGCCCGTCCTGCGCAGTGCGGCCGGCGATAGGCTGGCGCCGTGAGCGTCCTCACGCAGTCCGCGACCGAACTCGCCGAGATGGTCCGCTCCGGCGAGGTCAGCTCCCGCGAGCTCGTCGAGGAGTCGCTCGCGCGCATCGAGGACATCGACACGGACGTCAACGCCTTCACGCTCGTCGACGCCGAGGGCGCCCTCGCCGCCGCCGACGCGATCGAGGCGGGCGACGAGCGCCCGTTCGCCGGGGTGCCGACCGCGATCAAGGACCTCGCCGCCATGAAGGGGCACGTGCTCTCGCTGGGCTCGGACCTGTTCGGCGACTTCACCCCCCAGTTCGACAGCCACGTCGTGCGACGGCTCCGCGAGGCGGGCTTCGTGCTCGTCGGCAAGACCAGCACACCCGAACTGGGGATCCTGCCCGTGACCGAGCCGCGCCGCTTCGGCCCGACCCGCAATCCGTGGGACCTGGGGCGCACGCCCGGCGGCTCGTCCGGCGGCGCGTCCGCGGCGGTCGCCGCCGGAATGGTGCCCGTGGCGCACGGCTCGGACGGCGGCGGCTCGATCCGCATCCCCGCCGCATGCACCGGGCTGTTCGGCATGAAGCCGAGCCGGGGGCGCATCTCGCGCGGCCCGGAGGCCGGCGACTCGTATCTCGCGACCGACGGGATCCTCACCCGGACCGTCGCGGACTCAGCGGCGATCCTCGACGTGATGGCCGGCTACGAGCCGGGCGACTCGACCTGGGCCCCGCCGCCCGCGGAGCCGTTCGCCGAGAGCGCCGCCCGCGAGCCGGGACGGCTGCGCGTCGCGCTCGCGCTCGACCCGCCGGTCGAGGCCGACGTCGACCCCGAGGGCATCGCGGCCGCGCGCGAGGCCGCCGACCTGCTCTCCTCGCTCGGACACGACGTCGAGGAGGCGGCGCCGCCCTACCCCGGCGACCTGCGGCAGGAGTTCGCGCGCCTCTGGTCGGTCAACATCTCCGCCGGCGTCCTGGCCGGCGGGCGTCTCGCCGGCCGCGAGCCCCGGCCCGAGGACGTGGAGCCGCTGACCTGGGCGCTCCACGAGTTCGGGATGGCGACGCCCGCGCCGGTCCAGGTCGGCGTGACGGCCACGCTCCAGCGCGCCGCGCGCCAGATCATCTCCTGGTTCGGGGACTGGGACGTGGTGCTGACGCCCGCGCTCGGCATGCGGCCCGTGGCCATCGGCGAGATCGACTCCTGCGCGGCGGACCCGATGGCGGAGTTCACGAAGTCGGCCGCCTTCACGCCCTACACCGCGATCTGGAACGTCACCGGCCAGCCCGGGATGACGCTGCCCCTGCGCCAGGCCGACGACGGGCTGCCGCTCGCCGTGCAGATCGTCGGCCGGCCCGCGGGCGAGGGGACGCTGTTCTCGCTCGCGACGCAGATCGAGGCGGCACGCCCCTGGGCGGACCGCCTCGCTCCCCTGGCAGCACCCGTCTAGCTGCTGGCAGTGCGCCGCGCGGGGGCCCTCACGACCACCCGCACGACGCGCCGACCCACGTTACCGGCCGGGTCCCTGACCGTCAGGGTCAGCCTGGCGACAATCCGGCCCTGCCGCCGGATCCGGGCCAGCGTCCGGCTCGAGAGCTTGATCCGCAGCGTGTGGCGCCCGGCGCGGCCCGAGACGCGGCCCTTGCCGATCGTGGAGACGCGCTTGGCGCCGCGGTAGCGGCCACGCAGCGTGTAGGTGCCGCGGCACGTCTCGTTGCAGCGGATGGTGGCGATCAGCCGGCCCCGGCTGTCGGCGCCGATGCGAACCACGCTGACCTGCGGCCTGCGGCGGTCGCGTGTCGTCGTCTGGCCGCCGCCGGTCTCCGGGTTGGGCGAGGGGACGATCAGGCTGCCGCCGGTGCCGCCGCCCGTGCCGGTGCCGGACCCGTCGCCCGTACCGGTGCCCGTGCCGGAGCCGCTTCCGCCGGGCGGGGTCACGCGGTTACTGGCCGTCTCGCAATCGTCCGGGACGGCGTCGGCCGTGTCGGCGGTGAGCGTGTCCTGGCCCGCGCCGCAGGCGATCTGGGCCTCGGCCAAGCCGTCCTGCGAGCCGACCGTGTCGTCGCCGTCGCCGGCGTCGAAGGAATCGGTGCCCGCGCCGCCGGTGAGCGAGTCGGCGCCGTCTCCGCCCGTGAGGGCGTCGTCGGCGTCGCCGCCGGCCAGCGTGTCGTCGCCGCCCATGCCGGCGAGCGTCGCCGGGCCGGGGAAGGCGCTCGCGTCGAGCGCGTCCGCTCCCGCGCCACCGGTGAGCGCCGCGCGCTCGATGGCCGTGAGGGAGTCCGTCTCCGTACCGGCGGTGAAGGCCGTCCCGGTGACGGCCTGGGAGCCGTCGCGCGTGGCGGAGACCGTGTCGTCGCCGTCGCCGCCGTCGAGCGAGTCGTCGCCCGTGCCGCCCGAGAGCGTGTCGTCGCCACCGAGGCCCGCGAGCGACGCCGTGCCGGTGAAGCCGGACGCGTCGAGCGTGTTCGGGGAGTCGCCGCCCGTGAGGGAGGCCTTCTCGATCCCGGCGAGCGTGTCGGTCTCCGGGCCGACCGCCAGCGAGGCGTCGGTCAGCGTCATGTCCGAGTCGGCCGTCACCGCGATGGAGTCGGTGTCGTCGCCGCCGTCGAGCGAGTCGTTCGCCGCGCCGCCGTCGAGCGAGTCGTCGCCCGCGCCCGCCGCGACCGTGTCGACGCCGTCGCCGGAGCCGATCGTGTCGGCGCCGGAGCCGGTGGTGACGTCGTCGTCGCCGCCGCCTGTGTCGATCGTGATCGTCCCGGCGAACTCGCCCAGGTCGACGTCGTTGGCGCCGTCGCCGAAGTCGAGATCGAGAGCCTCGATGCCGCTGAGGGCGTGAGCGGCGGAGCCGATCGTGAGCGTCCCGCCCGAGAGCGTGGCGTCCTCGTCGGCCGCGCCGGCACCGCGGGTCACGTCGTCGTCGCCGTCGCCGCCGGTCAGCGCGCCACCGCCCGAAGCGGGGCGGAGCGAGTCGTCGCCGCCCGCGCCGTCGAGGTCCGCCGAGCCGGTGAATCCGGAGGCGTCCAGCGTGTCCGCCCCGGCCCCGGCGGTCAGGGACGCCGACTCGACGCCCGAGAGGGAGTCGGTGCCGACGCCGGCTGCGGTGGCGTCGAGCGAGGTTCCGGTGAGGGTCATGGAGCCCGGGCCGGAGGCGCTGACACGGTCGGTCCCGGCGCCGCCGGTGAGCGAGTCGTCGCCCGTGCCGCCGGTGAGCGAGTCGTCGCCGCCCGCGCCGTCGAGGGCGGCGGTGCCGGTGAAGCCCGACGCGTCGAGCGTGTTGGCGCCCGCGCCGCCGGAGATCTCGGCCGCCTCGATCGTCGCCAGCGAGTCGGTGGCGAAGCCGCCGCCGGCCGCCGCGAGCGACGAGTCGGAGAGCGTGAAGCTCGTGTCGCCCGCCTGGACGACCTTGTCGGAGTCGCCACCGCCGGCAAGCGAGTCGGTGCCGCCGTTGCCGGTGAGAGCGTCGTTGCCCGCGCCGCCGGCCAGCGAGTCCGAGCTCGAGCCGCCGCGGAGCGTGTCCGCCCCCGCGCCGCCCGCGAGCGTCACGGGCAACGGGAAGGCGCTGGCGTCGAGGCTGTCGGCGGCGTCGCCGCCGCGCAGCCAGGCCCGCTCGATCTCGACGAGCGAGCGGGTGCCGGGCGCGCCGGTGAGGGCCGAGTTCGCGAGCACCGCGGAGCCCGAGACGTCCTCGGAGAGGGTGTCGGTACCCGCGCCGCCGGAGATGGTCTCCATCGTGGAGCCCGAGCCACCGCCGACGAAGTCGTCGCCGGCGTCGCCCTGGACGCCGTCCTCGCCCGCGCCGCCATCGAGGGTGTCGCCGTCGTTGCCGCCGAGCACCGCGTCGGAGCCCGCGCCGCCGCCGATCGAGTCGGCGCCGTCGCCGCCCTCGAGCTGGTCGACGAGGCCGCTGCCGGTGATCACGTCGGCGCCCGCGCCGCCCCTGACGGTGGTGAAGCCGCCGGCCGGGGAGAACGCGCTCACGTCGATGCTGTTGGCGGACGCGCCGCCCGACAGCTCGGCGCGCTCGAAGCCCGAGATGAGATCGGTCTCCGAACCCGCCGTGTAGGTGCTGTTGGTGAGCGTCTGGTCCGCGTCGAAGGTCTCGATGAGCCGGTCCGAGGTGCCGCCGCCCGCGTCGATCGTGTCGACGCCGTCGCCGCCCGAGATCATGTCGCTGGCGGAGATGCCCATGATGTCGTCTGCGCCCGCGCCGCCCGAGATGCTGTCGCCGGCATCGCCGCCGACGAGGGTGTCGGCGCCGCCGGCGCCCAGCAGGGTCACGACGCCGTTGTAGGTGGTGGCGCCGTCGAAGGCGCGCAGCCTGTCCGCCCCCTCGGTCCCGATGAACTTGGCGCGCTCGACGCCCGTGAGCGGATCCGTTCCGAGATTGCCGCTCAGCGTCGCGTTGCCGCCGGTGGTGCCGACGATCGTGAGATCGGAGCCGTTGCCCTGGATCGTGTCGATCCCCGTTCCGCCGCCGACCGTGTCGGCCGTGGTGCTCGTGTCGCCCTGGACGATCAGGTCGTTGCCGTCACCGGCGTCGATCGAGTCCTGCTTGCCGGGCGACATGTGGATCGTGTCGCTGCCGAGCCCGCCGAACACCGAGACGGTCGAGAAGGCGCCGGCCGAGAACTCATCGTTGTCCACGGCCGAGAGGTCGTAGACGTTGTCGCCGGGGTCCGACGCGACGGCGGACCCGATCGCGATGCCGGTGAGCGACGTGCACTGGGCGGGGCCCGTGCCGGGGTTCTGCGGCGCGCCGCCGTCCACGACGAGCTTGACGAGCGGCTGGGAGCCGTCGCCCGGGTCCACGCAGAGAACCTGGACGTCCTCGCCCGCGGTCGTCGAGATCGAGAGCACGTTCCCGACCACGCTTGCGTTCACCGCTGCCCTGGCGCCGTCGGGGATGAGCCCGACCGCCACCGCCGCGGCGAGCGCGGTGGCGCCGGCCCCGATGAGGTGCCGCTGCCGGCGCGGGGAGCGGCCGGTGGCGAGCCTGACCTGGTCCTCGAGGATGGCCTGGAAGCGGCGCGCGAGCGCGCGGCGCTCGGCGCGGGAGAGGCGCGGGCCACCCGCGATCCAGTCGCCCGTGACCTGCGCGAGGCGGGAGTCCGGGATGGCCGCCTCGGCGTCGCAGCGCACGGCGAGCACGCGCTCGGCGGAGGTGAAGAGGCGGGTGGCGCGCTTGGTATCGCGGCCCCGGCCGACGAGCAGGGTGGATGCGGTGACGGACCCGAGCCGGTCGGCGACATCGGTGAAGTGGGCGCCGACGGCGACGAGCGAGGCGACGGCGGGGCCGAGCTCGGCGGCCGCCCATGCGGCGGCGGACGCGTCGCGGCCACGTCCGGCCAGCGCGACGCGAGAGCCCTTGGCGCTCAGCGCGTCGGCGGCGGCCGCGAGCCGCTCGCCCGTGTCCGGGCCGCGGGCATCGACGAGGTGGACCTGGTGACCGAGGCGGCTGAGCTCGGCGGCGAGCCGCGTCTCGTGAGAGGGCATCACGAGGCGGCCGCTGGGGATGGGGGAGTGATTGCTCATACGCCCCACACAACGGCCCACATCATCCGTTTTTCCGACTGGACGCCGCAGTTTGTCCGAAAAAGTTGGCCAGGCGGGGGAATGTGACGTCCAGGGCGTAGCGCTCGGCGACCGTCCGCGCCGCCTCGGCGCCGATGCCACGCCTGTGCTCGTCGGGGTCCTCCAGCACTCCGAGAACGCGCTCGGCGAGGCCCTGGACGTCGAAGAACCCGCTCAGCAGGCCGTTCTCGCCGTCGGCGAGCACCTCGCGCACGGGCGCCGTGTCGGAGCCGACGACCGCGCAGCCGCAGGCCATCGCGTCGAGCAGCGACCAGCTCAGGACGAACGGGGCGGTCAGGTAGACGTGGCAGTCGCTCAGGCTGAACAGGCGCCGCAACTCGCTGGGCGGGATGTTGCCGAGGAAGTCGAAGCGCGACAGGTCGTAGTCGTCCTGGGCCAGCACGTGCTCCTTGAACGAGGTGCCGCCGGTGTGGGCCAGATCGCCGCCGTAGGCGATCTCCTCCCTCCCGACGACGGCGAAGCGCACGTCGGAGCGCTCCTCGCACACGCGCTTCGCCACGCGCATGAAGATGTCGAAGCCGCGCATCGCCTCGAGCCCGCGCGAGACGTAGGTGACGAGGCGCTCACCCCGCTCGAGCGGGCGCTCCCCCACCACCCGCTCCGGATCCGCGTCGCGCCGCCAGAACGACGTGTCGATGCCGTCGTGGATCACCTCGACCTTCGGCCGGTAGGCCTCCGGAAGGAGCCCGGCCTGGTACTCGGTCGGCGAGTAGCCCGCGTCGCAGTACTCGAGGTCGAGCAGGATCATCGCGTTGCGCGAGCGCGTCCGCAGCACGTCCCGCTCCGACGGCGGCATGTCGGGCCGGAAGTCGAGGTCCGAGCCGTGGGCGTGGTAGAAGAACTCGAAGTAGCCAATCACGGGCGCATCCGGGAACAGCTCGCCCAGGTAGAGCGTCGAGCCGAAGCCGGAGTGCCCGACGATCAGGTCCGGCCGCAGCTCGTCGCGGAACGGCCGGAGCGCCTCGTAGATGCTTGCCGCGTGCCAGACCGCGTTCTCGAAGGTGCGCGAGAAGTAGTGCGTCCGCTCGGTGGCGCCGCCCTCGACGCGGTACTGGAGGTTCTGGACGCCCGCGACGGTCTGGGGCGGCTTCTCGGAGACGAACGAGCAGCGCCAGCCGAGCTGCTTGACGAGGCGGGCGGCCACGTGGCCGAACTGGGCGGGGAAGTTGCGGTGGACGAAGAGGACGTGCACGCGGTCAGAGCCGGTCGGTCAGGTCCCTGTCGCGGTCGTAGGTGAGCATCGCCCGCGCCTCGTCGACCGTCACCCAGCACATCGCGTCGACCTCTTCGTTCGGGCGGAACTCGCCCTCCATCGGGAACATCTCGAAGAAGCGGACGATCTTCTCCCGCCCCTTGTTGTCGGTGTACTCGACGGAGCCGACCTCGCGGCCGAGATCGCAGCTGAAGCCGGTCTCCTCGAGCACCTCGCGCAGCGCGGCGTCCTCGAAGGTCTCCCCGGGGTCCAGCTTGCCCTTCGGCAGCGTCCAGTCGTCGTAGCGCGGACGGTGCACGAGCGCGATCCGCCCGTCGCCGCGCACCACGACCCCGCCTGCGGCCTTGACCATCACAGCTCCCGCACGTCCGCCCCTGCCGGCTGGAAGCTCGTCCGCCTGACGTCGCAGTCGGCGGCCTGCTCGCGCAGGCGCTGGACGAGCTTCGCCGTGCCGTCCCAGTGGCACCAGAAGAGCACCGTCGGGCCCGCGCCCGAGATCGTGGCTCCGATCGCGCCCAACTCCTGGGCGCCGCGCACGAGCGCCATCGAGCGCGGATAGAGGTGCTCGCGGCGATCCTGGTGGAGGCGGTCGCCGAGGCCCCGGGCCACGAGATCGAGGTCGCCGCGGGCGAGACCCAGCACCAGCAGCGACGCGTGAGCGATGTTGTGGACGGCATCCTCGATCGGAACCTCAGCCGGCAGCGCGGCCCGGGCGCTCGTGGTCGGCACCTCGCCGGGTGGCGTCACGAGCACGCCCTCTAGCCCGGGCACCGGGTCGAAGCGCGCCGGGGCGCCCTCGCCGCAGACCACGAAGCCGCCGTGGATCGCGGCGGCGACGTTGTCCGGATGCCCCTCGATGTCACGCGCCAGGTCGAATACCGGAGCGTCCAGCTCGTACATGTGGTCGGCGGCCATCAGGCCGGCGACGATGCAGGCCGCGCTCGACCCGAGCCCCGCGGCGAGCGGGATCTGGGACTTGATCTGGAAGGTGAGCCCGTCCGCCGGGTGCAGCGCCTCGAACGCGCGGACGCAGAGGTTCGAGCGGTCGGTTGGCGTCCCGGGGATGTCGGAGTGGACGAAGAACTCGCCGGTCTCCTGGACCTCGAGCTCGAGGTGGAGCGACAAGGCGGCCGCCAGCACGTCGTAGCCGGGCCCCAGGTTCGCCGAGGTGGCCGGGACGCGCACGAGCCTGCGCCGCCTCACGCGAGCACCGCCCGCTCCACGGCGTCGATCGTGGCCTCGCACGGGACGACCGGAGCCGCGCGCGAGAGCGCCGTGTCCGGGTCCTTCAGCCCGTGGCCGGTGAGCACGCAGACCACCCGGCCCTCGGCGCCGTGCTTGAGGAGCCCGGCGACCGAGGCGGCCGAGGCGGGCTCGCAGAAGACGCCCTCGCGGGTGCCGAGGAACGCCCAGGCCTCGAGGATCTCGTCGTCCGAGACGGCCCGGATCTCGCCGCGCGAGCCGGTCACCGCCGCCATCGCCTCCTCCCACCGCGCCGGGTTGCCGATCCTGATCGCCGACGCGATCGTCTCGGGGTGCGCCACCGGCTTGCCGTGGACGAGCGGGGCCGCGCCCTCGGCCTGGTAGCCCTGGAGGCGGGGCGAGACGCCGTACTCCGAGAAGCCGCGCCACCACGAGGTGATGTTGCCCGCGTTCCCCACCGGGATGCAGAGGGTGTCCGGGGCCTCGCCGAGCTGGTCGCAGACCTCGAACGCGGCGGTCTTCTGGCCCTCGATGCGGAACTCGTTGACCGAGTTCACGAGCGAGATCGGCTGGCGCTCGACCAGCTCGCGCACCAGCGTGAGCGCCTCGTCGAAGTTCCCCTGGAGCGCCACGACGCGCGCGCCGTGGACGAGCGCCTGGGCGAGCTTGCCGACCGCGATCTTCCCCTCCGGGACGATCACTGCGCAGCGGCGCCCGGCCCGCGCCGCGTAGGCGGCGGCGCTGGCCGCGGTGTTGCCGGTCGAGGCGCAGATGACGGCCTCCGCCCCCTCCTCGATCGCGCGCGACACCGCCACGGTCATGCCGCGGTCCTTGAACGAGCCGGTCGGATTCGCCCCCTCGAGCTTCAGCCACACCTCGCAGCCGCTCCGCTCCGACAGGGCCGGAGCGGGAACGAGCGGGGTGTCGCCCTCGTCGAGGGTGACGAGCGGATCGACCGGCAGCCGGTCCCGGTAGCGCCAGAGGCTCAGTCGAAGTGCTCCTCGATGACGGCGATCACGCGCGGGCGCGAGCGCACCGCGTCGAGCGCCTCGAGCTCGGACACGGCCTTGTCGAACACAGAGCCGAGCACCGGGTGGACCACCATCACGAGGCGGGCCTCATCACCCTGGCCGTGCTGCACGAGCGACTTCACCGACACGCCGTGGCGGCCGAGCACCTCGGCGATCGCCGCGAGCACGCCGGGCTCGTCCGCGACCTCGGTGTGCAGGTAGAAGGACGACTCGACGTCGCTGACGAGCGGCACGTCGCGCGCCGGCGGGAACAGGCTCGGCGGCGGGATCATCGCGGAGATCAGGTCGCCGAGAACGGCGCTCGCCGTCTGCGAGCCGCCGGCGCCGGGCCCCGACAGCGTGATCTCGGTGATCGCGGGCGACTCGATCGTGACCGCGTTGAAGGCTCCGTTCACGCTCGCGAGCGGGTGCTCGCCGTAGAGGAACGCCGGGTAGACGCGGACGCTGATGCCGTCGCCGATCCGCTCCGCGCTTCCGATCAGCTTGAGCGACAGGCCGAGCTCCTTTGCGTAGGCGATGTCTCCGGCCGTGAGGTGCTCGATCCCCTCGTGCGGGACCTGGTCGAGCCTGACGTCGGCGCCGAAGGCGAGCCTGGCGAGGATGGCCATCTTGGCGGCCGCGTCCTTGCCGGTGACGTCCTCGGTCGGGTCGGCCTCGGCGTAGCCCAGCTCCTGGGCCTGGCGGAGCGCGTCGTCGTAGGAGGCGCCGGTGCGCGCCATCTCGCTGAGGATGAAGTTCGTCGTCCCGTTGACG
>DATMJO010000057.1:0-2981 GCA_035553855.1 Thermoleophilaceae bacterium | reverse complement strand
AGATACACCGCCTCGACGCATTGCAGGCGTCGTTCGACGTCGCCCGCCTGCCGTATTCCCTGAAGGTACTCCTCGAGAACCTCCTTCGCCACGAGGACGGCCACGCCGTCAGAGCGGCCGACATCGAGAACGTGGCGCGCTGGGCGGCCTCCGACGAGCCCTCGAAGGAGATCGCCTACACGCCCGCGCGCGTGCTGATGCAGGACTTCACCGGGGTCCCCGCCATAGTGGACCTCGCCGCGATGCGCGACGCGATCGAGGAGCTGGGCGGCGACCCCGCCGTCGTCAGCCCGCAGGTGCCGGCGGAGCTCGTCATCGACCACTCGATCCAGGTGGACGTCTTCAACGTCCACGACGCGTTCAAGCAGAACGCCGAGCTCGAGTTCGAGCGCAACCGCGAGCGCTACGCGTTCCTGCGCTGGGGCCAGACGGCGTTCGACGACTTCGCCGTGGTGCCGCCCAACACGGGCATCTGCCATCAGGTCAACCTCGAGTACCTCGCGCGCGTCGTGTACGTGAAGGACGGTGTCGCCTTCCCCGACACGCTCGTCGGCACCGACTCCCACACGACGATGGTGAACGGCCTCGGAGTGCTGGGCTGGGGCGTGGGCGGCATCGAGGCCGAGGCCGCGATGCTCGGCCAGCCGATCTCGATGCTGCTGCCGCAGGTCGTCGGCTTCCGCCTGCTCGGCGAGCTGCCCGAGGGCACGACCGCCACCGACCTCGTGCTGACGGTCACCCAGATGCTCCGCGAGCGCGGGGTCGTCGGCAAGTTCGTCGAGTTCTTCGGCGAGGGGCTCGCCGGGCTGCCGCTGGCGGACCGCGCCACGATCGGCAACATGGCGCCCGAGTACGGCGCCACCTGCGGGATCTTCCCGGTCGATCGCGAGACGCTCCGCTACCTCGAGTTCACGGGCCGCCCGCCCGAGCTCGTCGCGCTCGTCGAGGCCTACTGCAAGGAGCAGGGGATGTTCCACGACGAGAGCTCGGAGGACGTGACCTACTCCGACACGCTCGAGCTGGACCTCTCGACCGTCGAGCCGTCGCTTGCCGGGCCCAAGCGCCCGCAGGACCGCGTGACGCTCTCGACCGCCGCCGGCTCGTTCCGCGAGGCGCTCGCCGAGCACGTGTCCTCGATCCAGAACGGCCAGGACCAGGTCGCCGCGAACTCGTTCCCGGCGAGCGACCCCCCGGGCGGCCCGTCGACAGGTGACGTCGAGCCGGAGCCCGAGCACGCCGGCTCGACGGCCACGGCCTCGCGCGCGTCCAACCCGACGCCCGTGGAGGGCGAGGACTTCGAGATCGACCACGGCGCCGTCGTGATCGCCGCCATCACGAGTTGCACGAACACCTCCAACCCCTCGGTCATGCTCGGTGCGGGCCTCCTCGCGAAGAAGGCCGTGGAGGCCGGCCTCGAGCGCAAGCCGTGGGTCAAGACGAGCCTCGCGCCCGGCTCGAAGGTCGTCACTGAGTACCTCGACCGGGCCGGACTGACGCCGTACCTGGAGAAGCTCGGCTTCACGCTCGTCGGGTACGGCTGCACCACCTGCATCGGGAACTCCGGCCCGCTGCCGGAGGAGATCTCCGCCGCGATCGAGAAGGGCGACCTGGCTGTCGCCTCCGTGCTGTCGGGCAACCGCAACTTCGAGGGGCGGGTCCACCCCGAGGTGCGCATGAACTACCTCGCCTCGCCGCCGCTGTGCGTCGCCTACGCGCTGGCGGGCACCATCGACATCGACCTGCACTCCGACCCGATCCAGGGCGACGTCACGCTCGCCGACCTCTGGCCCTCCCGCAGGGAGGTCGCCGAGGCCGTCGAGCAGGCGGTCCAGTCCGACATGTTCCGCTCGAGCTACGGCGAGGTCTTCGAGGGCGACGAGAACTGGACGGGCCTCGACATTCCCACCGGGGACCGCTACGCCTGGGAGGACGACTCGACCTACGTGAAGCGCGCGCCCTACTTCGAGGGCATGGAGCGCGAGGCGCCCGAGGGCTTCGAGCGGATCGAGGGCGCGCGCGTGCTCGCGCTGCTCGCCGACAGCGTCACGACCGACCACATCTCACCCGCGGGCGCGATCAAGAAGGACTCGCCGGCGGGGCGCTACCTGCAGGAGAACGGGGTGGAGCACAAGCACTTCAACTCCTACGGATCGCGCCGCGGGAACCACGAGGTGATGATGCGCGGGACCTTCGCGAACGTGCGCCTGCGCAACCTGCTCGCGCCCGGCACCGAGGGAGGCGTCACGGTCCACCTGCCCGACGGCGAGGAGACCTCGATCTACGAGGCGGCGATGACGTATGCCGATGAGGGCGTGCCGCTGTGCGTGCTCGCCGGCAAGGAGTACGGCTCCGGATCCTCACGTGACTGGGCGGCCAAGGGACCGCGCCTGCTGGGCGTGCGCTTCGTGATCGCGCAGTCGTACGAGCGCATCCACCGCTCCAACCTGGTCGGGATGGGAGTGCTTCCGCTCCAGTTCCCCGACGGCGAGTCGGTCGAATCGCTCGGCCTGACGGGCAAGGAGGTCTTCGATCTCGCGCCGCTCGAGGAGGGCGCCCGCACGCTGAAGGTCACGGCGACGCCCGACGAGGGCGACGCCGTCGAGTTCGAGGCGCGCGTGCGGATCGACACCCCGAACGAGTGGCAGTACTACCGCCACGGGGGGATTCTCCACTTCGTGCTGCGCTCCAAGCTCGCCTAGACGGGGGCATTGCCGGGACCGCTCCGAGCGGCCATACTGGCCCTCCCCGGGCAGGGGGCCCAATGGGATTCGCGGCCATACCAAGAACGCTCGCGGCGGCTGCCGCTGCGGCGGCAGTGTTGCTCGGCGGCGCCGGCGATGCCTTCGCGGCCCGGGTCACGCACCAGTTCCCCGCCGCCGCCGCGGAGAGGGTCTTCGTGGTCCCGCCGGGCGTGACGAGCATCGACGTGCGGGCCGTGGGCGGGCGGGGCGGCGCGGGCGCGGCGCCGGGCGGCCTTGGGG
>DATMJO010000056.1:0-54845 GCA_035553855.1 Thermoleophilaceae bacterium | reverse complement strand
GTGCACGCCCGTGCCGCTCGCCCCGGGGCGGCCCGCGCATTCAGGGCTGAACGCGTTCAGGTAGGCGTAGCCCGCGTGATAGCCGACGTCGGCGATTCCGCCCGGCACCTGGGTCAGATCGTCCAGCTTTGCGACGAGCTCGACATTCTCGACTGAGGCGGGCAGGTGCCCGCCGTCGCCCTCGTGCTGTTTGTGCTGGCTCGTCGCGAGCGGCCCGTCCACCGGGTCGTCGCTCTGCGGCGTGCCGCCCGGATGGCTCGCCAGGGCGGTCGGCGCGCCTGCCAGGAACGCAGCGGTGACTGCTCCCATGAGGAGCTTTCTCATCTCCAGCCTCCTTCGCGTGGGCGCCCCCGCGAGCGCCGGCCGTGGAGGCGGGATCGGCGCAGCGGGCCACGGCCCGCCCTGAATACACGCCCCGCCCCCGAATACACGCCGACGTCCTACCCATGAATGGTCAAAACCCTTTCCAGCCTTTGTCCGATTTCGAACTTCGAGACAGGCTCAACGCCGCAGCGCCGCAACCCGACCGAGGAGAAGCTGCCGCTCGCGGTCGTTGCCGCACAGCTCCACGGCCCGCTCGAGCTCGGCGCTGGCCTCCTTCCCCCGCCCGAGTCGCACCAGCATGTCCGCCCGCACCGCGGGCAACAGGTGGTAGCCGCTCAAAGCGGGTTCGCCGGCGAGGGCGTCGACGATCTCGAGCCCCGCTGCGGGCCCGAAGGCGCGAGACACCGCGACCGCCCTGTTCAGCTCGACCACGGGCGAGCCGGTGAGCGCGGCGAGGCCGTCGTAGAGGGCGACGATCCGCGGCCAGTCGGCCTCCTCCACGCTCGGGGCGCGAGCATGGCAGGCCGCGATCGCCGACTGCAGCGTGTACGGGCCGAGCGCGCCGCTCAGCTTTTCCGCGCGCGCGAGGCCGGCAAGCCCCCGCTGCAGGAGGAGCCGGTCCCAGCGCGAGCGGTCCTGGTCGCCGAGCAGCACCGGCTGGCCCGCGGGGCCGACGCGCGCCCGCAGGCGCGAGGCCTGAAGCTCCATCAGCGCGAGCAGCCCGTGGACCTCCGGCTCGCCTGGCATCAAGGCGGCGAGGATCCGCCCGAGCCGCAACGCGTCGGTGCACAGCGGCGGGCGCACCCAGTGCTCGCCCGCGGTCGCCGAGTAGCCCTCGTTGAAGACGAGATAGACGACCTCGAGCACCGCGTCGAGGCGATCGCCGAGCTCCGAGCGGCCGGGCACCTCGAAGGGCACCTGCGCCTCGGCCAGCGTCCGCTTCGCCCGGACGATCCGCTGGGCCACCGTCGACTCCGCGACGAGGAAGGCGCGCGCGATCTCCGGGGTCGCCAGCCCGCCGACGAGCCGCAGGGTGAGCGCCACCCGCGCCTCCCGCGGCAGCACGGGATGGCAGGCCATGAAGACGAGCCGCAGCACGTCGTCTTCGACCTCCTCCACCTGCGCGACGAGGTCCTGGTCGTCGATCGCCTGCAGGATCTCGAGCTCCCTGCCGAGCAGCTCCCGCTTGCGCTCGAACGTGACGCGGCGGCGCAGCGCGTCGATGCCGCGGCGCCGCGCGGCCGCCATCAGCCACGCGCCGGGGTTGTCCGGCACGCCGTCGCGCGGCCACTGCTCGAGCGCCGCCACGAGCGCGTCCTGCGCCAGGTCCTCCGCCGTCGCGACATCGCGGAAGACGCGAGTCAGCCCGGCGATCAGCGGGCCGACTCGATCCGCCAGACGGCGTCGATCGTCCTCTCGGTGGCCTGCGCCAACGGCCTACCGCTCGTCCGCCGCGAGCTGTGCGCGGATCCGCTCCTCGGCCTCACGCAGCTCGGGCGTCATCTCCTCACCGAAGTCGTCGGTTTCGAAGAGCGGTCGCAGCTCGATCTCGGTGCCGCCGTCGAACGGAGCGCGCTTCAGCCACTCGATGGCCTCCTCGCGCGATGCGCACTCCCAGATCCAGAAGCCCGCGACGATCTCCTTGGACTCGGTGAACGGCCCGTCGATGACCTTCCGCTCGCCGCCCTCGAAGCGGACGCGCACTCCCTCGGATGTCGGGTGGAGACCGTCACCGGCGAGCATCACGCCCGCCTTGACGAGCTCCTCGTTGTAGCGGGTCATCGCCTCGAGCAGCTCCGTCGGGGGCATCTCGCCCGCCTCGGACTCGGGGCCTCCGGGAACCAGGACCATGAAACGCATGTCTTGCCGCCTCCTTGTGGGGTTGAGTGGGTTCTACCCCTGCGTCGAACGGGACGGGGCGAAATCGACACGACCCGGCGATTCTTCCGTCGGCTCGCCTTCGCCGCCTTCGACAGCAACCCAAGCAGGTCGTCCACCACGCCCGCCCTGGATCCGGCGGGCGCTTGGGGGAGCCCGCAGTTTGCGTGAAAAGCGCTCTCTGGAGGGGTTGCGCGGCGGGACGGGGCCGATGTAGCTTGACCCTGCGACCGGGAGAGAGCGCAACCGCCAGAAGCCAGGCGGACCTGCCGCTCTCGATGGTGACGACAAGCTCTTTCGCGCGCAGGCTACGCGCGGGCAGGCGAAATCGTCACCCCCGGTCGTTTTTTCGTGCGCGACGCCGCCGAGCCGCTAGCCTGCCCGCCTTCGCCGGCACGAGATCAGCGACCCGCAGCCGGGCGAAGGAGGCGCACGATCACCGCTGAGGCGACATTCGAGGGCAACGCGATCGAGACGCGCGGCCTCGTGCGCACCTTCAAGGGAGGTGTTGAGGCGGTGCGCGGGATCGACCTGGCCGTGACGCCTGGTGAGATCTTCGGGTTCCTCGGGCCGAACGGCGCCGGCAAGACGACGACCGTGCGCATGCTCTGCACGCTGCTCCCACCCACCGGCGGTAGCGCCACGGTCGCGGGCATCGATGTCCGTGAGGACGGCGCCGAGGTGCGCCGCAGGATCGGCGTGGCGCTCCAGGAGATCGGCCTCGACCCGGTGCAGACCGGTCGCGAGCTGCTCGAGCTCCAGTGCGGCCTCTACGGCATCACCGGGCAGGCGGCGCGCGAGCGCGCTGGCGAGCTGCTCGCGCTCTTCGGCCTGACCGATGCAGCGGAGCGCCGCACCAAGACCTACTCGGGCGGCATGAAGCGCCGCCTCGACCTCGCCAGCGCGCTCGTCCACTCGCCCCCCGTGCTCTTCCTCGACGAGCCCACCACGGGCCTCGACCCGGCCTCGCGGCTGACGGTCTGGGACGAGGTGCGGCGCATCCGCGAGGCCGGGACGACGATCTTCCTCACAACCCAGTACCTCGAGGAGGCCGACAACCTCTGCGACCGCGTGGCGATCATCGACGCGGGCGCGATCGTGGCCGAGGGAACGCCGGAGCACCTCAAGGGCGAGATGGGTCACGACGTCGTGACGTTGTCGCTCGACGGCGCCGAGCCCGCCGCGGTGGAGGAGGCGCTCGGTGGGCTTGCGGGCCTGGAGCGAGTCGTCGCGGGACCCGGCCAACTCGCCCTCTACGTCGAGGACGGCGCGGGCTCGATCGCCGAGATCGTGCGGCGGCTCGACCGGGGCTCGATCAGGATGGGCGCAGTCACGGTCGCGCGGCCGTCGCTCGACGACGTCTTCCTGAGGGCAACGGGCCGCCGCCTCGAGGGCGCCTCGGACGAGCGGGAGGAAACATGAGAGAGGTGCTCCTGCTGGGCCGGCGGGCGGTGCGGGAGATCGCGCGCTATCCCGAGGCGACGATCCCCGCTCTCTTCATCCCGCTGTTCTTCCTCGCCGTCAACATCGGACAGGTCTCGGAGACGTTCCCGGACACGACGCCCTTCCTCAACGGGCAGGGCTATGTCGCGTTCCAGCTTCCCGTCTCGCTGATGTTCGCTGTGGCGACGGCCACCTCGGGACTCGCGCTCGTGACCGAGATCGACGGCGGCTACTTCGACAAGCTGCTGACCGCGCCGATCCGGCGCTCGTCGATCATCCTCGGCCGGCTGGCCTCCGATCTGGTCCGTGGGCTGCTGGGCTCCACGGTCGTGCTGCTGGCAGGCCTCGCGCTCGGCGCCCACATCGAGGCCGGATTCCTCGGCGCGGTCGTGCTCGTCGTGCTGGCGGCGCTGTTCGGTGTCGGCTACGCCGGATTCGGAATCCTCGTCGCGCTGCGCACGCGCAACGTCCAGGCGACCAATACGAGCTTCCTCCTGTTCTTCCCCCTGCTCTTCCTGACGCCGAACTTCGTGCCGTTCGACCGCCTCTCCCCGCTGATGGAGACGCTCGCCCGCGCAAACCCGGTCTCGCATGTGATCGAGGGGCTGCGCTCGCTCGTCATCCAGGGCTGGGACCTCGACAAGCTGGCGGCGTGCATGGGCGTGATCGTCGGCCTTGGGGTGGTGCTCACGGCCCTCTCGCTGCGGGCCATCGCCCGCTACGACTCCGACTGATCGGTCCGGGGCGGCTCCTACTCTGCGCGGTGCGGTTCCGCCGCCGGCCCGGGAAACCTGCCCTTCCCGGCGCCGTGTGACCCGGGCGCACCCCCGGGAGTGGGCGCTGTGGACGGGACCCGGGACCAGGTCCGCAGCTAGCCCGCCCTCTCCCGCTCTACGCGCGTTGCTGTAGACAGCAACTTTGATCTCCGGTCCTCGCCATGGATGGACATCGGGATCCCCTCGTACGAGGATTCCCGCGATGGCCGAACCCGGCATGTGGCTGACGGCGGCCGAGCAGGCGGACGCCGTGCGCAGCGGCCGAGTCGAGGCGCGCGAGCTGGTGGCCCGATCGCTCGCCGCGATCGAGCGGACGAACCCGGAGCTCAACGCGTTCGTGGCGGTCTGCGCCGAGCGCGCGCTTCGCGAGGCCGAGGCGATCGCCGCCCGCGACGCCCGCCTGTTGTGCGGTGTGCCCATTGCCGTAAAGGACCTCTTTGCCGCGACCGAGGGAATCCCGACCACGAACGGCTCCAACGCCTGCACGGGCATCGCCCCGGATCACGACTCCACCCACATCCGGCGCCTGCGGGATGCGGGGGCGGTCGTCGTAGGCAAGACGAACACGCCGGAGCTGGGCCTGCGGCCCGTCACCGAGAACCACCGCTACGGCGCCACGCGAAACCCCTGGGACGCGAGCCTGTCGCCCGGGGGTTCCTCCGGCGGGAGCGCCGCCGCCGTGGCCGCCGGCATCGTCGCCCTGGCCGACGGCAGCGACCTCGGGGGCTCTCTCCGGATCCCCGCCTCGTGCTGCGGGGTGGTCGCGCTGAAGCCCAGCGTAGGCCGCGTCCCCTCGGGACCGGACACCGCGGACCTCACGGCCGGGGTGATGAGCTACGGCGTCCTCACCCGGACGGTCGCCGACACCGCTCTCGCACTCGACGCGATGGCGGGTCCGGAGACGGGCGCGCGCCGCCTGGCGCATCCGGCGCCACCATCCTTCGCCGAGGCCGCGCGGCGCGAGCCGGGGCGCCTGCGCGTGCGGGTGGCCCTCGACGCGCCGCTCGGGATCCCGGTCGACCCGGAGCCGTCGCGGGCGGCGGAGCGTGTCGCCGTCGCGCTCTCAGACGCGGGCCATCTGGTCGCCGAGGGCAAGCCCGACTGGGACCACGAGGACTTCGCGCCAAGCTGGTCCACCTTCACCACGGCGACCATGCAGCACCTCGTCCGCTCGCTCGTGCGGAGCGGCAACGCGGATCCGGACGGCTTCGAGCCCGCGACGAAGGCTTGGCTCGTGGAGACGCCGCCCGTGTCGGCGGCCGATTACCTCGACGCCGCCGAGGCGCTATGGGCGTACGCGCGCCGCCTGGTCACGGGCTGGCGGGACGACGAGGTGCTCGTCACCCCGACGCTCACGCGGTTGCCGGCTTCCCTCGGGACCTTCGCGGAAGCCGGGGTGAGCGACGACGGGGTCCGCTTCAGCGCGCTCGTCCGGATCTGGAACGTGACGGGGCAGCCGGCGATCTCCCTGCCCCTCCACGAGACCCGGGAAGGCGTCCCGGTCGGGGTCCAGATCGTCGGCCCGCCCGGGAGGGACGACCTCGTGCTCTCGGTGGGGACCTGGCTGGAAGGCCAGCTGGGACGCCACCCCTCGGCGGCGGCCGGCTGAGCCCTCAGCGCGCCTGCTCGCGGGCCAGTTCCCGCGGGTCGTGCGAGCAGACGAGCCGTACCTGGCCGCCATGCTCGCGCGCCAGCTCGCGGAGGCGCTCCTGGTTGTCTTTGCGCGCCCTGCCGTCGTGCTGGACGAGCGACTGGAAGAGGCGCATGCCCGCGGGCCCGGCGGGCGGCGTCGCGACGTCGCCCTGGTGGAAGTAGGCGTCGCCGCAGTGGAGCAGCCACCCCTCCGGGGTGTTCAGCGCGATGCCCGCGTGGCCTGCGGTGTGGCCGAGCAGCGGAACGAGCGCGATCTCGGCGTCGAGCCCGGGCAGCAGTCTCACGCTGTCGAAGCCGAACCACGAATCCCCCTCCGTGCCGTGCTCGACCCACTTCGGGCCGTGGCTCCAGTGCGCCTCGAGATAGCGGCCGCGCTCGCGCAGCGGCGGCGCCTTCGAGATAGCGAGCTCCGGGCCGTACACGTGCACCTCGGCGTCCGGGAAGTCGGAGAGCCCGCCCGCGTGGTCGAGGTCGAGGTGGGTGAGGACGATGTGCCGGACATCGGCGGGGTCGAGTCCGAGGCGCTCGATCTGCCGGATCGCCACCTCCTCGGCGCGGCACTCCGGCCGGACCATCGCGCGGAACGGCTGTCCGAGCCGCTTGGGCTGCGCCACGTCACCGGTGCCGAGGCCGGTGTCCACGAGCACGAGCACGTCGCCCGTCTCGATCAGCAGGCAGTGGCACACGAGCTCGGCCTTCGACAGCGGCCCGCCCTCGCCACCCAGGAGTGCCCCGCCGAAGGGGCACATCGTCCCGCAGTTGAGGTGGTGGAGCTTCAGGGGACTCCTGTTTGTCAGGCGGTGGTGGGCTGCTCCTCGCCCGCCCGGCCGTCCAGCTCCTCCATCGTCTCCTGCACCGGCCCCGGGCGCTCGAGACCCCGGTCGGACAGGGGGTTGATGATGCCGCGCATCACCGAGAACGCCGTCCAGCGCCTCGGCCTGATGATCCGCGGCTTGCGCCCCTCGATGCCCTCGACGATCGCCCTGCCCGCGACCGACGGGGGCACGCGCTTGCGCAGCGCCCTCGGCAGCACCGACTTCATCCGCTCGCCGATCGGGTCCGCGTCGATCCCGCGGCGGACCATCTCCGTGTCGATGAAGCCGAAGTAGGCCACGCTCGCGCTCGCACCGTGCCGGCGCAGCTCGACCCGCAGGCCACGCCCGAACTGCTCGACGCCGGCCTTGCTCATCGCGTAGGGAAGCGCGCCGGCGCCGTTGACGAACGCGTAGACCGAGGCGATCACGACGACGTGGCCCCGACGCCGGATGATCTCCGGGAGCGCCGCGTCGACCGTGCGGTACACGCCGTTCAGGTTGACGTCGAGCGTGCGCTCGAAGTTCTCGGTCGTCATAGCGCGCATCGTCGCGCCGCGTGGCGCGATCCCGGCGTTGGCCACGACCACGTCGAGGCTGCCGAAGCGCTCCACGGCGACCGCCACGGCCCGCTGCATGGAGGTCCGCTCGGTCACGTCGCCCGCGAGCCCTACCGCGCGGGAATCGTGGATCTCGGCGGCCGCCGTGTCGCACGCCTCCTGGTCGAGGTCCACGATCACGACGCTCGCGCCGCGCGCCACGAGCTCCTTCGCGGTGGCGAAGCCGATCCCGCGGGCGGCGCCGGTGACGAGGGCCACCTTGCCGTTCAGGTCGTAGCGCGGCACGGCCGGCACTCTCTCAGATCACGCCCGGGCGGGTGAGGACGGCGAGCGCGTGCTCGCCCCAGCGCAGGTTCTCCTGCTCGAAGGAGCGCCCGCGGAGCAGGGTGAGGTACGGGCCGATCCGCCCGCCCGCGGCGAGGTAGTCGTCCTCGCTGCGGCCGGCAAGAAGGCGTTCGATCAGGGCCTCGTATGCCGCCAGCTTCGCGCGCGCCTCGTCCATCCGGACCGCGATCGCGTCGCGGACCGCGCCGGCGTCGCCGGAATCGACCGCCTGAAGCTTCACGAGCAGCTCGTCGCGGATGGCGGTCGGCCTTGCGGGAGCGGCGGTGAACGCGGCGAGCTCCTCACGCCCGGCAGCGGTGGGGCGGAAGACGCGCTTGTCCGGGCGCTTTCGCTGCCTCACGGTGCGCCCGCGCACCAGTCCCTGCGACTCCAGCCGGTCGAGCTCCCGGTAGAGCTGCTGGGGCGTCGCCGCCCAGAAGTTCGCCACCGACACGTCGAAGCGCTTGGCCAGCTCGTAGCCCGACGCCTCGCCCTCGGCGAGCGCGGCGAGCAGCGCGTGCCTCAGTGCCACGGGGCGTCGTCCTGTACTCTCATACGCACCTATTAGATTAGTTGACTAGGTGGAGGCACCCGCATGCACGCGTTCAGAGAGGCCGTAGAGGCGAAGGACCACGGGCGGATGGTCGCGCTCCTGGCGGAGGACGTGACCTTTCGCAGCCCTGTCGTCCACAAGCCGTACGAGGGCCGGGAGGCGCTCAGCGTCCTGCTCGCGGCGATCATGCAGGTGCTCGAGGACTTCCGCTACGAACGGGAGATCGCGTCTGGCGACGACACGGTGCTGGTGTTCCGCGCGCGGGTCGGCGACCGCGAGGTCGAGGGCGTGGACATCATCCACGCGGGCGACGACGGCCTGATCGACGAGTTCTGCGTGATGCTGCGGCCGATGTCCGGCCTGCTCGCCGCGGCGGAGGCGATGAAGGCACAGCTCGAGGCCGCGCAGGCATGAGCGCGCTCGAGGGCCGCACGGCGATCATCAGCGGCGGCAGCCGCGGCATCGGCCTCGCCATCGCGCGCGTGCTCGCCCGCTCCGGGGCCAACGTCGCGCTGATCGCCAAAACCGACAAGCCGAACCCCAAGCTCCCGGGCACGATCCACGAGGCTGCCGGCGAGTTGCGCGAGCTGGGGGCCGGCGTGCTGCCGATCGTCGGCGACATCCGCGACGAGGAGCGCGTGGCCGAGGCGGTCGACCAGACCGCCGAGCGCTTCGGCGGGATCGACATCTGCGTGAACAACGCGAGCGCGCTCAACCTGTCCCCGGTCGGCGAGCTGCCGGTGAAGCGCTACGACCTGATCCAGTCGGTGAACGTCCGGGGAACCTTCGTGCTCACCCAGGCGTGCCTGCCGCACCTGCGCCGCTCGGACCACGCGCACGTGCTCACGCTCTCGCCGCCGCTCAACCTCGACCCGGTCTGGTTCGGATCGGCCGGCTACACGGTCTCCAAGTACGGCATGACGATCGTCACGCTCGGCGTGGCTGAGACCGAGCGCGAGCACGGCGTCGCCGCCAACTGCCTCTGGCCGCTCACCGCGATCGCGACGGCAGCCGTGAAGAACCTGCTCGGCGGCGACCAGGCGGTCGCCCGCTCGCGCACTCCGGAGATCGTGGCCGACGCCGCGGGGATCGTGCTCGGGCGGGATCCGCGGTCCTACTCGGGGAACGCCGCGCTCGTCGAGGACGTGCTCGCCGAGGAGGGCGTGACCGACCTCGGCGCCTACAGCGTCGAGGCCGGCCAGACCGAGTTCTTCCCGGACTTCTTCGTGGACCCGGGGCGCGTCGCGCAGCCACCTCCCCGGGCATAGGCTTCCCTGCCATGCCCACCGTTCGCTCAGCCTCATTCGACCTGTTCCGCGAGCACGGCCTCACCACCGTGTTCGGAAACCCGGGCTCCACGGAGCTTCCGATGCTCAAGGAGTTCCCGTCGGACTTCCGCTACGTGCTCGGCCTCCAGGAGGCGGTCGCGGTGGGAATGGCCGACGGCTACGCGCAGGCGTCCGGGCGGCCCGCGCTCGTCAACCTGCACACGGCCCCCGGCGTCGGCAACGCCATGGGCGCGATCTTCAACGCCCAGGCGAACAAGACGCCGCTCGTCGTGACCGCCGGCCAGCAGGTGCGCGCCGTGATGACGATGCAGGCCAACCTGACCAACCGCGATGCGACCCGGATGCCCCACCCTCTCGTGAAGTGGAGCTACGAGCCCCCTCGCGCGGAGGACGTCCCGGCCGCGCTGGCGCGCGCGCTCCACACGGCGGCGCTCCCACCACGGGGGCCGGTGTTCCTGTCGCTGCCGATGGACGACTGGGACACGGAGATCGACGGCGCCGACGCCGGCCACGCCATCGTGCGCCGGGTAGGCGGGCGCGCCGTCGCGGACCCCGACGCGGTCGCCGCGCTAGCCGAGCGGATCAACGCCGCTTCGCGGCCGGTGCTCGTCGCCGGGCCGGACCTGGACAACCCCCGCGCCTGGGACGCCGCCGTGCGCCTCGCCGAGCGCCAGCGGCTGCCCGTGTGGGCGACCCCCGCCCCGGGCGGCGGGCGGATCGGCTTTCCCGAGGGCCACGCCCTCTTCCAGGGCATCCTGCCACCGGCGATCGGGCCGCTGTCGGAGACGCTTGCGGGCCACGACCTGATCGTCGTCGCGGGCTCGTCGGTCTTCCCGTACTACCCCTACATCCCCGGCCCCCTGCTGCCGGAGGGAGCGGCGCTCGTGGCGATCACCTCCGACCCCGACGAGGCCGCGCGAGCCCCGATGGGCGAGGCGATCGTCGCCGACCCGGCGCTCACGCTCGAGGCGCTCGCCGACGCGGCCGGCGACTCCGGCCGCGAGCCGCCGCCCGAGCGCCCGGCGGCCGAGGACATGCCGGCGTCCGACCCCATGAGCCCGTCCACGGCGCACGCCGCCCTGCGCGAGGCGTTCCCAGAGGACGGGATCGTCGTGCTGGAGTCGCCGTCGTCGACGATCGCGTTCCGGAACCAGCTGCGGCTGTCGAAGCCCGGCAGCTACTACTTCGGCGCGGGCGGCGGCCTCGGCTTCGGGCTCGCGGCAGGCGTCGGCGTGCAGCTCGCCCAGGCCGACCGGCCCGTCGTCTGCGTGGTCGGCGAGGGCTCGGCGCAGTACGCCATCACGGCGCTCTGGAGCGCGGCGGCGTACGACGTCCCGGTCACCTTCCTCGTCCTGCGCAACGAGGAGTACGCGATCCTCAAGTGGTTCGCGGAGCTCGAGGACGTGCAGGGCGCGCCCGGCCTCGACCTGCCGAAGCTCGACTGCGCTGCGCTCGCCCGGGCCTACGGCGTCAACGCGCGCACGGCGGCCACCCGCGACGAGCTCGCCGGCGAGCTGGCCGAGGCGATCGGGTCCGGCAAGCCCGAGCTCGTCGAGGTGCGCGTGGCGCCGGGAATGGCACTCGCCTGAGATGAGCGCGGCGGCGCTGCCCCTCGCGCCGCCCGCGAGCGAGCCGGCGGCCGACCGCGCGCCGGACTCGCTGGCGGCGGGGACGCCGGAGCCCCTCCGCTCCGACCTCGTCGCGCTGCTCGGGAAGGAGCGCGTCCTCGCCCGCGCGATCGACCTCGTCCGCTACGCCTCGGACGCGAGCCCGTACCGGCGCTTCCCGAAGGCCGTGGTGATGGCCCACGACGCGCGCGACGTGGCCAGGGTGATCGCCTACGGGCGCCGCGAGGGCGTGCCGGTGACGCTTCGGGCGGGCGGGACGAGCCTCAACGGCCAGGCCCAGGGCGACGGGATCCTCGTGGACGTCCGCCGCCACTTCACCGGCGTCGAGGTGCTCGAGGCGGGCCGCGCCGCGCGCGTCCGCCCCGGCACGGTCCTGGGCCACGCCAACCGGGTGCTCGCGCGCCACGGGACGCGGCTCGGGCCCGACCCCGCTTCCACCGACATCGCGACCGTCGGCGGCGTGATCGCCAACAACGCGGGCGGCATGCGCTGCGGCGTGGTCGAGGACTCCTACTCCACGCTGCGCTCGCTCACGCTGGTGCTTCCCGACGGCTCGGTGATCGACACCGCCGCGCCGGACGCGGGGGAGCGCCTCGACCCGGGGATCGCGCTCGGGCTCGCCGAGATCCGCGACGAGATCCGCGCCGACCCGGAGCTCAGCGAGCGGATCCGGTCCAAGTTCCGGATCAAGAACACGACCGGCTACCGGCTGTGCGCGTTCCTCGACGCGGACGAGCCCGTCGAGATCCTGCGCCGGCTGGTGGTGGGCTCGGAGGGCACGCTCGCGTTCATCGCCGAGGCGGTCTTCGAGACCGTCCCGGTGCCACGGCAGAAGACCACGGCCCTGCTGCTCTTCCCGTCGATCGACGCCGCCGCGGCGGCGGTGCCGCCGCTCGTCGCCTGCGGGTCCTCCGCGACGGAGCTGATGGTCGCCACGACGCTGCTCGTGGCCGCGCACAACTTCGAGGGGGCGCCCGAGCGCTGGAAGGAGCTTCCGCCGGACGCCGCCGCCGTCCTGTGCGAGCTCGGCGCGGACGACGTGGTGGAGCTCGACCGGCTGGAGCGCAAGGCGCTCGCCGCGATCGAGGGCCACGAGTTCCTCGACCCGCCGTCCTTCACGCGCGACCGTGAGGAGACCGAGCTCTTCTGGCGCGTGCGCGAGGGTATGTTCGGACTCGTGGGCGAGATGCGCCCGCTCGGGACCTCGCTGATCCCGGAGGACGTCTGCGTGCCGCCGGAACGGGTCGCGGAGGCGGCGAAGGACCTTCAGGCGCTGCTCGGCGAGCACGGCTTCCTTCCCGGCGTCGCAGGCCACGCCTCCGCGGGAAATCTCCACTTCATGCTCACGCCCGCCTTCGGCGAGGAGGCCGACCGCGACCGCTACGACCGCTTCATGACCGCGCTGTGCGAGCTGATCGTCGACCGCTACGACGGCTCGCTGAAGGCCGAGCACGGCACCGGCCTCAACATGGCCCCGTTCGTCGAGCGCGAGTGGGGCGAGCGGGCGACCGCGCTCATGTGGCGGGTCAAGGAGCTGATCGACCCCGACGGTGTACTCGGGCCGGGAGTGCTGCTCAACCGCGACCCCCGCGTGCACCTGAGGGACCTCAAGTCCTCGCCCGCGATCGAGGAGGTCGCGAACAAGTGCGTGGAGTGCGGCTTCTGCGAGCCCGTCTGCCCGAGCCGCGACCTCACGACCACCCCGCGGCAGCGAATCGTCGTGCGGCGCGAGATGGCGCGCCAGCCCGCGGGCTCGCCCGTGCTCCGCGCGCTCGTCGAGCAGTACGCCTACGACGGCGTCCACACCTGCGCGGTCGACGGCAGCTGCCGTCTGGCCTGCCCCGTGAAGATCGACACCGGCGCCCTCGTGAAGGACCTGCGGGCGCGCATGCATACCCCGCGGGCCGAGCGCGCCGGGCGGCTGGCCGCGGAGCGCTTCGCGCTCGCCGAGCGTGCCGCCCGGGCGGGGCTTCGCACGGGCAACGCGCTCTCGCGCTCCGGCGGCGGCGGGCTCGTGCGTGGCGCCACCCGCGCCCTGCGGCGCGCCCTCGGCGAGGAGGTCGTGCCCGAGTGGATCGAGCCGATGCCCCGCGCCGCGCCCGCGCGGCTGCCCGCCACCGGGCGGACCGGGGCCGCGGCCGTCTACCTGCCGGCATGCGTCAACCGCATCCTCGGCCCGCCGGAGGGGAGACGGCCGCTCCCGGACGTGCTGGTCGGGCTCTCGGCCCGCGCCGGGATGCCGATCTGGATCCCGTCCGAGGCGGCCGGGCACTGCTGCTCGGTGCCCTGGAGCTCGAAGGGGCTCGCGTCGGGGCACGAGGCGATGGCCGAGCGCGTCGCCGCCTCGGCGCGCGAGTGGACCGGTGGCGGGCAGCTCCCGCTCGTGACCGACGCGTCGTCCTGCGCGAACGGTCTGCGCGAGGAGATCGCCGCGCCGACGGACGGCGACATCGAGATCCTCGATGGCGTCGAGTGGGCGGAGCGGCTGCTGCCCGCGCTCGGGGTGGAGCGAGAGGTCGGCGTCCTTGCGCTGCATCCCACCTGCTCAGGGCGCCACTCGGGTGCGGACCGCTCGCTCCGGCGGCTCGCGTCGGCGCTCGCGCGCGAGGTGGTCGTGCCGCCGAGCGCCGGTTGCTGCGGTTTCGCGGGCGACCGCGGCTTCCTGCGGCCGGAGCTGACCGCCGCGGCCACCCGCCACGAGGCGGCAGAGCTCGACGGCCGCGCGATCGACGCCTGGGCGTCCGCCAACCGGCCCTGCGAGATCGGCCTCGAGCGGGCGACCGGCCGCCGCTACGAGTCGATCGTCTACCTGCTGGACGACGCCACCCGCTGACGGCCGCGGCGAAGGGGGCGGGCGAGAGGGGTCTGACCCCGCAGACCCCGCAAGAGGGGTCTGACCCCGCACGCCCCCAGGACGGCCGGCGGCGGCCTGACCGGCGCCCTCAGGCCGTCCGTGCGGCGGGGCTGCGTACTGGCTCGGCGCTGCGCGCCTGCCCCGCGGCCGCGATCTGCGCGGCGCGCACCTCGAGCAGGCGGACGAGGTCGGCGGTGGGCACGAACGGGTCGGCCACGACGCGCCCGCCCTCGACGGGCGCCGCCGCGACGATCACGCCGTCGCGCTCGGCGATGAGCAGCCTGCCCTTGGGCAGCGGCGCACTGTCCAGCGCGGCCAGGCGCACGACCGCATCGCGGTCGGCCGGCACGCCCTGGCGGATCGTCACGCTTCCGGCCTCGGGCGCCACGGGCGGGTCGGGCCGCGAGCGCAACCATGCCCAGCCAACGAGATGTGATGGATACATTTGCGCCTCCTGGGGAACAATACGTATTACAATGCGAGATTAGCCAGCTCAGAAAGCGAAGCAATGTCGTACAAACTCGACTTGTCAGGCATAGATCGGGACAGCGAGACCTCGCTGACCCAGCAGCTCGTGGACCTGTTCACAGGCGCGATCGAAGCCGGCTCGCTCGGCCCCGGCGAGAAGCTCCCGACCACGCGGGCGCTCGCCGCCGAGGCGGGCGTCAACCACCTCACGGCGGCGCGGGTCTATCGCCGTCTCGCCGAGATGGGCTTCGTCACGGCCACGGTGGGGCGCGGCACGTTCGTGCGCCAGCTCATGCCCGCGGCCGGCGAGCAGGGCGACGACTGGCAGGTCTACGCGCTCCCGGACCGTCCCATCGCATACGCCGAGCAGGTGCTCGGCGACGCCTTCCGCTTCGCGGGCGACCCGAGCGTGATCTCGCTCTCGACCGGCCATCCCGCTCCCGAGACCTTCCCGGTCGACGAGCTCGCGCGGATCACCGCCGACGTGTTCAGGGAGGCGGGTAGCGAGGCCATCTCGTATCTGGTGCCGGAGGGCCTGTGGGAGCTCCGCGAGCAGATCGCCGAGCGCGGCCGGGCACGTGGGTTCGCCTCGGACCCGCAGGAGATCGTGGTGACCTCGGGCGCGCGCCAGGCCCTCGATCTCATCGCGCGCGAGGTCCTCGAGCCCGGTGAGGTATGTGTCGCGGAGACGCCGAGCTTCATCGGGATGCTCTCGTCGCTCCGCTCCACCGGCGCGCGCGTAATCGGAATTCCCGTGGACGCCGACGGGCTCGACGTCGATGCGCTCGAGGAGGTGCTCGCGCGACACGAGGTGCGCCTCGTCGCGCTCCAGCCGCGCTGCCACAACCCCACCGGCGCCGACCTTTCGGCCGAGCGGCGCGCACGTCTCGCCGATCTGGCCGTACAGCGGAACTTCTTCATCCTCGAGGATGCGGTCTACGCGGACATGCGCTTCGAGGGCGAGGGGCTGCGGCCGGTCCGCGAGCTGGCGCCGAGCCACACGATCTACGTGAACTCCCTGTCGAAGACCGTGGGCGGCGGGCTGCGCGCCGGATGGGTCGCCGCTCGCGGGCCCATCCTCGAGCGGCTGACCGCGCTCAAGATGGACACCGACTTCCACACGGCGACGCTCGTCCAGCACATCGCCGCCCGCTACCTGGCCTCGGGCGCCTACGATCGGCACGTGAAGGCGAGCATCCCGTTCTACAGGGAGCGCCGCGACGTCCTGCTGGAGGCGCTCGACACCCACCTCGCCGGCGAGTACCGGGCCGAGCGGCCGAGCGGCGGCCACCACGTCTGGCTCACGCTCACGCGGCCCGTCAACGAGCGCGAGCTCTACACCGAGGCCCTCCGCCACGGCGTCACGTTCACGCCGGGCGGCGTGATCAGCGTCGAGCGCCCGGCACAGTCGAGCCTGCGGCTCTCGTTCTCCATGCGCAGCCCGGACGAGCTGGTCGAGGGAGTCAAGCGGCTCGCCAGAGCCTTGCGCGAGGTCCGCCGGCGCGACCGCCACGCCGCGACGCTCCCCGTCTCGTGATCGCCCGCGTGCGGGAGGCGGCGGGCGAGCCCGAGGGCGCGCTGGTCCTGCTCCACGGGCGGGGGACGGACGAGAACGACCTGCACCCGCTGCTCGACATGCTCGACCCCGGCCGCCGGCTCACCGGCCTGACGCCGAGGGCCCCGTTCTCGATGCCGCCCGGCGGCTACCACTGGTACGGACCGGTGCGGCGCGTGGGCTACCCGGACCGCGACACGTTCTCGGAGAGCCTCGCCCTGATCGGCGACTGGCTCGGCACGCTCGGCGTGCCGCTCGACCGGACCGTCCTCGGCGGCTTCTCGCAGGGCGCCGTCATGTCGTATGCGATGGCGCTCGGAGAGGGCCGGGAGCGGCCCGCCGGGCTGATCGCGCTGAGCGGCTTCCTGCCGCGGGTGGACGGGTTCGCGCTCGACCCGCCGGCGGGATTTCGCGCGGCGCTCGGGCACGGGACCCACGACCCCGTGATCCCGGCCGGTTTCGGACGCGAGGCCAGAGAGGCGCTGGAGACCGCGGGCTGCGAGGTCACCTGGCGCGAGTCGCCCATGGCCCACACGATCGACCCCGCCTACCTCGGCGAGCTGCGCGCCTGGCTCGAGGAGACCCTGCCCTAGAGGACCAGCGCGAGCTGGCGCGACTGGGCGAGCAGCACGCCCCCCGCGCTCCAGATCTCGCCGTCCTCCTCCACGAAGCCGCCCGCCGACGCGCCGGAGGTGAAGCGCGTCAGGTACCAGTCCTCAGATGTGGCCGTCTCGAGCGGGAGCGGCACCCGGAAGTGGATCGTCAGGTCGACGGTCGGCAGGCCCGTGGTCTCGGACAGGACCCCGAACACGGCGGGGTACCAGGCATCCGTCATCGCGGCGACCACGAACTCGTCGGCGATCCGCGGCGGGTCGAGGCGCATCCACCCGCCGGAGAGCGCCTCGTCCCCGCCGGTGAGGGGCGGCGGGCCGAGCGGCGAGCGGAACTGCCAGCGACGGAACACGGGCGGGCGCCCGTCGCGGCGTCGCGGCGGCGGCGAGGACTCGGGGTCCGCGGCGAGCGGCGGGGACAGCGCCGTGAAATCGTGGCGCGCGGGCCAGTCGCCCGAGAAGGCGGCGAGCGCGAGCGCGACCTTCCGCTCGCCCTGGGTCACGCGGGCCGACGCGCTCGTCAGCGAGCGGCCGCTGCGCTCGACTCGCGCGGCGATCTCGATTTCGCCCTCCTCCGGAGGGGCGAGGTAGTGGAGGGTCAGCGAGCGAGGCGGGCGGGCGGGATCGGCGACCGCCGCAGAGAGCGCCCTCAGCACGATTGCGGCGAGGTAGCCGCCGTTCGGCCCGCGGGCGACCCACCAGCCGCGATCGAGTGTCGCCTCCCAGCGCCCGTCGCCCGCGGCGCGCACCCCCGTGCTCCGCTCGAAGCCTTGCTCCATCTATCGGAATGATATATCGTTGGGATACATGGAGCGGCAGAGTACCAACGACGGCGCCGGCACCCCCCTCAGCGCGACGGGCCGGGCGATCCTCGGGCTGCTCGGCTCGGCGCCGCGGACGGGCTACGACATCAAGTCGGCCGTCGACGGCTCGATCCGCTTCTTCTGGGCAGCCAGCTACGGCCAGATCTACCCGGAGCTGAAGCGCCTCGAGTCGGCGGGCCTCGTGCGGGTCGCGAGCGCCGAGAAGGGGGGCCGCAGGCGCTCGGTCTACGAGATCACCGCAGCGGGTCGCGACGCCCTTCAGGCCTGGCTGGCCTCTGACGCCGAGCTCACGACCGAGATGCGCGACGAGGGTCTCCTGAGGTTCTTCTTCTCGGACCTCGTCGACCGCGAGGAGGCGCTCGCCAACGTGCGCGCGATGCGCGCCCACCACGAGGCCATGGTGCGGCGCCTGCGCGAGATCGAGCCGAAGTCCATCCAGGCCCGCGACGCCGGGCGCCGCTTTCCGTATCTGACCCTCATGGGGGGGATCGAGCTGCACGAACAGCGGGCTGCCTGGTGCGCCCGCATGGAGAAGGAGCTGTCCTGATGCTCGCCCGTCTCGCGGACCTGGCCCACGACCATCCCCGTCGCGTGCTCGTCATCGCGCTGCTGCTGGCGATCGCCGCGGGGGCGGGTGGCAGCGGCGTGGCCGACCGCCTCGATCCCTACGGCGCCGACGACCCGGACTCCGAGACCTTCAGGGCGACGGCGCTGATCGAGGAGGCGACCGGCAGCCAGTCCGACGCCGGTGTGATCGCGCTCGTCCGCAGCGGCGGCCGCGTGACGTCCCGCGCCGGGCGCGAGAAGGTCGAGGCGGTCGCCCGGGAGATCCGCGACGAGCCGGCGATCGGCTCGGTGAGCACCTACTTCGACACCCGCGAGCGCTCGATGCTGTCGCTCGATCGGCGCGCGACCTTCGTGGTCGCGCAGTTCAGGCCGGTGGGAGACCGGGCACGGCAGGACGTGGCGGAGCGGCTCGTGGAGCGGCTCGAGCGCCGGCCCGGGGTCACGGTGGGCGGCACGGCGACCGCCGAGGCGGAGGTCAACGCCACCGTGGAGAACGATTTGAAGCGAGCCGAGCTCCTCGCGTTCCCGCTGCTGTTCCTGCTCAGCCTGCTGTTCTTCCGCAGCCTGGTGGCCGCCCTGCTCCCGCTGCTGATCGGCGGGCTGGCGATCGTCGGCACGTTCTTCGCACTCCGGGTGGCGGCCGAGGGCGTCTCCATCTCGGTGGTCGCGCTGAACCTCACGACCGGGCTCGGGCTCGGGCTCGCGATCGACTACAGCCTCTTCATCGTCTCCCGCTACCGGGAGGAGATAGCCCGGACGGGCCCCGGACGGGAGGCGATACAGGCGACGCTCGCGACGGCCGGGCGCACGGTGCTGTTCAGCTCGCTCACCGTCGCAGCGGCCCTCGCCGCGCTGCTCACGTTCCCGCAGCGCTTCCTCTACTCCATGGGCCTCGGCGGGATGCTCGTCGCGATCATCGCCGCGGCCGTCGCCCTCCTCGTGCTGCCGGCGGTGCTCGTCCTGCTGGGCGACCGGGTCAACGCGCTGGCGCCGCGCCGGCTCCAGCGCGCCGCGGAGCGCGATGCGCGGCCCGCCTCGGACGGCGCGTGGTACCGGCTGTCGCGCTTCGTGATGCGCCGCCCGGGACGCGTGGCGATCGCGAGCGGGGCACTCCTGATCGCCCTCGGAATCCCGTTCCTGCGAGCGGACTTCTTCCGCGTGGACGCGAGCGTGCTGGGCCGCGACACCGGCCCGCGGCAGGTGCACGAGGCCCTCCTGACCGAGTTCCCGCCCCACGCGACGACGCCGCTCCAGATCGTCGCGAAGGCCCGCCCCGGCCCCGAGGTCCAGGCGTTCGCCGAGCGCGTGGGGAGGTTCGACGGCGCCGCCGCCGTCCGGCCGCCGCGGCCGCTCGGAGAGGACCTCACGCTGATCGAGGTCGTGCCGGAGGAGCGGCCCCTGAGCGAGGGATCGCTGGCCCTGCTCGATCGGATACGCGGCGCCGACCCGGGCTTCGAGGCGCTCGTCACCGGCTTCAGCGCCGACTTCGAGGACCAGCAGGCGAGCCTCGCCGACCACATCCCGCTCGCGGCGCTGATCGTGTTCGGCACCACGTTCGTGGTCCTGTTCCTCATGACCGGCTCGCTGATCCTGCCGGTGAAGGCCGCGGTGATGAACCTGCTCACGATCAGCGCCGCCTTCGGCGTGCTCGTCCTGATCTTCCAGGACGGCAGGCTGGAGGGCCTGCTCGCCTACGAGAGCCAGGGGGCGCTCGAATCGACGCTCCCGCTGCTCCTGTTCGCCGTCGCCTTCGGCCTCTCGACCGACTACGCGGTCTTCCTGCTCTCGCGGATCAAGGAGGCGCGCGATTCGGGGGTCCCGGACGGCGAGGCCGTCGCGGTCGGCCTCGAGCGCACCGGGCGGATCGTCACGGCGGCGGCGATCCTGTTCAGCGTCGCGATCGGGGCGTTCGCGACGTCGGAGATCGTCTTCCTGAAGCAGAACGGCATCGGCACGGCGGTGGCGGTGCTGATCGACGCCTCGATCGTGCGGGCGCTGCTCGTCCCCGCGCTGATGGAGCTGCTCGGGCGCTGGAACTGGTGGGCGCCCGGGCCGTTGCGCCGGCTTCACCGGCGGTTCGGGCTGAGCGAGGGGACGGCGCCGTCACGCGCCTAGCCCTCGGCGGCGGTCACTCCCTGCCCCTGCCCTTGCCCTTGCGGTCGCCCTGACCGGGCGCCGGCGCTCCGCCGTCCGAGTCGTCCTCGGCCTCGGGCGCCGTGGGGGCCGTAGCGGCCGGGCTCCGCTCGCGCGGCGCGGGCGCGACCGCCCGCGGCGTGGCGCGCTCGCGGCCGCGTGGCTGCGTCGATCGCTCGCGCGCGCGATCCGGGCGTGCCCGCCCCGGTCGCTCCTTCTTCGCCCTCCCGGGCCGCCTCGCCTCCGCCTCGCGGCTCGGGCCGCCTCTCGCGCGGGCGGCCCTCTCCCTGGCCTCCCGCCGCCGGGCGGCGGCCTCCTCGCGCCGCTCCTCGGAGATCTCGCTCCCACCGGCGGACGGGCCGCCCGTGTCCGTCGCGGCGGGCGGCGCCCCGTCGCCGGGGGTGCCGCCGCCCGCTGCCGGCGCGACCGCGGCGGGGCGCGCCGTGGGAGGCGCCTCTCCGCCGCTCGTGGCGACCACGGCGACGCCGCCGCCGGCCGCGGCCGTCCCGGCGATCGCCGCCGCTGCGAGCTTGATGGTCCCGGCCTTGCCGAGCGCGGCCGCCAGGCCGCCCGCGAGCGACCCGCCGGCCGGGGCGCTTGCCGCGGAGGCGCCGCCGATGGCCGCCATGACCCCACCGCCGGCGGCGGCCCCGCCTCCACCGACGCCGAGCGCCGCCAGGACGCTCTCCTTCAGACCGACCGACGGGATCACCGGCAGGACGACGCCCAGCATCACCCGCTGGCGGCGCACCTCCTCGCGGAACTCCCGGCAGCCCGGACAGGCCTTTAGGTGGCGCCTGATCGGGCCACGCCGCAGCGAGCCGCCGGTCAGCACGGAGAGCTGCTCGCGGATCTCCTCGCAAGGCGTCTCCCGCGCGTCCCGGCGCTCGATCAGCCCCGAGCGCGCCTGGAACACGAGCGACTTCACCTTGCTCACCTCGCACCCCAGCGTCGCGGCGATCTCGGCATGGCTGAGCCCGCCGACCTCGGAGAGGACGAGGGCGCTGCGCTGCTCCTCCGGGAGATCCCGGAGGTCGCCGACGAGTGCCTTGAGGTCCGCGCGCTGCTCGACCTCCTCGGCGAGGCCCGTCGTCGAGGCTCGCTCGAGGTCGGGGGCAGGCTGCTCCCGGCGGGCGCGAAGCGTGGTGAGGCAGCGATTGCGGGCGATCGTGTAGAGCCAGGCGCGGACCTGCAGGTCCCGCGTGCCCTCGAACAGCTCCCGGTTGGCGGAGGCGAAGGTCTGCTGGAGGGCGTCCTCGGCCTCCTCGTGCGAGCCGAGCAAGTGGCGGCAGAGCGAGAGAAGGCCGCGATGGTGGCGGTCGTAGAGGACCTCGAACGCACGCTCGTCGCCGGCGCGGATCCTCGCGACGAGCCGCTCGTCGTCGAGGGCTCGGAGCAGCCGGGCCGACAGGGGGATGATCCTGCCCCGGGGGACCGGGACGGACGCGGCGTCCATGCCCCAATTATGCGCTCCCCCGCCGGGAGCGACCACGGTAGGTGTCGCATCACCTTCTCGAACGCGCGGCGCAACGGCGAGTTGGGCGGTTTATGCTGCCTCGCCCGATGGATGACGCCCCCGTCACCACCCGGACGTTCAAGGTCGGGCGCCAGCGCCTCGTCTACGACGAGTACGGCGCCGGGCCCAGGACCTTCATCCTGATCCACGGCCTTCTGCTCTCGCGCAAGATGCACGCGCCGCTCGCGGAGGCGCTGGCGGCCCGCGGGAACCGGGTGATCGTCCCCGACCTGCTCGGCCACGGCGACAGCGACCGGCCCCGCGACATGTGGCGCTACTCGATGCCGGGCTTCGGCGAGGAGGTCGTCGCGTTGATGGACCACCTCGAGATCGAGGACGCGGTGGTCGGCGGCACCTCGCTCGGCGCGAACGTCTCGCTCGAGGTCGCGATGCTCGACCCGGACCGCCTGCGCGGGCTCGTGATCGAGATGCCGGTGCTCGACAACGCGCTGCTCGGCTGCGCGCTCGCCTTCAGCCCGCTGCTCGTGTGGCTCACCTTCGGCGAGCCGCTCGCGCGCCTGACCGCCCGCGCCGCGCGGCTCGTGCCCCGCGGGGCCTCGCACCTGGCCGACACCGGGCTCGACTGGATCAGCCAGGACCCTGGCCCGTCGGCTGCCGTGCTCCAGGGGCTCTTCTTCGGGCGAACCGCGCCGCCCCGGCAGGAGCGGGCCACTATCGAGGTGCCCGCGCTCATCATCGGCCATCCGCGCGACCCGATCCATCCGTTCTCGGACTCCGACATGCTCGTGCGCGAGCTGCCGAACGCGCGGCTCGTCGAGGCGAACTCGATCCTGGAGCTGCGCCTCAAGCCGTCGCGGCTCACGGGCGAGATCACCGCGTTCGTCGACACCTGCTGGAAGCCGGCGCCCGCGCGCCGCGCACGGCGCGCCAGGGCGTCTTGAGGCTCTCCCCCGGAACCGTTCACTAGGCTTCGCGCTCGATGTCGGGACGTCGCGAGCAGAAGGATGCGCTGCGGGCCGAGCGCCTCGCCAAGCAGCAGGCGGCCGCCGCCGCCGCGCGGCGCAAGAAGCTCGCGGGCTACGCGGCCGCCGCCGTGCTGGGCGTCGCGGCGATCGTCGCGATCGTGATCGCGCTCGCGGCGGGCGGGGGCGACGACGGCCCCGAGGGCGGCCAGCCGGCGTCGCCCGGCATCGAGGTCTCCTACCCGGACGATCCGCCCGCCATCGCCCCCCAGCAGGAGACCGACCTGGCGGCCGCCGCGAAGGCGGCGGGGTGCAAGCTGGCCGACCCCGAGAACGAGGGCGCGAGCCACGTCGAGGATGCGGTCGCCTACCGCGCCAACCCGCCCACCTCCGGCAACCACTTCCCCGTCCCCGCCGAGGACGGCGCCTACACGCAGGCGCCCCAGACCGAGCGCAGCGTGCACACGCTCGAGCACGGCCGGATCTGGATCCAGTTCAAGCCGACGCTGCCGCAGCCGCAGATCGACAAGCTCTTCGCGATCTTCGCCGAGGACCCCTACCACATGGTGATCGCGCCCAACGGGACCGAGATGAAGCCGCTCGTCGCCGCCACCGCGTGGGACCACTCGATCACCTGCGACAGGTGGGACGACAAGGTGATCGACGCGATCCGCTCGTTCCGCGAGACCTACCGCGACCAGGGGCCCGAGCAGGTCCCCTAGGCCGGTCCGCGCGCGTGCAGGCGATCCTGCACCACCGCAACAGCCTCCGTGCGATCGTGTTTCGTCGCACGTGAAGCGACTCGCCCTCACACTGGCGGCGGTCGCGGCCCTCGCCGTGCTGGCGGTTGCCGCCCCCGCCCTGACCCTCGTCCCCCACCGGCCCGCGCCGGTGGACTTCGAGATCGCCGCGCCCGGCGCGTCCGCCGCCTCGGCCGGGCCGGTCGTCTCGTCGCCTCTGCGCGCGCCCAAGCGCTTCGACCTCGTGGGCTTCCGCTGGAAGGGAGACGCCGAGCCCTCGCTCGCAGTGCGCACGCGCCGCTCCGGCGGCCGCTGGTCGCGCTGGACGGCCGTGGGCACCCACGCCGACCATGCACCGGAGCCGGACTCCGGAGAGCGCTCGGCGAGCGGAACCTCCGATCCGGTGTGGGCGGGGGGCGCGGACTGGGTCCAGTACCGGCTGTCGCGCAGGCCGGCGGGGCTGCGGCTCCACTTCGTGAACACGACGGGGACCGCCACCGCGGCCGACCGCGCGCGCACCGCGATCCGCGGCGCCGTCGGCCGAGCCGTCTCGTTCGTGCTCGGGCCGGCCGCGGCTCGGGCCCAGGGACAGCCGGACCTCGTGACCCGTGACGGCTGGGGCGCCGACTCCTGCCGCCCGCGGAGCGCTCCCAGCTACGGCGAGGTCGAGGCCGCGCTCGTCCACCACACCGTCTCGACCAACGACTACCTCCCGGAGGACGGCCCGGCGGCCGTCCTCGCGATCTGCCGCTACCACCGCAACTCGAACGGCTGGGACGACATCGGCTACAACTTCGTCGTCGATCGCTACGGGGTGATCTACGAGGGTCGCGCGGGCGGGATCGACCGGGCCGTGGTGGGCGCCCAGGCGCAGGGCTTCAACGCCCAGACCACCGGAATCGCCAACCTCGGCACCTACAGCGACGTGCCGCAGACCGACGCCGCGATGGACGCGATGGCGCGCCTGATCCGCTGGAAGCTGCCGCTCCACGGCGCTCCCACGAGCGGGCGCGTGATGCTCGTCTCCGGCGGCGGCAGCGCGAACCGCCACGCCTCCGGCGCGCAGGTTCCGTTCGAGCGGGTCTCGGGCCACCGCGACGCCGGCAGGACGGCCTGTCCGGGCGACGGCCTGTACTCGCAGCTGCCGGATCTCCGCGCGCGCGTCGCCGGCGCCACCCCGGGGCCGCGGGCGACGCGCACGAAGGTGGGCGGGCGGGTCTCGCGCGCCACCCGGACCATCACCTACCCCGGCCCCGCGAACGTCGGCGGGCGACTTCTCCGCATGACCGGCGAGCCGATCGGCGGCGCCGCAGTGGAGGTCCAGCTCCGCGGGCCGGACGGCTACGTGCCGGTCGGCACGGGACAGACCGCCGCGGACGGCAGCTTCCACGTGGAGGCCTCACCGCCCTTCAGCGGGCTGATGCGCGTCCGCTACTTCGGCGGCGAGGCGCTGCGGGCCAGCTCCTCGAAGCGGATGCGGATCCGGGTCAGGCCGCGGATCACGTTGGAGCGGTCGGTCAGCCGCGCCGAGGTCGGGCGGACGCCGATCGTGGAGGGCGCGATCGACCCGCCGCGCACCAGGGTCACGATCGTCGTCGAGCGGCGCGTCGGGCGCCGCGACGTGCGTGTCGCCTCCTACCGGCTGCGCCCCCGGGGCGGCGTCTTCCGCAAGGGGCACCGTCTCCGCGCGCCGGGCCTCTACCGCTTCCGCGCCGTCTTCACGGGCGACGGGCTGAACCGCTCGGCCTCGTCCGCTTCGGTGTACGTGCGCGCGGTCGAGAACGCCGGGACCAGCGCGGGACGCTGAGCGGCGCCCGGGGCGGTCTCAGGGGCGCGGTGGGGGCGGCCCGCCCGGGACGATGTCGCGCCCGGTGGGCCTCAGCTCCGCGTCGAGCTCGGTCTGCCAGTACCAGCGCGTGAAGGTCGTCTCGCGGAACTCGCCGACGTGCGGCTCGATCCGCTCGCCGCGCGCCATCCGCACGATCAGCTCGGGGTAGGTGCGCCCCGGCAGCGCGGCGTACATCGGCGCCGGGAAGGCGCCCCCGAAGCGCGTGTTGACGTCGGTGATGCCGAGCCCGATCTCCTCGTCGCGGAACGCCTGGATCGTCGCCGGACCGCGGATCGGGAGCGCCTCGGCGACCGCGCGCCCCAGCTCGATCAGCTCCTGGTCGGCGATCGTCGAGCCCTTGATCGACTCGCCGCCGCGCGACTCGAGCATCGTGCGCGGGATCGCGTTCAGGCAGCGCCCGTCGAGGTCGCAGAGCACGTCGATCGAGAACTCGGGGCCCCGCATCAGCCGCTGCACCATCACCGGCTCGTCGACGTAGCGCGCGAAGAACTCCATCTCGTCGCGGTCGGCCGCCGGATGGATCGAGCGCGCGCCCGAGCCGCGGCGCGGCTTGACCATCACCGGATAGGCCTCGGGCTCCTCGCCCGGGAGCACGGTCGGGGGGGACGGCAGGCCGAGCGAGCGGAGCAGCTCGTGGGTCGCGTACTTGTCGTAGGTGGCGCGGCAGACGTCGGGGTCCGGGGTGAAGGACGGCAGCTCGGCGCGGGCGAGCACCTCAATGTCGAGGTCGGTGAGCGGCACGACCGCCCGGACGCCGTGCTCGGCCACGAGATCCTGGAGGAACGGGACGTATCCGGGGTCGTCGATCAGCGGCGGCGCCACGCGCAGGTCGGCGGCGTACTGGGCCGGCGAGAGCGGGCTCGGGTCCGCCGCGATCGTGAAGGCGTGCCCGGCGAAGGCGCTCACGATGTCGTAGCGCTTTCCCGTGCCGGTGAGCAGGACGGCTACCCGGTCCATCCGCCCGTGTCCCCCTTGTAGAGCCCGTGCCCGGTGACGAGCATCTTCACCGTCAGCGCCATGATGCGCAGGTCGAGCGCGAGCGAGCGATTCTCCACGTACCAGACGTCGAGCTCGATCCGCTCGGGCCAGGGCAGCGAGGCGCGCCCGTTGACCTGGGCCCAGCCGGTGATCCCAGGCTTCACCTCGAGCCGGCGGCGCTGGCGCTCGGTGTACTGGTCGACCTGCGCCTGGATCGTGGGCCGCGGTCCGACGATGGCCATGTCGCCGCGCAGCACGTTCACGAGGTTCGGCAGCTCGTCCACCGAGAAGCGACGCAGCAGCGCGCCCACGCGCGTGATGCGCGGATCTCCCTCGTTCACCGCGAGGCCCGCGCCCACGCCCTCCGCGCCATGGATCATCGTGCGCAGTTTCAGCATCTCGAACGGCTCGCCGCGGAGCCCGACGCGGCGCTGGCGGAACACGATCGGCCCGCGCGACTCGACCCTGATCGCGACGGCCGCGGCCGCGAGCAGCGGCGAGGCGAGGGCGAGGGCGAGCGCCGCAACCAGCATGTCGAGCGCCCGGCTCAGCGCGTTCCCTCCGCCTTCTCCCAGCCGGCGGGCGTCCCCGTGCGGATCCAGTCCCACAGGCCGGCCGCGAGCGACGCCGTGACGAGCACGTAGTAGTACGCCAGCCGGAACGGGCGTGCCGCGACGAAGGGCCCGAGCGCGGCGGCGCCGAGCAGGCCTGCCTGGAGCGCGAGCGTGACGGAGTAGAGGGCCCCGGCTCCGCCCGCGACGAGCGACACGTTCGCGCCGAGCGCGGCCAGGTGCAGGAACGGCGAGGCGTAGCGCAGCACCCGGTGCGAGGCGATCTGCCAGGCATACAGCGGACCGTAGCCGCGAGGCGAGAGCAGTCCGCCGGTGAGGACGATGGGCCACGCGTGGCTCATCATGCGCCGCTTGCGGGCGAACTCGCCCTCGATCGACGGCACCATGCGCTCGGTGGCACGGGCGAGCGGAGCGTAGACGCAGCGCCAGCCGCGCTTGACGAGGTTGAACGGGAACGACAGGTCGTGTCCCATGCGCGGATCCACGACGAGGTAGGCCTCGCGGCGCGTCGCGTAGATCGCCCCGTTCCCGCCCGTGACCCCCGCCAGCCGCGACTCGAGGGCGCGCACGGCCATCTCGTAGCGCCAGTAGACGCCCTCCTGGTTCGAGCCGGCCTCGTTGACGAAGCGCACCTGGCCGCAGACGTAGCCCACCCGCGCGTCGGCGAACGGCGCGACGAGCTCGCGCAGCGCATCCGGCTCCCAGAACGAGTTCGCATCCGAGAACGCGACGATCTCCCCGCGCGCGCGCTCGACCGCCTGGTCCTGGGCGCGGATCTTGCCACCGCGCGGCAGGTCGAGCACGAGGTCGGCCCCGGCCTCCCGCGCGAGTTCGGCCGTGCGATCGGACGAGCCGTCGGAGGCCACGATCAGCTCGAGCCGGTCCGGCGGGTACTCGAGCTCGCGCACGTTGCAGACCTTGCGGGCGATCACCGCCTCCTCGTCGTAGGCGGCGATGACGAGCGACACGGACGGGGGCTCCCCGCCCGCCGCGGGCGTGCGCGTGCGGCGCGCCCGGGCGAGGGCCCAGAGCGCCAGCGGGTAGCCGGCATGCGTGTAGACGAGGAGGCCGGCCGAGATCCAGAAGATGGCCTCGAGCACGACCCGCGATCATCGCAGGAGGTCGCGGTAGAGCGCGATCGTGCGCTCCGCCACGGCGTCCCACGAATAGGGGCCCGCGGCCGCGGCGGCTGCCGCTCGGGCCATCTCCTCCCGTCCGGCGGGATCGGCCAGAAGCTCGCTCAGGCCCGCGCCGAGGGCGCCCGCGTCGCCCGGGGGCACGAGCCTCGCGGCCCCGTGCGCGGCGACCTCCGGGAAGCCCCCGACCTCGGTCAGCACCAGCGGCTTGCCGAACGCGAGCGCCGTGTAGAGGACGCCGGACTGGTCGATCTCTCGGTACGGCAGCACGACCAGGTCGGCGCGCCGGAAGAAGGCCGGGATCTCGGCGTCGGTGACGAAGCGGGGCACCCAGCGCACGCCCGGCGGCGACGAGCGGACGAGCGTGTCGATGTCCATCCGCGGCATGCCGACGAGCCACAGCTCGGCGGCCTCGATGCCGCGCCAGGCCTCGAGCAGAACGTCGATGCCCTTGTACGGGCGCATCAGGCCGAAGCAGAGGACGACCGGCTTCTCGACCTCGGCGAGGTCCGGGGGGAGGCCGACCCGTCCCGGGTTGCGGGCGAGGTGCTCGAATGCCCCATGGGGGATGACGTGGACGCGCTCGACCCCGAGCTCGCGCAGCCTGGCCTCGCCGTGGCTCGAGTGAACGACGACGGCGTCCATGCGCCGGAGCAGGCGGCGGGTCGCCGCGACCTGGCCCGGGCGCGGCTCGCGCGGCAGGACGTCGTGGGCCGTCAGCACCCGCGGGCCGGGCGGCAAGAGGTGCACGTCGAGCGGCTGCACGGTGAGCCACTGCCAGTGGACGACGTCCGCCTCGCGGGCGCGGCGGCGGTAGCGCAGCATGTCCGGGACGTGCTCGGCGAGCTTGACGGCCATGCGCCCGCGGCCGTCCATCCTGCTCGACCGGCCGTAGAAGTCCTCCGCCACGCGATACCCCTCGGGCTCGGGGACCGGCCCGTAGCGGAAGTGGCTCGTGACCAGCTCGACCTCCACCCCGGCGCGGGCGAGCGCCGCGGCCAGGGCGCGGTCGTAGGGCGGCGTGAAGGCCGAGGGGTCGACGAGGTGGACGCGCACGGCGGGCGATTCTCCCCTGCCGGGCGGCACCGTGGGCGCTCCGCCCGCGAATATCCCCGCGTGGACGTCTCCTTCTGCGTGGTCAACACGAACGGGCGCGAGCATCTGCTGCGCTGTCTCGACGCGATCGAGCGTGTCACGCCGGCCGGCCTCGCGACCGAGACGCTCGTGCTCGACAACGCCTCGACCGACGGCTCCGCCGACGCGGTGCGCGGCCGCGACATCCGGCTGATCGAGCGCCGGCGGCGGACGGGGAAGGCGGAGAACGACTCGACGCTCCTGCGCGAGGCCCGCGGGCGCTACTGCTTGCTCCTGAACGAGGACTCCGAGCTCTGCGACGGCTCCGTGGAGGCGCTCGTCTCGGCCCTCGAGGAAGACCCCGCCGCCGCCGCCGCGGGCTCGCTGCTGCTCGACCCCGGCGGCCGCCCGCAGCCATGCGCCTGGCGCTTTCCCGGCGTCCTCACCGCACTGGCCGGCGCCCTCTTCCTCCACCGGCTCGTGACCGTCCAGAGCAAGGGCGCGCGGGTCCGCCGGGTCGACTGGGCGCAGTCGAGCGCGCTGCTGGTCCGCCGCGACGCCGCCGAGGCGGTGGGCTGGCTCGACCCGGACTTCTTCGTCTACTCGGACGAGACCGACTTCTGCAAGCGCCTCGCCGGCCAAGGCCGTCACACCCTGTTCGTGCCCGCGGCGCGAGCGATCCACCACGAGCAGCTCTCGACCGACCTCGCGGCGGCCGAGCCGCGGATCGTGGAGTTCCACCGCAACCGCGACCTCTACATGCGAAAGCACCATTCGGCCGCGGCGGCGCTCGCGGTGAGGGTGCTCACCGCCTGGTCCTACCTCGTGCGCGCGCTCGCCCATCGCAGCCGCCGGCACCTGCTCCACGCCCGCCAGGCGCTCCTCCCGGCGAGAGGCGAGGGGATCAGGGAGCTCGCGGAGCGCCACAACAACGGGCCCGCCTGAGCGTTTCCTATCCTCGATGAGGATGTTCATCTCGAAGAGCCGCCGCAGGCGCCGGCGCTGGCCCATCGTCCTGGCGGTCGTGATCGCCCTGGCGGGCGTCGGCGGGGCGCTCGCCTACGATGAGCTCGTCAAGGCGCCCGGCGACGTGACGAACCCCGACGTGGAGTTCGCCGCCCCCGACCCGGAGCCCGGCGCCGGCGACGAGCCGCGCCGCGGGAAGCGCGACACGCGGGTGCTGTGGCCCACCTACGGCCTCAACCCCGCCCGCACGCGCTGGCTCCAGCGCGACCTCGACCCGCCGTTCAAGCGCGTCTGGCACTTCGGCGGCTCGAAGCTGATCGAGTTCCCGCCCGTGCTGGCCAAGCAGACGCTCTTCTTCACGAAGAACGACGGGGAGGCCTACGCGATCTCGGCCCGCACCGGCAACGTGCGCTGGCGGCGAGACCTCGGGTACAAGAGCGCGTCGTCGCCCGCCTGGTCGAAGAACCGGCTGTTCATCACCATCCTCGAGCGCCGGCCCGGAAGCGCGGGCAAGATCTATGCCCTCGGCGCGCGCCACGGCCGGATCCTCTGGGCGAAGGACCTGCCGAGCCGCTCGGAGTCCTCGCCGGTGGCCATCGACGGGCGCATCTTCTTCGGCACCGAGAACGGCACCGTCTACGCGCTCCGCGCGAAGGACGGCAAGGAGGTCTGGAGGTACCGGGCCGCCGGATCGGTCAAGGCGGCGCTCGCCTACGCCGACGGGCGGCTCTACTTCGGCGACTACGCCGGGCAGGTGACCGCGCTCGACGCGAGCACCGGGCGGCGCGTCTGGCGGACCGGGACGGAGGGACGGAGCTTCGGCCGTTCGGGCAACTTCTACTCCACCCCCACCGTGGCGTTCGGCAGGGTCTACCTCGGCAACACCGACACTCGCGTCTACTCGCTCTCGGCGAATACCGGTGAGCTCGCCTGGAGCCGCTCGACCGGCGGCTTCGTCTACGGCGCGCCCGCGGTCGCGAACGTCGAGGGCGCGGGCCCGGCCGTCTACATCGGATCCTACGACGGGAACTTCTACGCCCTCGACGCGAAGGACGGGAGCACCCTCTGGACGCATCGCGCCGGGGGGCGGATCTCGGGGTCGCCGACGGTCGTGGGCGACATCGTCTACTTCGCCAATCTCGGCGCGAAATCCACGACCGGACTAGATGCCGCCAGCGGCAGGAAGCGCTGGAGCTTCGGCCGGGGCTCATTCACACCGGTCGTCTCCGACGGCGACCGCCTCTACGTCACGGGCTATTCGAGCCTGTACGCGTTCGAGCCGAAGAAGGAGCGGTCGCGGAGAGGCCGATCCCGATCCCGATCAGGGTCCAGCTGAGCGGATCCTCGAGGAACGCCGCGTAGAGCAGCGTGTGCAGCACGAGCGCGGTGTAGGCGGCGGCCACGGCGCCGCGCGCCACGAGCTCGGCCGGCGGGCCCCGCTCGGACTCAGGGCGAGCGCGGCGGCTGCGCAGCGGGCGCAGCCCCGACAGCCCGCCGAAGAGTGCCGTGGCCGCGGCGGCGAGGACGGCGAGATAGGCGGCGAGGCCCGGCAGCCCCTGCTCAGCGGCGACGGTGATCGGGATCGTGTGCGACGCCGAGGCCGCCTGCTCCGAGCTGACCTCCTCCCGCTCGCGGAACACACCGGCGAACGACCCCGAGCCGAAGCCGCCCAGCGGGCGGTCGGCGAACATCTCCACCCCGCCGCGCATCAGCGAAGCGCGCCCGCTCGTCGCGTCGTCGAGCGAGCGCTGCGAGCCCAGGTCCACGTCGAGGGCCCCCGGCGCCGCGACCAGCACGACGAGCACCGCTGCGGCCGCCGCGCCGGCGACCGCGAGGACGGGCCGCAGGCCCCAGCGCAGCGCGGCGAGGACGGCCAGGCCGGTGAGGAGCGCCGCGAAGCTCGACTGCGAGAACGTGAGCACGAGCCCGGCCCAGAGAACGGCGAGGACGAGCGCCACTCCCAGCACGGTGCGACGCTCCCGCGCCCAGAGCATGAGCGCCGCGAGGCCGATCATCACGATCGCGAGGAAGCGGCCGTAGATGTTCGGGTCGAAGAAGAGCGAGTTGACCCGGAAGTAGCTCTCGAACTGGTTCGAGGCGACCACCTTCGGATTCCACAGCAGATGTCTCGTGCCGTACTCCCAGAAGCCGATGCCGGCGAACACGACGGCGAGCGAGGCGGCGAGGCCGAGGCAGGCGAGCACGAGCCTGCGCGTCCATTCGACCTCCACGAGCAGCCGCAGGAGCAGCGCGAACGGGACGTAGAAGAAGACGACGTTCTCGAGCGCCTGCTCGAAATCCTCCGAGTAGGCCGCCTGCACGGCGTAGAGCACGACGGCGGCGAGCAGGGCCAGCTCGGCGCGCGAGGCCTGGCGCTCATGTTCCCCGTCCCCGCGCATCCGGGTCCAGGCGTAGGCGACGCCCCCTGCGCCGATGACGAGGTAGAGCGGCACCAGCAGGTTCGCGCTGTCGCCTCCGACCTCGACCGGGACCCGGAAGGGGAGCGCCGCCACGACGAGCAGCGGGAACGCGGCCGGTCGCCTGGTGAGCGCCGTCGCGAGGGCACACACGACGGCGAGGCCGGCGGCCGCGGCCGCGAGCGCCACGGCGGGGCGATCGCGCAACGGCTCGATCTGCTCGCTGTCCCAGAGCTCCCCTAGGAGCAGCACGGGAACGAGCGCGAGCGCGACCACGAGCGAGCCGGCGCGGAGCCGCGGGTCGCGGAGCACGAACGCGCCGGCCGTGGCCAGCGCGGCAGCGACGATGCCGGCCTCGCGCACGATCTGCGCCACGGCGAGAGCGCCGTTCACCGGGCGAGCAGCTCCCAGATGCGCTCGGTCACGCGCCCGACCTCGGGCCGGGAGAAGACCTGCCGGGCCCACCCCGGCGCGCCCACTCGGACGACGAGGCCGTCGCCGAGGCGGTAGGCGATGAAGCCCGTGGCGCCCTGGGCGCCGGCGGCCGCGACGACGCGAGTCCCGGGAGCAAGCGCTCGCGAGTCCTCCACGGCCGAGAAGAGCCCGATGAAGCCGTCGGTGCCGCGGAACATCCCGATGCGGTCGGTGTCGACGACGAGCGAGGTCTCCTCGAGCTGCTTGGGCGCCGCGGCCTCACCGAAGAGGTTTCGGACCTCCGGCGCGCTCGGGTCGAGCAGCTCCTCGGCGCCGACCGTGACGCGGCGGCGGAAGGCGTCGGTGCCGAACCAGGCCACGCGGCCACCACCCTCGACGTACTCGCGCAGACGGGATCCCGCCTCCTCCGGGAACCAGCGCGCGCCTCCGGGGAACATGACCCCGGGACGGCCGCCGATCCGCGGGCCCTCCCCGCGGGCGAGGGCCAGGTCGGTCGTGATGTCGTACGCGAGCCTGCGGCGCTCGAGCAGCCGCAGAAGCGGCGCGACGTCGCGGCGGACGCCGGCAGGGAGGGCGGCGCGGGCGAAGCCCCGGCTCGCGCCCACGGTGGCGCTCACCTCGAGCGTGTCGGGGAACCCGTCGCGATCGTCGTCAGCCGGGTTGAGGCCCTGCCAGGTCACGGCGGGCAGCACCACGAGCACGCGGCCACGGCCACGGCCGCGCACGACGAGCGGAACGGTTCCCGTCCGGCCGCCGCCGCGGACGCCGAGGTAATAGACGCCGGTGCGGGCATCGGAGGGCACGCGCACGCCGAACGCGCGGCCGCGGGCCTGGCCGCGGGCGATCGCGCGAGGCGCGCCTGCCCGCCGCAGCGTCCAGCGAAGGCGCCTGTCTATGGGGCCGATCGCGATCTGGGCGACCGCGCCCGCCCTCACCGGGACGAGCGGCCCGGACGCGCTCAGGTAGCGGATCGAGGCGCCGGTGCGCTCCAGCGCGGCCCGGCGCGTGGGCGGGAGGACCGCCGGCGCGCTGCCGCGGTTCCCCGCCTTGTCCTGAACCGTCACCGCGAACGCGTAGACGCCGTCGGGCGCGGGCGTGCCCGCACTCGTCGAGCCGTCCCACTCGGCCGTCTCGCGGAAGCGCGGGCCGCGGAAGGCCGCGACGAGCTCGGGCGAGCGGCCGCCGACGTCGGTGCGGTACACGCGAAACAGCGGCGCCGGGTCCTGCGGGCCCCGGTAGCGGATCCGCACGCGCCCGCGTCCCCCGGCGGCGCCGGGCACGAACGTCGGCGGGCTCACCGCCACGACGGCCGGCCGCGGCGGGGCGGTGTCGAGCGTGAGCTCGCGCGGGGCCGTGACGGCGCGGCCCTCGCCGCGCAGGGTGACGCGCAGGCGGTAGATCCCGTCGGGAGCGGTGCGGCCGGCGTCGTCGCGGCCGTCCCAGACGACGATGCCCGACGCACCCCGCCAGCGGAGCCCGGCCCGGTCCACGCCGCGCGGCACGTCCTCGGCGAGCTCGCGGACGGACTCGCCCCGCTCGTCCACGACCTCGACGGTGACGCGATCGTCCTCGGGGAGGTCGAAGCGCATGCGGACCCGGTCCTTGCGCCCGTCTCCGTTGGGCGAGACGTACTGGTGGAAGAAGACGCGCTCCACGACCGGAGTCGAGGTCTTGAGCCGCTGCGTCACGAAGAACGCCCCGAAGGTGGCGACGACGAGCGCCCCGAAGACGATCCGGACGAGTACCAGCGCAGACACGGCCCGCAACGGTATCCGTCGATCTTCCATACCCTTGGACTGGGTGAGGCAGCGGGCATGGGGCGCGATCATCGCGCCCGGTCGACCGGCGCGGCCCGCGGCCGATGACCTACGCTCGCCCGATGCTCGGGGGACCCCGTGTAGAGGCGCGCCGCACGGGCACCTCCCGGCCGAGGAATGGGAGCTCCGCCACTGGATCCCGTTCGAGGAGGCCGCCCTCCGGCGCGGGAGCAAGATCCTCCGGGCGTTGCGCAACCGCCGCTCGTGCTGGCGCAGGGGGCTCCTCTAACCCGCGAGCCGGACGACCGCCGCGTTCGGCACCGCCAGCTCGTGGAATGCGGCGAGGCCGCGCGCGGAGCGGGCCGCGACGGCGACGCGGATCGTGCCGCCGTGGCAGACCACGAGGGCCGGCAGCGGGCCCTGGGCGATCTCCGCCAGGGCGGCCTCGACCCGTTCCGAGTGCTCGGCGAGCGACTCGCCGCCCGGAAAGCGGAAGGCGGGGCCGGCCCGGCGCCAGCTCCTCCACGCCTCCGGGTCCTCCCGCTCGATCTCGTCCATCCGCCGTCCCTCCCAGGCGCCGCGGGCGGACTCGTCGAGCCGGGGATCCGAGGCCGCCTCCAGCCCGAGCGCGCCCGCCACGATCGCGGCCGTCTCGCGCGCCCGCACGAGACCGCTCGACCACACGGCCGCGATCCCCTCGCCCGCCACGCGGGCGGCGAGCTCGCGCGCCTGATCGCGACCGCGCCCGTTCAGCGCGATGTCCGTCGAGCCCATGACGCGCTGGGGCGGCACGTTCCAGTCGGTCTCGCCGTGGCGGGCGAGCAGGATGCCCGCGCTCACGCCGGCTTGTGGAAGAGCGGCAGCGTGTCGGCCCGCAGGCCGAGCCGCAGCGTCTCGAGCGAGATCAGGTCGCGGAAGAGCACGTTGCCGAGGTTCACGCCCGCGCCGAAGCGCTCGAGGAACCAGACCTGCTGGTGCTTCTGGGGCGCCTCGAACACGAGCCGCTCGACATCGACGTCATGCGCGATCTCGTCGATCAGTCCCGTCCGCGCCTCGCCGTCGGGCCGGTACATGCCGGCGTCGCCCGTGGCGCGGCCCTCGCAGATCACCTGCACCGCGCCCGCCGCGAGCGCCTCGCGGATCGACTCCACCCAGCGATACGGCGCCATCAGCGCGTGGGGGTCCTTCTCCCCCACCTCGGCGAAGACCGTGAAGTCGACGGCGAGCGAGCGGATCAGCTCCAGCTTCTCCTCAGGGGGGATCGCGACCGTCCCGCTCGACACCTCGACGTGCTCGATGCCCAGCTCCGCGAGCCAGGAGCGCAAGCCGTCCACCCGCCCCCTCAGCCACGCGAGCTCCGTGAGGGTGCCGCCGAGCATCACGGGGACCCCGAACGAGCGATAGCAGTCGAGCTTCTGGGCGAGGTCCCGCGTGACGTACGCGGTCCCCCAGCCGAGCCGCACGATGTCCGCGTAGTCGCCCGCCGAGCGCAGATGCCCCTCGACCTCCACGGTCGAGAGGCCCGTGTCGATCACGTGCGTGACCCCGGTCTGGCGGGGCTTGCCGGGGCGGGAGGGAAGATCCAGGAACGGCACCGGCCGGACCGTACACTCAGGGGGCGCGGGACGGCGATTCCGGCGTTAATCTCAGGTATGTGGAGGCAGGGCGGATGATCGACTGCGGCAACTGCGGCGCCCGGAACCCGGCGCAGGCGAAGTTCTGCATGTCCTGCGGGCAGGCGCTCGCCCGCCGCTGCCCGAACTGCGGCGCCGAGCCTCCGGATCAGGCCAGATTCTGCATGGACTGCGGCACGCCGCTCGGCGGCGGGGCGCCTCCTCCCGCGCCCGGCTCGAGCCCGGCCTCGGCGGCGCCGGCCGTGCCGGGTGGAGACGGGCCGCTCCCCGAGGAGCGCCGGCAGGTGACCGTCCTGTTCGCCGACCTCTCCGGCTACACCGCGGTCGCGGAGACACTCGACCCGGAGGCGGTGAAGGCGCTCGTGGACCGCTGCCTCCACCGGCTCGGCCAGGAGGTCGAGCGCTACGGCGGCACGGTCGACAAATACATCGGCGACAACGTGATGGCGCTCTTCGGCGCGCCCGTGGCCCACGAGGACGACGCCGAGCGGGCGGTCCGCGCCGCCCTCGGCATGCAGGACGCCATGGCCGAGATCAACACCGACCTGCAGGCCTCCCATGGCGTCACCTTCGCGCTGCGCGTCGGGCTCAACACCGGCGAGGTGCTCGCGGGCGCGGTAGGCGGCTCAGCGGGGTACACGGTTACCGGCGACACCGTCAACGTCGCCTCCCGTCTCCAGTCCGCCGGGCGGCACGGCACGGTGACCGTCGGCGAGCGCACCTTCCGCGCGACCAGCGGAGCGATCGCATACGAGGAGCTCGAGCCGCTGACCCTGAAGGGCAAGGCCGAGCCGGTGCCCGCGTGGGAGGCGAAGGGCCTCCTCGCGCGCCAGCCCGCGCGGCGCTCGGTCTCCTCGGCCGAGTCGCCGCTCGTCGGCCGCGACTCCGAGCTCGAGCTGCTCGGCTCGCTCTTCGGTCAGGTGACCCGCGAGGGCCGCCCGCAGCTCGTCACGATCTTCGGCGAGGCGGGCGTCGGGAAGACGCGCCTGATGACCGAGTTCGAGATGTCGCTCTCGCTGCGCGACGAGTCGCCCACCATCCGCCAGGGCCGCTGCCTGCCGTACGGCTCGGCGATCGCCTACTGGGCGCTCGGCGAGGTGATCCGCGGGGAAGCGGGGATCATCGACGCCGACAGCTCCGAGGTCGTGTGGCAGAAGCTCTCAGGCTTCGTGGAGACGCTCGGCGCGGAGACCTCGGGCGGCTTCAAGCCCGAGGAGGGCGCCGACCGCACGGCGGCCCTCATCGCCCGCATGCTCGGCATGGAGCCGCCCGAGGACGCCGACCACGCCCACCGCGAGGACCCCCAGCGCATGCGCGAGGCGTTCTTCTCGGCCGTGCGCTGGGGCATCGAGGCGATGGCCCGCCGCGAGCCGCTCGTGCTCGCGTTCGAGGACATCCACTGGGCCGACGACGGCATGCTCGACCTGATCGAGTTCCTGGCTCAGTGGGTGCGCGGCCCGCTCCTGATCGTCTGCCTGGCTCGCGACGAGCTGCTGGAGCGCAGGCCGAGCTGGGGCGGCGGCCGCAGGGCGGCCACGTCGCTCTTCCTCGAGCCGCTCACGGGCGTCGAGGCCCGCCGGCTGGCCGAGGCGCTGCTCCCGCCGGAGCGGCACTCGGAGGACGCGATCGCGCTGGTCGCCGACCGCTCCGGCGGCAACCCGCTGTTCGTGGAGGAGATGGTCCATCTCGTCCACCAGGGCTCCAGGGGCACTGGCGACGCGGGTCTGCCGGACACCGTGCAGGCCGTGCTGGCCGCGCGGCTCGACTCGCTCGACCGCTTCGAGCGCAGGCTCGTCCAGCACGCCTCCGTCGTCGGCCGCACCTTCTGGGAGGGTTGGCTCGCCGCCGGTGCCAGGGAGGAGGGAGGCGACCTCCAGGGTGCGCTCGCCTCGCTCCAGCAGAAGGAGATCGTCGTGCCAGGCGACGGCGCCGGCGCGCGGCTGGCAGGCGAGCGCGAATACGCCTTCCGCCACGTCCTGATCCGCGACGTGGCGTACGGGATGCTGCCGAAGGCCGTCCGCTCGCGGAAGCACTTCGAGGTCGGCGCCTACGTCGAGGAGCAGGCGGGCGACCGCACCGACGAGGTCGTGGGCCTGATCGCCGAACACTACGGGCGGGCCGCGCAGATCGGCTCCGAGGCCGGCATCCCGACCGGCGAGCTCTCGGAGATGAAACAGCGGGCGCTCCGCTTCCTGATCGCGGCGGGCGACGGCGCGGCGGCGCTGTACTCGAACCCCGAGGCGCTCTCCCATTACCGCTCCGCGCGGGAGCTCGGCCGGGACGGAGCCGACGAGGGCCTCATGGCCGCCGTGAGCGAGAAGGAGGGCGACGTCTGCCTGCGGATGGGCCGGGTCGACGCCGCGCTCGAGCTGTGGGAGGAGTGCCTCGAGCACCATCGCCGCCAGGAGGAGCTCGTCCGGGTAGGCGACCTCCATCGCAAGATCGGCGCCGGCCTCTGGCACAAGGGCGAGCGCCGCAAGGCGATCGAGCACTACCAGAAGGGCATCAACCTGCTGAAGGACGGCCCGCCGTGCATCGAGCTCGTCCGCCTGTACGAGGAGGCGGCGTCCCTCTATCTCCACACCGGCGACAACATGCTGGCCGTCTACGCCTCGGAGAAGGCGCTGCGCCTGGCCGAGCGGCTCGGCGAGACGCGGGCGGCAAGCCGCGCCCACGGCATCTTCGGCCGCGTCTTCGGCCGCATCGGCGACATGACGAAGGCCCGCGAGAACCTGGAGCGCTCCGTCGAGCTCGCGCGCGAGGCCGACAAGGCGGGAACGATCGGGGCGCTGCTCGCCCTGGGGCGCCACCTCGAGATCTCCGACGCCGACCACTCGGGGGCCAACGCCGCCTACACGGAGGCCCTCGAGCTCGCCAAGCAGGTCGGGGACCTGCCGGCGCGGGTCGAGCTGCACGCGCAGCTCGCGCAGCTCGCAGCCTGGCGCGCCGACTGGGACGAAGCCCGAGCCGCCACCGACGCGAGCGAGGAGCTCGCCAACCGCGAGGGCCTCGTCGGGAAGCTGTGCTTCCCGCTCGCGCTGCGCGGGCTGCTCGCGTGGCGGGACGGGAACTGGGAGGCAGCAGAGCGGCATTGCCGCGAGGCCCACGCGCTCGCGGAGCAGGCGGGCTGGTCGGAGGTCAGCTTCTCGGCGCTCTTCTCGCTCGCGATGACCCTGCGCGACCGCGACGAGCTCGGCGCGGCCGTCACCGCGCTCGACCAGGCGCTCGACCTCTGTGAGCGGGCCGGCTTCGTCCCGCAGTCGATCCAGGCGATGGCCGAGCGCGCGCTCGTCCTCCACCTGGCCGGCAAGACCGACGCCGCCCGCGAGGCGGCACAGGAGGCCTGGAACCTCGCCGAGCGGCTGCGCTACCCGGCGGGGCAGGCGGCCGCGCTCGAGGCGAAGGGCCTGACCTCCGAGGACGCGGAGGAGGGAGTGCGGATGCTCGACGAGGCGGCGGCGCTCTGGGAGGGCTACGGGCGCCCGCTCGAGCAGGCCCGCTGCACACTCCTCAAGGCGCACCTTCTCGCCACCGCCGACGCGGACGGAGCGCGCAGGGCGCTCGACGCGGCACGAGCGGACTTCGCGGCGCTCGACATCCCGCATCTCTGCGACCGCACGGCCAGGCAGATCGCCGCGATCGGCTGAGCCTCAGCGGGTCTGGTCGGCGCCGACGATCACGACGACCGACGCGTTCCCGGCTCGTGACTGGGTCTCCGGGTCCACCTGCTCGGTCTGGCTGATCCCGAGCACGCGTGCGACCTCGCGACCCTCCTGGCGCGCGCCCGCCGCGTAGAGGACGGCGGATTCGGCCTTCGCCTGGTCAAGCGCGTTGTCGATGTTGCCGACCTGGAAGCCCTCCTGGCCGACCTTGTCGGCGATCTGCGCCGCGAGCCCGCCGACGGTGGTGCCGTTGAGGACTGAGACCGTGACGGTGGAGCGGTTGACGGGCTGCGGAGCGGCCGTCCCGCCGCCGTCGCCGTCCTCGGGCGGGGGCTCGTCGCCGTCGTCGGCCGGCGCCTGCGTGGTGGCGGGCTCGTCCTCGCTCAGGATCTGCCCGACGCCGTAAGCGGCGCCTCCGCCCACGATCACGACACCGGCGAGCAGGAGCGCGACGTAGCGAGGGGCGGGCCAGTGGATCCGGCGGTACCACGGATCGCGCGCAGCGGCCGAGGCCGGGAGGACGCCCGTGCGCGGGCCGTTCCCGGCACGCGCGGGGAGCTTCGGGGGCGCGCCGGCCGATCCGCCGTTGGCAGCCGGGCGCGGGGCGCCGGGCCCGCCCGCGGCGGCGGTCGCCGGGCCAGGGCCGCGCGAGGGCACGGCGGGGACCTTCGGCGCGGAGGGCGCAGCCGGCCCCGGCTTGGCAACTGCCTCCTTCTCCGCCTCCTTCTCGGTGGCGGAGGAGCCGACCGTCGCCGGCACCTGCGGACCGGGGGTCACGGCCTGTTCACCCTCGCCCTCGCCGGCCGCCGCGTCCTTGGCGTCGCCGCCGCCCTGCTGCGCGTCCTTCGCGGGGGCCGCCGCAGGGCCCTGCGCGACCGCGGGGGCGGCGCCCGCCGCCGCGGCCTGGGCGGGCCCCGCGACGGGCGGGGCCTTCGGCCCGGCGGCCTGGGCCTGCGCGGGCTTCGGCTGCGGACGGGCCTGGACCGCGCTCGGCCGCGCCGCCGCCGTGGCGCGCGCGGCCGCCTCGGCCTCGAGCTGGGCCGTGCGCTCCGGGGCGCGGCCCGCCCACTCGCGCAGGCGCCTGACGTCCCGCGCCTGCGAGAAGTAGAGGGCCGACAGCACGGCGAGACCGACTACCGCCGCGAACCCGGCGTAGGAGCCGATGTCCTGGATGATCTCCATCAGAGCGAAGCCACGAGGGTAATGGGGAGCGCGGCCATCAGGCGATCGGCTTCGCGGCGGCCGCCCGCTCCTCGGCGAGGTCGGCGACGATGCGCGCCAGCGACGCCGCGTCGCCGTTGTAGACGAGCTCCTCGACGCGCAGGAAGGCGGTCTCGACCCAGTCGGGGTCGAGCGGGTCGCGCCGCGCCGTGACGATGCGCTCGGCAGGGGTGGGCTGCGGGCGCTCGTCGGGGTTGAACAGCTCCTCGTGCAGCTTCTCTCCCGGGCGGCGGCCCACGACCTCGATCGCGATGTCCACATCGGGCTCATGCCCCGACAGGCGGATCATGTTGCGCGCGAGATCGATGATCTTCACCGGGTCGCCCATCTCGAGCACGTAGACCTCCCCGCCCGAGCCGAGGTCGCCGGAGCGGATGATGAGCTGTACCGCCTCCGGGATGGTCATGAAGTACCTGGTCATCTTCTCGTCAGTCACGGTGACCGGTCCGCCCGCGGCGATCTGCCTCCGGAAGATCGGGACCACCGAGCCGGAGGAGCCCAGCACGTTGCCGAAGCGGACGGTCGCGAAGCGGGTGTTCGGATGGCGATGCTGCGCGGCCTCGACCGCCCACTCGGCGAGCGCCTTGGACGCCCCCATGGCCGTGGCCGGCGTGACGGCCTTGTCGGTGGAGACGAGGACGAAGCGCTCGGCCCCCGACTCGCCGGCGGCGGCCGCGACGAGGCGCGTCCCGACGGCGTTGTTGCGCACGGCCTCGACCGGGTTCTCCTCCATCAGCGGCACGTGCTTGTAGGCGGCGGCGTGGAAGACCACGTGCGGGCGGTGCTCGGCGAAGACCTCCCGCATCCGCACGGCGTCCTTGCAGTCGGCGAGCACCGCGACGTCCTGGCGGAAGTGGCGGTCGTCCTCGAGCTCGCGGCGGATCTCGAACAGGGCGCCCTCCGAGTTCTCCACGAGCACGAGCTTGGCCGGGCCCACCCGCGCGATCTGGCGGCAGAGCTCCGACCCGATGGAGCCGCCCGCGCCGGTCACGAGCACGACGCGCCCCGAGAGGTAGGCGCCGACGCGGTCCAGCTCGGCCCGCACGGGCTCGCGGCCGAGAACGTCCTCGACGCGCACCTCGCGGACCTGCCGGATGAGGTTGACGCCGCCCGAGAGCAGCTCGAAGACCGTCGGCAGGGTTCGGACCGGGATGCCGCGCTCGCGGCAGGCGGTGACGACCTTCTGGCGCAGGATGCCCGGCGCCGAGGGGATGGCGATCATCACCTCGTCGGGCTCGGCGTCGTCGAGCACCCGCGGCAGGTCGTCCGTGGAGCCGTAGACCTTCAGCCCGGAGATCCGCATCCCGCGCTTGCGCGGGTCGTCGTCCACGAACCCGATCGCGACATCGCCCAGGTCGGGGTTGCGCCGCATCTCCCCCGCGACCGCCTGTCCACCGTTCCCGGCGCCGACGATCAGGACCTCCCGGGCGCCCTTTCTCGGCGCGGGCCCGCGGAAACGCCCCTCCGCCAGCGCTCGAACCACGAAGCGCGAGCCGACGAGGAACGCGAGCGTGAGGAGGAAGTCGAACGCCACGACGCCGCGGGGCGGGTCGGTGTCGGCATCCGTCAGGAGCGGCGAGCCGAGGAACAGCCCGCCCACGAGCACCAGGCTCGCCACGACCGCCGCCTTGACGATCGACTCGAAGTCCCTCTGGTCCACGAAGCGCCAGAGCTTGTGGTAGAGCCCGAACGCCGCGAACAAGAGCAGCTTCGCGACGACGACGAGCGCGACGGTGTTCGTGAACAGGTCGGTGTAGCGCTCCGGCACGCCCGCGTCGAAGCGCAGCTGGTACGCCAGCCAGTACGCGAGCGCGACGAGGACGGCGTCGACCCCGAGTTGGGCCGATCGCCGGATGCTCACCGATGACAGGAGGCGGGTGGACACGGGCTCGTGGGTCGGGGTCAGTCTAGGGCCGTCATCAGGAGCCTCACCAGCTCCCGGGGGTCGCGGCGGACCCGTTCGTCGGCGGCCGCCGCTCGCTTTTCGACCAGGATCGCGTCCGGATCGGTCAGCCTGCGCAGGCGGCCGTCGGCGAGCAGGCGCTCGTCGACCGCGCCCAGCCTCCCCTCGAACGTCGTGTAGACGGGGGTGCCGAGCGCCACGGCCTCGCGGTTCATGGTACCGCCGGCCGAGATGACCAGGTCCGCGTGGGCGATGAGGCTCGGCGCGTCGATCGCCCGCTCCGGCACCACGAAACCGCCCGCGCGCGCCAGCTCCGCGCGCTGGGACGGAGTCCGGGGGAGGACCACCGCCTGCGCTCCCCTGACCCTGTCGAGCACGCGCCCGAACAGGTCGTTGTCGAACCGGTGGTAGAGCGAGACGTCCGGCGGGGTCCGCACGACCACGATCGGTTCCGCCGGGTCGAGCCCCAGTTCGGCGAGGACGGCGCCGTCGGGCTCGAAGCCCGCGAGGTAGTACTCCTCCTTGAGGCCCTCGTAGCGACGAAGCTTCCCGCGGGCACCGTAGCGGTGGAGGCGCTCGGGCGGGATCGCGTCCGGCACCACGACTGCGCGGGCGAGCCGGCAGTTGACGTTGTGCTGGACGGTGGCCCACTCGTAGTCGAAGGCGGTCGCGCTCGGGATCCGGAGGACGCGCGCCGCGACCGACACGTCGTTCGAGCCGTGGCCCGCCGCGAGGTCGAACCGGCGGCCGCGCGCCCACTGCCACAACTCGAGCGAGCGGCCGGCCAGGCCGGCCGCCTTGTCCCGCAGGCGGCCACCGCGGTGACGGCCGATCGCGGTGTGCTCGATCCCGTGGCGCTCGCAGAGCTCGAGCGTCTGGGCGAAGTCGCGCGCGGTCACCGAGACCTCGTGCCCGTCCTCGCGCATGCACTCGATCAGCGGCGCCAGCACGAGCACGTGCGGGCTGTTGGTGAGATCTATCCAGACGCGCACGCGGCGAGCACCTCCGCGACCTCCGTCAGCCCGCCGGCGATCCGGTACGCGTCGAGCGAGGTGGCGACAGGGGCACGGGCACGGGCCGTTACCCTAATGCGCTCGAAATGCTCCTCATCGCCTCGCTCACAGACCCGATAGTCGAGGTGGCTGTGGACGTGGTCCGGGAGCTCGGCCTCACCGGGGTCTTCGTGCTCATGCTGCTGGAGAGCGCGTGCGTCCCGGTGCCGAGCGAGGCGACGATGCTGTTCGCCGGGTTCAACGTGTCGGAGGGCGAGTACTCGCTGTTCATGGCGACCGCCGTCGGCTCCGTCGCCAACCTCGTCGGCTCCTGGATCGCATACGCCGTGGGCTGGTACGGGCGCGTGGACGTCCTCGAGAAGCACGGCAGGAAGCTGCACATCAAGAAGAGCCATCTCGACTGGGCGGACCGCTGGTTCGAGCGCCATGGCGACGCCACCGTCTTCTTCAGCCGCATGCTGCCGATCATCCGGACCTTCATCTCGCTGCCGGCGGGCGTCGCGAAGATGCCGTTCTGGCGCTTCAGCGTCCTCACGCTCGCGGGCTGCATCCCATGGGTACTGCTGCTCACCTTCATCGGTCAGCAGGCCGGGAACCGCTGGGAGGACTGGAAGGACTCGCTCCACTACTTCGACTACGCGGTCGCCGCGACGATCGTCGCCTTCGTAGTCTGGCTGCTCATACGCCGCAGGCGCGGCGGGGGCGGCGAGGCGGCGGGCGAGCCCGCGGGCGAGACGGCCTGAGCGCGCTGCCGCTCCGGCACGCAGTCGCCCTCGGGCTGCTCCAGGGCCCCACGGAGCTTCTCCCCGTCTCGAGCTCCGGGCACGTCGCGCTCGTCCCCTCGCTGCTCGGCTGGCCGTATCACGGCCTCGACGCCGAGCTGCGCAAGTCGTTCGAGGTCGCGCTCCACGCCGGCACCGCGGCCGCCCTGCTGATCGTTCTGCGCGGGGAGGTGGCCGACGTCGCCCGGACCCTCACGCTCCGGCGCGTGGCCCACATCGCGGCGTCGTTCGCGCCGGCCGCGCTGATCGGCTTGACACTCGAGCGGCCGATCGAGCAGCGTCTCGGCGGGCGCCGGTCGATCGCCCGGGCCCAGATCGTCGCGGGGACGGCCCTCATGCTCGCCGACCGCGTCCCGACGCGCCGCGATGCCTCGACCGCGCGAGCGCTCGACCACCTCTTGATCGGCATCGGCCAGGCGGCCGCGCTCGCGCCGGGGGTCTCGCGCAACGGCGCGACGCTCACGGTCGCCAGGCTGCGCGGCTTCAGGCGCCCGGACGCCAGCCGCCTGTCGCGCCGGGCGGCGCTGCCGGTGATCGTCGGCGCGACCGCGCTGAAGGGTGCCCGCCTGTCGCGCCGCGGGCTGCCCGCGCCCGTCGCCGCCGCGTTCGCGGCGGGCGCCGCCGCGTCGTTCGCGTCCACGCTGCTCGCGGCGCCGCTCGTCGCCCGCGCCGACCGGGCGCCGTCGTACGCGCCGTTCGCCGCCTACCGCGTGGCGCTTGGCGCCGTGTCCCTCATCGCGGCGCGGTAGCCTCGGCCCATGACCCCGTTCGGGAAGCCGGTCGAGTCGCCTGACGAGATCCAGGCGCTCTACGGCGAGCCGCTGCCGCGGGCGCGCATGAAGGAGATCGCGGCGCTGGACGGGCATTGCCGCGCGTTCATCGAGCATTCTCCCCTGCTGATGCTGGCGACCTCGGACGCGAGGGGCCATTGCGACATCTCGCCGAAGGGCGGCCCCGCCCCTTCCGCGACCTGTTCGAGAACCCACGTGTCGCGCTGCTGTTCACGGTGCCCGGGGTGGCGGAGACGCTGCGCGTCATGGGCACCGCCATCCTCGGCCGCGACGACGACCTGCGCGAGCGCGTGCCGCTCCGCGGGAGGCCGGCCAAGGTGGTGATCGGCGTCACGGTCGAGAGCGCGTACCTGTGGATGTGGTGAGCGGCGGCAGCGCGTACGCGCGCGCCGGCGTCGACACCTCGCAGGCGGGGCGCGCGGTCGCCGGGCTCGTCTCGGTGCTGCGCGGGATCGACCCGGGGCGGCCGTCGTTCTCGGTCGTCCCCAGCGGCCACTACGCGGCGGTCATGCGGATCGACGACCGTACCGGGATCGCCCTGTCCACCGACGGGGTCGGATCTAAGATCGTCGTGGCCGAGCAGCTCGGCCGCTTCGACACGGTGGGGATCGACTGCATCGCGATGAACGTGAACGACGTCATCTGCGTGGGAGCCGATCCGATCGCGGTACTCGACTACATCGCGGTCGAGGAAGCGGACGAGGAGCGCCTCCGCCAGATCGCCACCGGCCTCCGGGCCGGCGCCGAGGACGCCGGAGTGGAGATCCCCGGCGGGGAGCTCGCCCAGCTGCCGGAGCTGATCCGGGGCCATCCGTCCCCCACCGGTTTCGACCTGGTCGGGGCGTCGTTCGGGATCGTCGCCCTCGACGCGCTCGTGCTCGGGGACCGGATCGAGCCCGGCGACGCCGTGATCGGGCTTCCCTCCAGCGGCGTGCACTCGAACGGCCTGACGCTCGCGCGAAGCGCGTTCCCTGACCTCCAGGAGCGCCCCTCGGAGCTCGGCGGCCGCTCCGCCGGCGAGGTTCTGCTCGACCCGACGATCATCTACGTGAAGGCGGTGCGCGAGCTGCTCGCGAGCGGCCTCGACACCCGCGGCCTCGCGCACATCACGAGCGGCGGGATGCTGAACCTCCTGCGCCTGCACGCCGACGTGGGCTACCGCATCGACTCGCCGCTCTCGCGGCCGCCGGTCTTCGACCTGATCGCCGAGCGCACGGGCGCGGGCGAGGCCGAGATGCAGCAGGTCTTCAACATGGGCTGCGGGTTCTGCTGCGTGGTTCCCGAGGTGCAGGCCGCCGAGGCGGTCGCGCTCCTGGGCGCCCGGCACCCGGGCGCCCAGGTGATCGGCCGGACGACGCCGGACGCGGGCGTCGTGGAACTGCCCGCCCTCGCGCTCGCGGGACGCGAGGACGGCGGGTTCATCCCCGCCTGACCGTGGCGGCCGCGGCCGCCCACGCGCTGACGGCCACCATCTCGATCAAAATAGGCCCACGGTGATCGGGACCCTCATCAGCGGCCGCTTCAGGCTCGAGGAGCGCATCGGCACCGGCGGCATGTCGACGGTTTATCGCGCCTTCGACGAGACGCTGGAGCGCTCAGTGGCGATCAAGATCCTCCACGCCGATATCTCGGAGGACGCCGACCAGCTCGAGCGCTTCCGCAGGGAGGCCCGCGCGGCCGCGCGGCTCGCCCACCCGCACGTCGTGACGGTGATCGACGCGGGCGAGGACGACGGCCATCCCTACATCGTGTTCGAGCACGTCGACGGGGAGACCCTGAAGGAGCGGATCCGCCGCGAGGGGCCGCTGCCGGTCCAGGACGCCGTCGCGTACGCGATCGAGATCGGTCGCGCGCTACAGGCCGCCCACGACGAGCGGATCGTCCATCGCGACGTGAAGCCGCAGAACGTGCTGATCGACGGCGAGGGACGCGCGAAGGTGACCGACTTCGGGATCGCGCGGAACCTCGACGGCGAGGGGCTCACGGCGGCGGGGCGGGTGCTCGGAACGACCGACTACGTCTCGCCCGAGCAGGCACTCGGCGAGGCCGTCACCGAGCAGTCCGATGTCTACTCGCTGGGCATCTGCCTGTACGAGATGCTCGTGGGCGAAGTGCCCTTCAAGGCCGAGACCCAGGTGGCCGTCGCCATGAAGCACGTGAAGGAGCCCCTGCCCGACGTCCAGGAACGCCGCCCCGACATCTCGGCCGCGCTCGCGTCGGTCGTGGAGCAGTCCACGGCGAAGGAGACCGCCAACCGGCACGCCTCCATGCACGAACTGGTCCACGACCTCGAGCAGGCGCTCGCGATCGAGGCGGCCCGCAGCGGCCACTCGACCGGCGAGGCCACCACCGTCCTCCGCGCGCTGAAGGGCGACACGGCCGACTTCGTGCCCCTGCGGCTGCGGCGCCCGCGGCGGGTGCTCGTGATCTCGCTGCTCGCCCTCGCGGCGGCGATCGGCACCGGCGTGGCGCTCGTGAACCGCACCGAGCAGGGGACCACGGGCGGCGCCACCCCCCGCAAGAGCGCCGGGTTCGTGGCCGTGCCGCTCGACTCCCGCGGAGCCGGCGACTACGACCCGCCGTCGAGCGGCGGCGACGGCGAGGAACACGGCCGCTCGGTGGCGAGCGTGATCGACGGGAACCGCGGCACGGTCTGGGACACCGAGGACTACAGCCGCGGCGGCGGGTTCCCGCCGGACAAGAAGGGCGTCGGCATCTACGTGCGCGCTCGCGCCGCCGTGGCGGCGCGGCGGCTCGACCTCGTGAACTCGATTCCGGGGTGGACCGGCGAGGTCTACGCGGCGAACGGCGTGCCCGAGGCGCTCGAGGGCTGGACGAAGGTCGGAGGTCCCGCGCCTGTCGGCGAGACCGACCAGATCCCGCTCGACACCGCCGGCGAGAGCTACACGCACTACCTGATCTGGATCACGCAGCTCCCGGGTGAGGGACAGGCGGGGATCTCCGAGCTGAGCCTGTTGCGCTGATCAGCGGCGCCGGTACGCGCCGAACGCGCGGCTCGTCCCGCGGGCGCAGGAGAGCGACTGGCCGCGCCTGCGCACGCAGCGCCAGCCGCGCGGTGAGCGCCCCGTCCTGATCCAGTCGCGCGTCGCCGAGCGCGCGTACTTGCACGACACTCCGGTGGCGGTCACCGTGTACCCGGAGACGCTCCGGCAGGAGCGCGCCTCCGCGGGCGCAGCGAGCGCGAGCGCGAGGAGCATCACGAGAGCGATCCGTCGTCCCATCGGGAACAGAACGCGCGAAGGTCAGTGGCGCTGACGCCGCTCGCTCGCGTGCCGCTCGATCGCGAGGTCCACGAGCCGGTCCACGAGCTCGGCATAGGGCGTTCCGGACGCCTCGAAGAGCTTCGCGTAGACGCTCGTGGCGGTGAAGCCCGGCATCGTGTTCAGCTCGTTCACGAGCACCTCCCCGCCCACCTCCACGAAGAAGTCGACCCGTGCGAGCCCCGAGCAACCCACGAGCTCGAAGACCTCCACGGCCAGCTCTTGAACGCGAACGCGAGCCTCGGCGGGGATGCGCGCCGGGATCACGAGCTCCATTCCGCCCGGGGTGTACTTCGCCTCGTAGTCGTACCAATCCGCCTCGATCGCGATCTCGCCCGGCTCCGATGCGACGGGATCGCCGTTCCCGAGCACGGAGCACTCGACCTCGATGCCTCGGGACATCGCCTCGACGATGACGAGGTCGTCGTGCGCGAACGCGGCCTCCAATGCCGCCGGCAGGCCGGATGCGTCCTCGACCTTGGAGATCCCGACGGACGATCCGAGCCTGGCCGGCTTCACGAACACAGGCAGTTCGAGCTCGCCGAGGCCCGCGGGTTCGGCGTCCGTGCGCAGCGCGGCGTAGGCGACCTGCGGGACGCCGGCTGCGGCCATGAGGTCCTTGAAGAGCACCTTGTCCATGCACACCGCCGACGCCAGCACGCCCGCTCCGACATAGGGGACGTCCGCCACCTCCAGAAGCCCCTGCACGGTGCCGTCCTCGCCGAAGGGCCCGTGCAACGCGGGAAACACGGCGTCGGCGCCGAGCAGGCCGCCCGAGGGCTCGACGGCGACGGGCTCGCCGGCGGCGCTCCAGCGCCCGTCGCGCCCGACGAGGACGAGCAGCGGCTCGTGACCCGCGGCGCGGAGGCCCTCGCAGATGGCCTCGCCCGACGCGATCGACACCTCGTGCTCGCTCGACCGGCCGCCGGCGAGGACCGCTACCCGCATCAGCCGGTCCCGGCGTCCGGTGTCGCCGGCGGCTCCGGCTCCGGCTCGGGCGGCTCCTCGAAGCGGCCGACGATCACGACGACCGTGCGTCCCTTCGTGAGGGTCGAGCCGCTCGACGGGCGCTGGTCCACGACGATCCCGTCGTCGGCGCTCGACTCGACGGTCCGCTCGCGCGTCTCGACCCTGAAGCCCGCGCGCCGCAGCGCGGCACGGGCGTCCCCGGCGGTCTGGCCGACCACGCTCGGGACCTCCACCTGCTCGGGCCCGGTCGAGATCGTGATCGTCACGCGCGAGCCCTCGTCGACCTCCGTGGCCGGCGCCGGACTCTGCTCGATGACCGTGTCCTCCTCGGCGTCAGAATCGCGCTCGTCGATCACCGCCAGGAGGCCCGTCGCCTCGATCCGCGATTCGGCCGACTGGCGGGAGAGCCCGCGCACGTCGGGGACCTCGACCCGCTCGGGACCCGACGAGACGAACAGGCGGATGCGCGACCCGCGCTCGGCGAGCTCGCCCTCCCGCGGGACCGTCCGGATCGCGACGTCCTCGTCGAAGCGGTCGCTCGCCTCCTCGTCGACGGTCACCTTGAAGCCTGCGGTGTTCAACTCGCGGACGGCGCGGCGCTCCGGCAGGCCCTCGATCGACGGAATCCTCACCTGGCCGGGCCCGGCGGACACGAACAGCGTCACCGTGGAACCCTCGTCGGCCTTGTCTGCGCCCGTCGGATCCTGGCGGATCACCTCGTCCTCGGGGGCGACGTCGCGCACGCGGCGCTCCTCCACCTCGAAGCCAGCCTGCTCGAGCGTGGCCGTGGCCTGGAGCAGCGGCTCGCCCACGACGTCGGGGACGGCGATCTCTTCGGGGCGCGTCACCGCGAACACGGCGAGCGCGACGAGAGCCAGCAGTGTCAGGAGCACCATCGACGCCGCCGGCCAGCGCCTGCCGGGCTCGACGGGCACGGGAGCGGAGACGCGGGTCTCCTCGGCGTAGGGCAGCGGCGGGTAGACCATCGTGTCCTCGGGCGTGGCGTCCCGGTTCCCCTCGGCGACGCGGGCGCGCACGTCCGCGAGCGCCTCGATGAACTCGTCCGCGTCGGCGAAGCGGTGCACCGGGTCCTTGGCGAGCGCGCGCATCACGACCGCCTCGAGCGACGGGTGGATCCCGGGCCGGCCCGCGGAGATGTGGGGCGGCGGGTCGTTCAGGTGGCGAAGCGCCACGGCGACCGCGCTGTCGCCCTCGAACGGAACGGTCCCCGCGAGCATCTCGTAGAGGATCACCGCGATCGAGTAGAGGTCCGACTGCGCAGTGACGCCCTGCCCCTGGGCCTGCTCGGGCGAGAGGTACTGGGCGGTGCCCATGATCGAGCCGGTCTCCGTGATCTCCGACGCCCCGGCCCGCGCGATCCCGAAATCGGTCACCTTCGCCTCGCCCTCCTCCGAGACGATGACGTTGTGAGGCTTGAAGTCGCGGTGGATGACCCCCCGCCGGTGGGCGAAGCCGGCGGCCCGCAGGATCTGCACCGTGATGTCGATCGCGCGCAGCTCGTCGAGCGGCCCCTCGCGGATGATCACCTGCTTCAGAGTCGGGCCGCGCAGGTGCTCCATGGCGATGTAATACGTGCCGTCGTGCTCGCCGCGGTCGAAGACGTTGACCACGTTCGGGTGCTGCAGCCCCGCGGCCGAGGAGGCCTCGCGCCGGAAGCGCTCGACGAACTCCTGGTCCTGGGCGAAGCGCTGGTAGAGCACCTTCAGCGCCACCTGGCGGCCGAGATGGGTGTCCTCGGCGCAGTAGACGTCGGCCATGCCACCGGACCCGATCCTGTTGAGGATCCGGTAGCGCCCATCGACGACGGTGTTCTCAGCGACCTCTGCCATGCCCCCTATCCCCTCAAAAGCGACTGGAGCACCTGCTTGGCGATCGGGGCAGCCACGCTACCGCCCTGGCCCTGCGACCGCTCCACCGTGACGGCGATCGCGTAGCGCGGCCGCTCGAGCGGCGCCAAGGCTATGAACCAGACCTGGTTGTTCTCGCCGGCCTCGACCTCTGCCGTTCCCGTCTTCCCGGCCACGCCGCCCGGAAGCTGGGCCGCGGTCGCGGTCCCCTGCGAGACCACGCCGGCCATCATCGCCTTGATCCGGTCGGCGGTCTCGGCCTTCATGACCTCGGACGCCTCCTCGGGCTCCACGCGCTCGCGGATCCGGCCGTCCTGGCGCACGATCCGCTCGGTGAGGCGCGGCTTCATCAGCTTGCCGCGGTTGGCCACCGCGCCCGCCACCATGGCCATCTGCAGCGGGGTCGCGCGCATCTGCCCCTCGGCGCCGCCCTGGCCGATCGCCACGCGGCCGACGTCGAAGCCGTCGTCCACCAGGTCGCCCTCCCGGTTGAACACGCCGCTCGGCGCGAGTTGGGCATCGGGGTAGTCGAGCGGCGGATCCTCGTAGAAGCCGAAGCGCTTCATGTAGCGGACCATCGTGTCGCGCCCGAGTTTCTCAGCCACCTCGGCCCACACCGTGTTGACCGAGTTCGTGAGCGCCTGGGTGAGCGTCAGCGGGCCGAAGTTCCCGGTGCCCTCTCCGCAGCAGTTGGACAGCGGCACCCCGCTGATGTCCTTCGGCGACTTGCCGCTCACGACCGAGTCCGGGGTGTAGCGGCCGCTGTCGATCGCCGCGACGGCGGTCACGACCTTCATGGTCGAGCCGGGGGGATAGGTGGACTGCGTGGCCCGGTTGAGCAGCGGGGCGTCGCTGTCGCGGACGAGCCGCGCGAAACCCTCGGGAACCTGGTTCGGGTCGAACTGCGGCAGGCTCACCATCACCCGCACGCGACCCGTGTCGGGCTCGAGCGCGACGACCGCGCCCTTGCGGCCGCCGAGGGCCTGGATCGCCGCCCGCGTGCCGCCGGGGTCGAGCGTCGTGCGCACTTCGTCCCCCTCGCGGCCGGCGCTCGTAATCTCGTCGAGGATCGTGGCGAACTCGCTCGACTCGCCGGTGAGCGCGTCGTTGCGGGAGCGCTCCAGGCCCGCCCGGCCGCGATCGATGAACGAATAGCCGATCGGGTGGGAGAACACCGTCCCCTCCGGATAGCGGCGGGTGAAGACCCGGCGTGAGCCGCTTCCGGTCGCGAAGCTCTCGGCCAGGACGGTGCGGCCGTCGGAGGCGAGGATGCGGCCGCGCGGGATCCGCTGCTCCTCGAGGAGCGGGCGGCGGTTGGCGCTGTTGTCGCGGAGGCTGTCGGCCTCGAACACCGTCCAGCGCGACGTGAAGGCGACCAGCAGCCCGAACAGCACGACGACGAGCATCATCAGGTGGCCGATCTGGCGGTTCAGACCACTCCCCCCTTCAGCAGGCCGCGGTCGCGGCGCGCACGGTCCGAGAGGATCAGAAGCAGCGCCAGCAGCACGAAGTTCGCGATCAGCGAGCTGCCGCCGAAGGAGATGAACGGCAGCGTGACTCCGGTGAGCGGGATCACCCGCGTGACGCCGCCGACGATCACGAACACCTGGAGCGCGAACACCGCGGTGAGGCCCGTCGCGAGCAGCTTGGAGAAGCCGTCGCTCGACAGCGTCGCCGTCCTGAACCCCCGCGCGGCGAACAGGAGGTAGGTCAGGATCAGCGCGCACGCGCCGAACAGGCCGAGCTCGTTCACGACGATGGCGTAGATCAGGTCGGTCTCCGCCGCCGGCAGGATCGAGGCGCCGCTCGGAAGCTCGAGCAGAGCCTGGCCGAAGCCCTGGCCGAACAGCCCTCCGTCGGCCTGCGCGAAGAGGGACTGGGCGATCTGGTAGCCCTCGGCATCGACGCGGGCGGGGTCGAACGGATCGAGCCAGACGTCGACCCGGTCCTGCACGTGACCGACCGTGCGCGCGAAGAACCAGGCGCCGGCGGCGAACATCCCGAAGCCGGCGACCGTGAGCGAGACCCTGGCCGTCGCGACGTAGAGGAGCGCGAGGAACGCGCCGAAGAACATCAGCGACGAGCCGAGGTCGCGTATGAAGACGAGCATGAACATCGCCGCCCCCCACACGACGAGCAGGGGCCCCAGGTGCTTGAGGCTGACCCGCGGCAGCCGGCCGCGGACGAGCACCTCGCGCGTCTCCTCGAGGTAGCTCGCGAGGAAGATGACGATCGCCAGCTTGCCGAACTCGGCGGGCTGGAAGCTGATCGGCCCGAGGCTGACTCCCAGGTAGGCGCCGTTCACCTGCTCCCCGAGGCCCGGCAGGCGCGGGGAGAGCAGCAGCGCGATGCCCGCCAGGGCGATCGTGTAGCGGTAGCGCTCGAGCGGGCGATGGTCGCGCAGGAACAGGACGGTCGCGACCAGCAGCCCGAGGCCCAGGCCGAAGACGACCGCCTGCTCGCCCGCCTTGGCCTCGTCGATCCGGTAGATCATCACTAGGCCGAACGCCGCCAGCAGAGCGGCCAGCGGGAACAGGTAGGGATCGGCGTCGGGCAGCCGGGCGCGGATGAACAGATGGGCGGCGAGACAGCAGCCTAGGAAGATCGCGCCGTAGGTGATCGTGACGTTGTTGACGTCCTCGGTCCGCGTGATCAGGACCGCGGTGAAGCCCCCCGTGACGAGGAGCGAGACCGGAATCAGCCCGAAAAGCTCGCGGGCTCTCGGCGACACGCTAGGAGGCGACGCGCGCGCGCTCGTACTGGCGGATCAGGTCGACCGCGTCGCCGCGGGACCGGAGCTGGTGGTCGAGCACCCGGTCGCGGCGCCGGCGCGAACGGATCGCCCGGGCGGGGACGCTCGATACGTACTCCTCCGAGTAGAGGACGAGCCCGAGCGGCAGCTCGTAGGGAACGCCGCGGTAGAGGGTCAGGAGCCCAGTGTCGTTGGTGCCGACGAACCAGAACTGGCGCGTACCGACGTAGATGCCCACAACGATCGCGGCCACGACGAGGAGCCCGATGAGGATGCCGAGCAGCTTGCGTCCGCGCCGCGGCGGCGACGGCGGAGGTGAGGTCTGCCGCGGCGCGGACGCAAGCTGCTCGGCAT
>DATMJO010000055.1:0-2510 GCA_035553855.1 Thermoleophilaceae bacterium | reverse complement strand
CCCAGCAGCCGATCTCCACAAGGCACTCGTTGTCGCCCGGCTCGTGCGCGAACACGCCCTCCTCGTAGTAGCCCGCCTTCGGGCAATGGCGGTGGACCGTCTCGCCGAACAGCCACGCCGGGCGGCCGAGCTCGTCGAACTCGGGCAGCTCGACGTGGCCCTCGAGGTAGAGGATGAGCTCCTTGAGCGTCTCGGTGAAGTTGTCGCCCTGCGGCGCGCAGCCCGGAACGTTGACGACCGGGATGCCGCGCTTGGACGCGTAGTCGCGGCCGAGGTAGTCCGAGAGACCCATCGAGCCGGTGACGTTGCCCGCGGCCGCCGGGATCCCGCCCCACGTGGCGCACGTGCCGATCGCGATGCAGACCTCGGCGCCGGGCGCCAACGCCCACACCCAGTCGGTGGCCTTGAGGGGCTGTCCGGCGGACGGGCCGCGGCCCTTGTTCTGCGGCCAGTCCGAGCCGGCGCCCAGCGCGGCGTACGACGCTCCGGTGGGGAGCACCTGGTCGTCCGGGATCGAGCCCTCCACGACCACGATGTACGGCGCTCCGAGCGTTCCCTCCGCCGCCTTGCGGAACGGCTCCATGAACGCCGCGCCGGCGTCCTCGGCGAGCATCGGGTGGTGCAGCGCGACATGCGGGACGCGCGGGACCAGCCCGAGCGTGAGCTCCTCGATGCGCGGCGCGTTCGCGCCGAGCGCGGCGACCGAGCAGCCGTCGCAGCTCATGCCCGAAAGCCAGAACACATGCACCAGGCCCCCGCCGTTGAGGCTGTGCACCTCACCGTGGAACCCGCCGAACGAACCGACGTCGTAGGCCATATTCGAGACTCCTCCGCTCTAGGTGCCCCGAGCATATGGGTGGCGTCCACACAGTGTTAAGTGTCCCGTACATACAGGCTGCGGCGCGGCGCGCGGCGCCATCCGGCGATCTATGTGTGGCAGCCACCGACCGAGTTGAGTACAGTTGCGAGCATGAAGCTCGCTATCGCTGGTAAGGGCGGCTCGGGAAAGACCTCGATCTCAGGGACGATGGCGCGGTTGCTCGCCCGCGACGGCCACAGGGTTCTCGCGATCGACGGTGACTCGAACCCCAACCTCGCGCTCACGCTCGGCATCCCCGCCGAGCAGATGAGTCACATGCCCGTGCTGCCGTCGAACCTGCTGCGACGCACCGAGGCAGGGCCGATGCTCACGCAGTCGCTCGAGGAGATCAAGGCCTCGCACTCGGTCACGGGCCCCGACGGCGTCGAACTGCTCGTCATGGCGCATCCTCAGCACGCCGACACGGGCTGCCTGTGCAGCATGCACGCGACCGTCCGGCGGATCATCGAAGCTGCCTCCGACGAGGATCGCGACGTCTGCCTGCTCGACACGGAGGCTTCGCCGGAGCATCTGTCGCGCGGCACCGCGAGCTATGCCGACGTGATGCTCGCCATCGTCGAGCCCTACTTCAAGTCGCTCGAGACGGGCCGCCGCATGGCGGCGCTCGCCAACGACCTCGGCCTCGAGCGCGTCGCGCTCGTCGCCAACAAGGTCAAGGACGAGCGCGAGCGCGAGGCGGTCCAGGCGTTCGCCGACAACCACGATCTCGAGATCGCGGCGTTCGTGCCGTTCGACGAGAACTTCGCGCTCGCCGAGCGCGCCGGCGTGGCTCCGCTGGACTACAACCCTGATTCGCCGGCGATCGAGCCGATCCACCAGCTCGCGATGACTTGGGGGGCGAACGTCCATGGACGAGCTTGAGGTTCTCCGCGTACGCGACGAGGTGCTCCAGGCGATGTACTGGATGCACAGCGAAGGGATTTCCGAGCAGCCGACGGCCGTCGAGCTCAGCCGCTTCCTGGCGGTGCCCGACACCGTGCTGATTGCATACCTCGATCGCTTCGTCGAGGACGGGCTGCTGGAGCGCTCCGGCGACGCGCGGTACGTTCTCAGCCCCGGAGGCCTGGAGAGCGGGAAGCGCACGTTCGCCGACGAGATGGCCGACCTCACGCGGCCGACCCATGGCGAGTGTGACGCCGACTGCTGGTGCCATGATTCCCCGGAGGCCGCAGCCGAGTGCCTACACGATCGCGTTGGTTCCTCCCATTCCCACTGATCTGACAACCGCGCAGGTCCTGCCGAAGAACTTCCTGCGGCCGTGCCTGCTGCTGCTGCTCCGCGAGCAGCCCGCCCACGGCTACGACCTGCTCGAGCGGCTGCGCCCCCTGGGCTTCAGCCGCGACGATCCGGGCCGGCTGTACCGCGCGCTGCGGACGCTCGAGAGCGACGGCCTCGTGCGGTCCGTGTGGGAGAAGTCCAGCACCGGCCCCGACCGGCGGATGTACGAGATCACGCGGAGCGGGATGGAGGAGTTGCACGGCGCGGCGAAGGCGCTCATGGCGACCGACGAGGTGCTCGGCGTGTTCCTCAGCCGCTACTCGGAGTTCGTCGCGCTCGAGCGTCCGCAGCGCGCGGTACAGCCGGCCCGGATCGTCGCGGCTGAAGCCCAGGGGGCGCAGCCGCTCGAGCA
>DATMJO010000054.1:0-35094 GCA_035553855.1 Thermoleophilaceae bacterium | reverse complement strand
TTCGACCTCGCTGCGCGCCTCGACCTCCGCCCCGGCGGGCGGCTCGCGCTCGTCGGCCGCTCCGGCGCCGGCAAGACCAGCTTCCTGCGGGCCGTGGCGGGCCTCGCCCACGGGACTCGCGGCCGGATCGAGTGCGGGGGGGAGGTGTGGCTCGACACCTCCGCGGGGCGGTCCGTGCCCGCCGAGCGGCGGCGCTGCGGCTACCTGTTCCAGGACCACGCCCTCTTCCCGCACATGACCGCCGCGGCCAACGTCGCCTATCCGCTGCGGGCGCTCGGGAGGCGCGAGCGCCGCGCCGCGGCCCACGTCCTGCTGGAGCGCCTTGGAGTGGCGCACCTCGCGGGCGAGCGCCCGGCCGGGCTCTCCGGCGGCGAGCGCCGGCGGGTGGCGCTCGCCCGGGCGCTCGCCCGCGATCCGGCGGTGCTGCTCTTGGACGAGCCGCTCGCCGGTCTCGATCCCGGTGGCCGGGCCGCGGCGGCCCGTGAGATCGCGCGCTCGGTGGAGGACCTCGACACACCGGTCGTGCTGGTCACGCACGACTTCGCCGAGGCGGCCGCGATGACAGGCGACATCGCGGTCATCGACCGGGGCCGCGTGCTCCAGCGGGGCAGTCCCGACGACCTCGCGGCGCGCCCGGCCAGCGAGTTCGTCGCGGCGCTCACGGGCGCGTCCACGCTGACCGGCACCGCGAGCGCGGGGGGAGGGGGCCTCACGCTCGTGGCGCTGGACGGCGGCGGCGAGGTGCTCAGCCCCGACGTCGCCCGTGGGCGCGTGGCCGTGAGCATCTTCCCCTGGGAGATCGCACTGGAGCCCGGAGCGCCGGGGAGCGGGTCCCCGCGCAATCACCTGGCCGCGACCGTCACGGCCGTGACCGTGCTGGGAAACCGCGCCCGCGTGGGGCTCGCGGCGCCTCAGCCGCTCACGGCGGAGATCACGGCGGCTTCGGCGGGTGAGCTCGGGCTGCGGCCCGGGATCGCCGTAACGGCGACGTGGAAGGCGACGGCGACGCGGCTCGTGCCGCTCGCCTAGCCGGCTACTCCGCGACCCACTCGGGAAGCTCGATGTCCTCGAACGGGCTGCCGCCGCCCGAGGAGCGCCGCGCGCGCGGCGCGGGCGCGGGGCCGCCATCGGGCAGGCGGAGGTCGGCCTGCATGCGGCGATGGCCCGCCTGGACGTCCTTGAGGATCCGCTCGGCGTGGTTCGTGAGCGCGGATCCGAGCTGGCGCAGCCCGCTCGACAGGGCGCGGGCCTCGCTCAGCACCCGGTCGGCGGCCTCCGCGGCCTCCTCGACCCGGGCCTTCGCCTCCTTGCGCGCGTCCTCGCCGAGCTGGATCGCCTTGGTGCGCGCGTCCGCGAGCGAGGCCTCGGCGTCGCGGCGTCCGGCGGCGCGCGCCTCCTCCGCCTCACGTTCGGCCTGGGCGCGGATCTCGGCCAGCTCGGCGCGGGCCTCCTCGGCCATCCGCTCGACGGTGGCCTCGGCCTGGGCCACGAGCCGGGCGACCGTCTCGGCGGCGATGTCCGCCGCCCGCGCCGCCGGGGGCCGCTGGGGCTCCTCGCTCACGCGCCCGATGTTCGCAGAAGGTCCAGGTGGAAATGGCGGACGGCGCCGTTCAGGAGGTCGGCCGCCTCCCACTGCACCCAGTGGCCGGCGCCGGGCACCACGAACGGCCCCATGCGGTCCGGGAGGGCCTCGGCCATCCGCGCCGGGAAATCGCGGGGGATGACGTGGTCCTCCGGCCCGTAGAGGACGAGCGTGGGGGTGGGGTTGGGGCGGTCGAGCAGCGGCGCCTCGGACCAGGCGCGCTTCCTGAGCGCGTACTCGTAGGGCGCGAGCGAGGCCCGGAAGCGCTCGGCGTCGCCGAACGGCTCGGTCATGAACTCCACGTCCTCGGGGCTGAAGCCGCCCGGCGCCGCCCAGAAGCGCGGCCCGTACATCTGCGCGACGTAGCGGCGGCGCAGCTCCGGCGTCGATAGCTCCGCGCAGAGCCCGTCGGCGTCGGTGCCCTGGCGGATGAAGTAGTCGGCCGCCTGCATCACCTCCGGCGGCACCTCGCGCGAGCCGCCCGGCAGCCGCGGCGGCACGGTGTTGAAGACCACGAGCCGCTCCACGAGGTCCGGGAAGCGCAGCGAGAGGTCGTAGGCGACCACGCCGCCCCAGTCGCCGCCTACGACGCCGCAGCGCTCGTGGCCGAGCGCCCGCAGCAGCGCCTCGAGGTCGCGCGCGTTCGCGGCCGTGTCGTAGGCGCCGTCCGGGGCGAGGCACGAGCCGCCGTTGCCGCGCATGTCCGGGGCGATCACGCAGAATCCCGCCTCGGCGAGCGGGCCGATGTTCCGCCACCAGATCCGCTTCGTGTCCGGCCAGCCGTGGAGGAGAACGAGCGGATAGCCGCCCTCGCCCTCGAGCACGAACTCGATCTCCACGCCGCGGACCTCGAGGCGCCTGGTGGCGAATGCGTCCGCGTCGTGCATCCCGCGGGAGCCTAATAACCTCAGCGGGATGGCCGGAGGAAACTACGACGCGCACGCGATCGAGGCGAAGTGGCAGGAGGTCTGGGAGCGCGAGCGCACCTGGGAGGTCTCGAACGAGGACGACGACCGGCCGGCCACCTACGTGCTCGAGATGCTGCCCTACCCGAGCGGCGAGCCCCACATGGGGCATCTCAAGTGCTATTCGATCGGCGACGCCATCGCGCACTTCCGCCGCCGCCGCGGCGAGCGGGTCCTGCACCCGATGGGCTACGACGCGTTCGGGCTGCCCGCGGAGAACCACGCCATCAAGACGGGTCGCCACCCGCGCGAGTCCACCGAGGCGTCGATCGCCGAGTTCCGCCGCCAGTTCCGCCGCTGGGGGATCTCGATCGACTGGGCGCGGGAGTTCGGAACGCACGAGCCGCGCTACTACCGCTGGACCCAGGCGCTGTTCCTGAAGCTCTTCGAGCGGGGGCTCGCCTACAGGCGCGAGGCGGCGGTCAAGTGGTGCCCGAAGGACGAGACGGTGCTCGCGAACGAGCAGGCGCAGGGCGGGGTGTGCGAGCGCTGCGGCACGCCGGTCGAGGTGCGCCAGCTCGAGCAGTGGTTCTTCCGCATCACCGACTACGCCGACCGCCTGCTCGACGACCTGGGGACCGTCGACTGGCCCGAGCACGTCGTGACGATGCAGCGCAACTGGATCGGCCGCTCCGAGGGCGCCGAGGTCGTCTTCCGCTGCGAGGAGCTGGGTATCGACTACCCGGTCTTCACCACCCGCCCCGACACGCTCTTCGGCGCCACCTTCTTCGTGATGGCGCCCGAGCACCCCGACGTCTTCCGCCTGAACGACTCGCCCGAGGTCCACGAGTACGTGAACCGCGTCCTCACCTCCTCGTCGGAGGACCGCGGCGGCGAGCAGCGTGAGAAGACCGGCGTGCCGCTCGGGCGGACCGTCACGAACCCGGTGAACGGCGAGCAGATCCCGATGTACGTCGCCGACTACGTCCTCATGGAGTACGGCACCGGCGCGATCATGGCCGTGCCGGCTCACGACGCCCGCGATCACGCGTTCGCCGAGAAGTTCGGGCTCGAGATCAGGCGCGTGATCGAGGGCGACGAGCTTCCCTACACGGGCGACGGCGCCATGACGGCGTCAGGCCGCTTCGACGGAAAGCACAACCGCGAGGCCTTCGGCGAGATCGTCGAGTGGCTCGAGGCCGAGGGCAAGGGGCGCCCCTCGGTGAACTACAAGCTTCGCGACTGGCTGCTGTCCCGCCAGCGCTACTGGGGCTGCCCGATCCCGATCGTCCACTGCGACGCGTGCGGGACGGTCCCGGTGCCCGAGGCGGACCTGCCGGTCGAGCTACCCGACGTGGAGGATTACGCGCCCAAGGGCCGCTCGCCGCTCGCGGCGGCCGAGGACTGGGTGCGCGTGGACTGCCCCTCGTGCGGCGCCCCCGCCCGGCGCGAGACCGACACGATGGACACCTTCGTCGATTCGTCGTGGTACTTCCTGCGCTACTGCGACGCGCTCAACGAGGACGCGCCGTTCGAGCGGTCGGTGGTCGACGGCTGGATGCCGGTGGACCAGTACATCGGCGGTGTCGAGCACGCGATCCTCCACCTGATGTACGCGCGCTTCTGGACGAAGGCGTTCGCGGACATGGGCCTCGTCGGGTTCCAGGAGCCGTTCCAGAACCTCTTCACCCAGGGGATGATCACGCGCGGCGGCGCGAAGATGTCCAAGTCGAAGGGCAACGTGATCTCGCCGCGGGACTACGTGGACCCCCACGGCGCCGACACGGCCCGCACCTACATGCTCTTCCTCGGCCCGCCCGAGCAGGACGCCGACTGGCAGGACGAGGGCGTCGGGGGCGTGGCGCGCTTCCTCGGCCGGCTATGGCGCCTCGCCGAGGACGTCGCCGCGAGCACCGAGGACGAGGGACCGCCCGGCGGCGACCCGACGCCGGTGCTGCGCAAGGCACACCAGGCCATCGAGGTCGTCACCCGCGACCTGGAGCGCTTCGCGTTCAACCACGCCATCGCGCAGGTCATGGAGCTCGTGAACGTCGCGACCGCCGCCAAGGCGGACGCGCCGGCGTCGCATCTGCGCTTCGCCGTGGCGACCGCCGGCTCGCTGGTGTTCCCGTTCGCGCCGCACCTGGGCGCGGAGGTGTACGAGCGGATCACCGGCGGGCGCGTCTGGGAGCAGCCCTGGCCCGAGGCCGACCCCGCGCTCGCTGCCGGCGACACCTTCGACCTGGTCGTGCAGGTGAACGGCAAGCTGCGGGACCGCCTCGAGGCGCCGGTCGGCGCGGACCGCGATCAGCTCGAGGAGATGGCGCGCGGGTCCGCGAAGGTCGCCGCGCAGGTTGACGGCGGCGAGATCGTGAAGACGATCGTCGTGCCGGGCAAGCTCGTGAACTTCGTCGTCCGCTAGGAACGCTGCGAGCGGCCCTGCGCCGACGGGTCGATCGCCATGAAGCGACCGAGGTCGAGCGCCAGCGCGATCGCGGCGATCCGCTCGCGGCGGTCCTCCGGCTCGACGAGCGGGGGAGCGGCGCGGGACGGGACGGGCACGACCGGCTCGGGGGAGGGCTGGGTCGCGACCTCGGTGACCGCCTCCTCGCCGTAGGTGACGCCCCAGGTGGCGGCGACCAGCACCGGGTCCTCGCCGAACGGCGGGTCCGGCTTGAGCTCGGGCCCGTTGCGGATGCGCTCGATCGCGGCCCGGACCATGCGCGGGATGCCGCCGGTCACGGCCTGGAGCAGCACCACGGCCCCCATCGCGCTGAAGGCGACGGTCACGACGGCGGGCACCCAGACACGCTGGAGCTCGCACAGGAGCTGTCCCTCGCCGACCGGCGGGCAGCGGCCCGCGGCGTCGTCGAGGGGCAGGGCGAAGGCGAGGCCGGCGGCGGTGCCGGCGGCCAGGGCGAGCGCGGTCCCGACGCGGCGTAGCGCGACGCGGACGTGGGGTGACGGCGTGGCGGCGACGTTCATACCGTCTGTGTCGTCACCACAAGCGGGGGCGTCCGCTTCACCGCCCGTGTGTGGACGAACGGTGGAGGCAGGGCGACCCCTAGACTCGCGCCGTGCCCCCGGCTGACCAGAGCGAGGCGCCCTACCTCGACGCGCTCGTCGCGTATGTCGCCCGCGGCCCGGCCCGGCTGCACGTCCCGGGCCACAAGGGCGGCCCGGGCGCCGACCCCGGCCTGCGGGCCGCCGTCGGCGACGCCGCGCTCGCGCTCGACATCCCGGCGCTCGTCCACGGGATCGACGCCGGCGTGCACCCGACGCCGTTCGAGCGCGCCCAGTCGCTCGCCGCCGAGGCGTGGGGCGCCCGGCGGAGCTGGTTCCTCGTCAACGGCGCATCGCAGGGCAACCACGTCGCCTGCCTCGCCCTGGCGCACTCCGGCGGCTCGGTCGTGGTCCAGCGCAACGTCCACTCATCCACCATCGACGCGCTGGTGCTGTCGGGCCTGCGCCCCCGCTTCGCAGCGCCCGAGCTCGACCCCGAGCTCTTGATCGCGCACTGCCTCACGCCGGAGGCGCTCGCGAAGGCGCTGGACGCCGAGCCGGACGCGGTCGGGGCGCTCGTGGTCAGCCCTACCTACTTCGGAGCGGTCGCCGATGTCCGCGGGCTTGCGGCGGTCGCGCACGCCCGTGGCGTCCCCCTGGTCGTGGACGAGGCGTGGGGGGCACACCTGGCGTTCGATCCCGCGCTGCCGGACCACGCCCTCTCGTGCGGGGCGGACCTGGTGATCTCGAGCGTCCACAAGGTCGTCGGGAGCATCACCCAGTCGGCGATCGTCCATCTCGGGCACGGCGACCTGCTCGACGAGGCCGTGGTGGACCGCGTCGTCACCCTGCTCGAGTCGACCAGCCCGAACGCGCTGCTCACCGGATCGCTCGACGCCGCACGGCGGCTCGCCGCCACGCGGGGCCGCGATCTGCTGTCGGAGACCGTCGCGGCCCTGCGCGAGACGCGGGCGGCGATCCGCGCGATCCCGGGCCTCGACGTGCTCGACGAGCGGATCGCGGGCAGCCCCGGCGTCCACGCCTGGGATCCGCTGCGGCTCGCGATCGACGTCCGCGGCAGCGGCCTCTCGGGCTACGAGGTCGCGACGCTGCTGCGCGAGCGCTCGGACATCGAGATGGAGCTGGCGGGCGAGAACGTGGTGGTCGCCGTCTTCGGGCTCGGCGAGCCGGCCGCGGCGCCGGCGGCGCGGCTCGTCGACGCGCTCTCCGATGTGCTCGCGCATGCGCCCGAGGGCGACCGCCTGCGCGAGTCGTTCGCCCCGCCGCCGCCGTGGGGTGAGCTTGCGATGACCCCGCGCGAGGCGTTTCTGGGGCCGCAGGAGGTGGTCCCGTTCGCGACCGCCGCGGGACGCGTGGCCGCCGAGGGCCTCGCGGCCTATCCGCCGGGCATCCCGAACGTGCTGCCCGGGGAGCGCCTCACGATGGAGACGCTCGACTACATCCGCGAAGCGGTCGAGCACGGCGGCGCGGTACGGGGCGCGAGCGACCGGGAGCTGCGGACGATCCGGGTGGTGCGCGAGTGACGGGGCCGCGCTACGGGCCGCCGGACGCGTCGCTCGCCCCGCGCTACACGGGCATGGGCTCGTTCGCCCGCTGCCCGGTGGTCGGGGATCCGGAGGGGGTCGACGTGGCGGTCGTGGGCGTGCCGTTCGACACGGCGACGAGCTTCCGCCCGGGGGCGCGCTTCGGCCCGGCCGCGATCCGGGCCGCCTCGGTGCTCCTGCGTCCCTACCACCCGCCCCTGGACGTGGACGTCTTCGGCTCGCTCTCGCTGGTGGACGGTGGCGACATCGCCGTGACGCCGGGGAACGCCGAGCGCACCGTCGAGCAGATCGCAGCGGGGCTCGCGCCGTGGATCGAGGCGGGCGTCACGCCGCTCGTCCTGGGCGGCGACCACACGATCGCGCTCGGCGAGCTGCGCGCACATGCGGCGGTCCACGGTCCGCTCGCGCTCGTGCTGCTCGACGCGCACGCCGACACCTGGGACGCCTACTACGGCGAGCGCGTCTTCCACGGCACGGTCTTCCGGCGCGCCTGCGAGGAGGGCCTGCTCCTGCCGGAGCGCTCACTGATCGCCGGGGTGAGGGGATCGCTGTACGCGCCGGAGGATCTCGACGCGGCGCGCTCGCTGGGCTTCGAGGTCATCGCCTGCGACGACCTGCGCGCGCTCGATCCGGCCGAGTACGGCCGCCGGGTGCGGGAGCGCGCGGGCGACGCGCCCGTCTTCCTCGGCTTCGACATCGACGTGATCGATCCGGCGTTCGCGCCCGCGACGGGGACGCCCGAGGTGGCGGGGCTGTCGCCGCACGAGGCGCTCGCGTTGCTGCGCTCGCTTGCGGGGATGCGCTTCGCGGGCTTCGACGTGGTTGAGGTCTCGCCGCCGTATGACGGGCCGGGCCAGGTGACCTCGCTGCTCGCGGCGAACGTGGCCTACGAGATGCTCGCGCTGCGCGCACTGGCGCGGTGAGCGCCGTTCGTCGCAGGGTGGTGGCCCGCGGGCGCGTGCAGGGCGTCTTCTTCCGCGACTCGACCCGGCGGGAGGCGGAGTCGGCGGGCGTCGTCGGCTGGGTGGCGAACCGCGCCGACGGCGCCGTGGAAGCGGTCTTCGAGGGCGACGCGGCCGCCGTGGAGCGCCTGGTCGAGTTCTGCCGCGAGGGCCCGGGCAGAGCGAGTGTCGAGTCCGTCGAGGTGAGCGACGAGGAGCCGGAGGGGCTCCGGGGCTTCGAGGTGCGCTGAGGCGGGGGCCGGGGGCTCCGGGATGAAACGATGCCAGGCACTGTTTCACGGCGGGTTGGCGGTCAACGCCTCGCACCCCCGCCGCGGGCTTACGTGTGTGGTGTTGACCGTGCCTGTCGCGGTCAGTGCCTCGCACCTCCGCCGCGGGCTTACGTGTGTGGTGTTGACGGTGTTGCGCGAGCCGGCGCCTCCGCGATTTCACGCACCCGGGCGTGACCCCGTCGCCGGCTGCGACCACTTTGTCGCCGCGCCGTCGCCGGGTGATCGCGCGTGTCGCCGTCGCGTAACGGCGCCGCCCCTACCGTGGCTCGCGTGACCGATCAGCGCCTCTTCCGTGCCGCCGCCGCGCTCGCCGCCGCTGTGATCTGCGTCTTCGCCTGGCGCTCGCTCGGCGACGGGCCGCAGGCGCCGCCGGTCGCGGTGGCTCAGCCCGGAGGCGCCTCGGTGGGCGGGGCTCAGCGCGACGCTGGACGCGAGGCGCCGGGGCTGTGGGTGCATGTGGCGGGGTCGGTGCGGCGGCCGGGCCTCTACCGTGTCCCGCCGGGCTCCCGGGCCGCCGCCGCGGTCGACGCGGCGGGCGGGCCGGCGCGGCGGGCCGATCTGGCGGGCGTGAACCTGGCGGCGCCGCTCTCGGATGGCCAGCAGGTGATCGTGCCGGCGCGGGCGGCGCGCAGATCAGCCTGGCGACCGCGACGCTCGAGGAATTCGAGGCGCTCGACGGGATCGGCCCGGCGCTTGCCAGGCGCATCGTCGAGTACCGCGAGGCGCACGGCGGCTTCCGCTCCGTGGACGAACTGGCGCAGGTCGACGGGATCGGCGAGAAGCGCCTCGCCGCGCTGAAGACGGCCGTCAGGCCCTGACCGGGCGCGATTGCGGTGGGGCGAGCGGCCGCGCGCCACCCGCACCTGCTGGTGCTCGGCTGCGCCGTCTGCGGGCTGCTGGTGGCGGGCGCCGCGGCCGGCGGCGCACGCACGCCGGCGCTCGCCGCCGTGTGCGCGGCGTGCGCCGTTTTCGTCGTGGCCCCGCGCTCCCGCCAGAACGTCGCGTTCGGGCCGCTGCGCCTCGCGGCGCTCGGGCTCTTCGCGTTCGCGCTCGGCGCCGCCGGTGGCGCGTCGCGCGTCGCGGCGATCGACGGACCGGGGAAGGGGCTGCGGCCGGGTACCCGGATCGACGCCCGCGCCACGCTGCTGGAGGCCCCGCGCCCGCACGGCCGCGAGTGGGCCGCCGTCGTGCGGCTCGCTTCCGGCCCCCACGGCGGCGCGCGGCTGCTGGCGCGCGGCGAGGCCGGGCGCTGGCCGCGCGGGCTGCGGCCCGGCGCGACGCTCGCGCTGACGGGCACGGCCGCCGCGCCCGGCCCCCCGCTAGGCGGCTTCGACCCCAGCGCCTGGCTCCGGCGCAGGGGCATCGCCGCCGTACTGCGGCTCGAGCGGGCCATACCCGCCGGCCCACCGCGCGGCGGCGCCGCGGGCGTGCTCGACCGCCTCGTCGCGCGCTCCCTGGAGAACGCCGCCGCCGGACTCGCCCCGCGCGACGCGGCGCTCGCCCGCGGCCTCGTCCTCGGCCGCGACGAACAGATCGACGCCCTCACCCGCGACGACTTCCGCGACTCGGGACTCGCCCACCTGCTCGCCGCGAGCGGTCAGAACGTGATGCTGCTCTGCGCGCTCGCGCTGCCGCTCCTCGTCGCGGCGCGAGCCGGGCCCCGAGCGCGCACGGCCGCGCTGGTGGGTCTGATCGCGCTGTACGTGCCGCTCGCGGGCGCCGGTCCCTCAATCCAGCGGGCGGGCGTGATGGGAGCGGCGGGGATCGCCGCCGCCGCGCTGGGACGCGGCGCATCGCGCTGGTACGCCCTGCTGCTCGCCGCCGCCGTGACGCTCGCGGTCAACCCGCGCGCTGCTGGCGACCCGGGCTGGCAGCTCTCGTTCGCCGCCGTCGTCGGGATCGCGCTGCTCCCGGCGCGAGCGCCCGGAGCGCCGCTGCGGCTCCTGCGGGAGGGCGCGGCCGTGACCCTCGCCGCGACGCTGGCGACCGCGCCGCTGCTCGCGGTGCATTTCGGCTCGGTGCCGCTGGTGGCGGTGCCCGCCAACCTTCTGGCGATGCCGGCCGTAGCGCCGGTGATGTGGGCCGGGATGCTGCGCGTGGCGCTCGGGTTCGTGCCCGATCCCCTGGCCGCGGGACCGGCCCGTGCTCTCGGAGCCGTCCAGGTGCCGCTCCTCTCGTATCTGGCGGCGCTCGCCCGCCACGCGGCGGCAGTGGCGGACCCGCTCGACTGGCGTGCCTCGCCGCTCGCGGTGGTGGCCGCGTACGCGCTGCTCCTTGCGCTCGCGCTCGCCCTGCGGCGGCGCCGGACCCGCACCCCGCCGGGCGACCCCGTCCGTAGGCGGCGCGCCCTCGCGCTCGCGGCGGCGGGCGTCGCGCTCGCCGCATGGTGGCTGCCCGGCTCGGCCCTCGATCCGCGCGGCACGGCGCCGCGCGCGGCGACCGTGGCGTTCCTCGACGTGGGCCAGGGCGACGCGACCCTCGTCCGCGACGCCTCCGGCGCCGCGGTCCTCTTCGACGGAGGGCCGCCCGAGGCACGGGTCGCGCGCCTGCTCCGCCGCCTGGGAGTCCGCCGCCTGGATGTCGTCGTCGCCACCCACGCCTCGCGCGACCATCACGGCGGCCTGACCGAGGTGGTCGAGCAGATGCCACCGCGACTGCTGCTCGACGGCGGCGACGGTACGGCCGACCCGGGCTTCCGCGCGCTCGTCTCGGCGGCGCGCCGGGGTGGCGCCCGCGTCGTCCCGGCGCGGGCGGGGATGCGCGTACGCGCCGGTGAGATCGAGGTCGAGGTGCTCTCGCCCGCCCCGCGCCCGCCCGGTCCGCCGCCGGAGGACCCGAACCCGCGCGCCGTGGTGGCGCTCGTCCGCGCCGGCGGCCTCACCGCGCTGCTCTCAGCGGATGCCGAGAGCGAGACGCTCCTCCCGCTCGCCCTCCCGGACGTCGATGTCCTGAAGGTCCCCCACCACGGAAGCGCCGACCCCGGCCTCTCGGACGTGCTCGCACGGGTCCGCCCGGAGGCGGCGGCGATCCCGGTCGGCGCGGGCAATCCTCACGGCCATCCCGCCCCCTCGACGCTGGCCGCGCTCGCCCGGGCGGTGCCGCTGGTCCTGCGCAACGATCGCCACGGCACGGTCACGCTCACGGCCGGAGCGGAGGGAATCCGGGCCACGACGGAGCGCGGCGGGCCGGTCCACCCGCGTCCCTAGACTGGCCGCGTGGCCGCCCCCAAGCCCGCCTACCTGATCTGCGGCGACGACGATGCGAAGATCGACGAGTGGCGCGCCCGCCTGCGCGTCCGCGCCGAGTCCGAGAACGGCCCCGGCGCGCTCGAGTCCTTCGACGGCCGCTCGGCGTCGCCCGCGGACGTCGCCGCCGCGGTGATGGCGCTCACCTTCGCCACTGGCACGCGCTACCTGCTGGCCGACGGGATCGAGGGCTGGAAGGCTCCGGACCTCGCCCCGCTCGAGGCCGCGCTCGGCCAGGTGCCGCCCGACACGGTGCTGGTCCTGATCGCCCGCGGCAAGCCGCCCGGGAAGCTCGCCAAGGCGGTCGAGTCGGCTGGCGGGGAGACCCGCGAGTACGGCGCGCCGAAGGGCAAGGAGGTCCCCGGCTGGGTGATCGCGCGGGCCAAGGAGCACGGGCTCGGGCTCGACATGGAAGCCGCCAAGGCGCTCGTCGCGATCGTGGGAACGGGACAGCAGCGGCTGCTCCGGGAGATCGAGAAGCTCGAGATCGCCGCGCACCCCGAGAAGCGGATCGGCGCCGAGACGATCGAGGAGCTCGCGGCCGGGTCCACTTCCTCAGGGGTCTTCGCGCTGGCCGACGCGCTGGTGGCCGGCGACGTGCAGGCGACACTCACGATCGCCGAGGAGCTGGCGGCGACGGGCGAGCGCCCCGGCAAGCTCCTGTTCCCGGTCGTGAGGCGGCTCCGCGAGGTCAGCCGCATCGCCCAGCTGCTCGCGGGCGGAGTGAGCGAGCAGCAGGCGGCCGCCGCCGTGAAGGGCCCACCCTGGGCCGCCAAGCGAGTCGTCGCTCAGGCGCGCGAGGCCGACCGCGAGACGCTCGAGCGCGCGGTCGAGCGCTTCGCCGACCTGGAGGTCGAGACGCGCGGCGGCGGCGAGCTCGACGACCAGACCGCCTTCACGCTCGCGCTCGCGAGCGCCGCCTCGGGCTGACGCTCCGGAGGGGGGCCGGACGCCGCCTCCCAACGGCGCCCAGCCCTCCGCTCCTGCCCCAAGCCCGGCGCCCGACCCCCCGGCGGGCGCGCGGACCTCAGCGCGCAGCTCGTAGCGCGCGCCGTACGGAGTCCGGTTTCGTGAAGAGGTCGCTCGGCCTGCTGTCGCCCACGCGGAAGCCGAAGTCGTCGGCCAGCTCGGCGAGCTCCGCGAGGTCGTTCGCGTGCGCCTGCTCGGAGTCCTGCACGAGGTCGCCGCCGCCCGCCTCGCACGGCCGCGAGAGGATGTGCTCGTAGTCGGGCAGGTTGGGCGGATCCGCGGCCGGGTCGAGCGAGAAGTCGAGCAGCTCGCCGATGTTGAAGGCATCGCGGTGGCGGATGTTGTCCGGGCCCGCGCTGCCGGGGGCGCCGAGCTTCAGCGTGCCGAGCCCGAAGCGGTAGGAGATGAGCTTCAGGATCGACTCGAAGCCGAGCGCCTGTGTCCCCGTTCGCACCCGCGCCGTGAGCCCGGTCGTGTTGCGCGAGTAGGGCGACACGCAGACCGCGGGGATGCGGAAGCCCATCTGGCTCCAGTCCTCGTTCAGGTCGGCGTCCGCGCGGTTGTCCGGGGCCTTCGGCGGTGTGACGTGGTCGAAGAAGCCGCCCCACTCGTCGTAGACCACGAACAGCGCGCCGCGGCGGTAGTTGGGCGAGGCGACGAAGGCGCGCACCACGTCGGCCATCCACGCCTGGCCGAGGCGGACGTCGCCGAGCGGGTGCTCGTCGGCGGAGTTGCCGTCGAAGCCGCCGCCGTCGCGGAACGGTGGGTCGATGAAGGTGATGTTCGGCAGCGTTCCGGCCGCGGCGTCGGCGTAGTACTCGGCCAGCGGGCGCGTCCACGGGATCGCCCGCGGCCCCCAGACGGCCGAGAACGGCAGGTCGGAGTTGTAGTAGCGCGCCGTCAGCAGGCCGGGTCCCGCGACGTCCGCGGGGTTGTTCGCGAGCGCCCGGTCGAAGATCGTCTCCCACTGGTTGCCGAGCGTCGCGGCGGGCGGGTTGTTGTTCTTGATGCCGCCCGCCTGGGCCGACCACTTGTAGTAGCGGTTCGGCCAGGTCGAGGTGAGCGCCGAGCAGTGGAAGTTGTCGAAGACCGTGAACTCCTTGGCCGCCGCGTGGATGAAGCCGAGGTCGTCCTCGTCGAAGTAGGTGAGGGCGAACGCGTCGTTGCCGCTGCCCGCGGCGAGGAAGCCGTCCTCCAGCTGGCGGCGCCCCGAGGTCCAGCCGTGACCCGGATCCGGATGGCCGCAGCCCTGGTAGTCGGAGTCGCCGGGCAGGTCGCGGAAGTGGAAGGTCGAGACCGGCTGACCGGTCGCGACACCGTCGCCCGCGGTCGAGTTGTCGATGTAGGTCTCGTTCTGCGAGGCGTCGGCCAGGCCGGCGAGCCAGCCGAAGTAGTGGTCGAACGAGCGGTTCTCCATGCACACGACCACGAAGTGGTCGATGGGGAGGTTCTGCGGGGAGGGGAGCGGCGTGACCTGCGCGCGGGCCGCCTCCTGCAGGAGCGTCGAGAGCGGGAGCGCGCTCGCGAGCCCCGCCAGTCCGGCCGCGTACGCGGTGCGCTCGATGAACTCCCGCCGCCGCAGCCCCGCCTCGTGCTGATCCATCGTCTCTCCTCCCGCCGGCTCTCGCCCTACAGGGAAGGGAACGTCACAGCGCCCGCGATCTTGCGGGTTGCGCTCCTGTGAAGCTCGGTGCTAGGAGGCGGTGGAGACGAGGCGGGCGGCGCGGGCCTTCTTGCGCGCACCCGAGTTGCGATGCAGCGCGCCGCGCTTCACCGCGCGGTCGACGGTCGAGACCAGGGTGCGGTGCACGGCCTGGGCCTCATCGGCGTCGCCGGACTCGACCGCGGCCTCGAGGCGGCGGAAGTACGTCTTGACCGCGGACGTGTAGCGGCGGTTCTCCAGCCGCTCGCGTTCCGCCCGTGCGATCCGCTTCTCTTGTGACGCGATGTTTGCCATATACGTGATGAAGCCGGGGCCCGGCCCCGGCGGCGGCGTACTATAGCGCGCTCGTGGCGGCCGGCGAGATCGACGAATCCACGCCGCGACGCGGCCGTTTGGCGCGCTCGACGGCCTTCTTCTCGTTCGCCACCGGGCTGTCCCGGGTGGCGGGTCTCGTGCGCGAGGTCGTGGCCGCCAGCTACTTCGGGGTGAGCGGGGCGATGTCGGCGTTCACGATCGCGTTCCAGGTCCCGAACCTCGTCCGCGCGCTGTTCGCGGACGCAGCCCTCCAGGGGGCGTTCGTCCCGATCTTCACCGACCTCCTGGAGAAGGGCAAGCGCCAGGAGGCGTTCCGCGTGGCCTCCTCGCTGTTCTTCCTGATCTGCCTGGTGCTCGGGGCGCTGACCGCGCTGTTCATCCTCGCGGCGCCCGCCGTCATCGGCCTCGTGGCACCGGGCTTCGATGACGATCCCGTCCTGCGCGACCTCACGATCGGGCTGTCGCGGCTGATGTTCCCGATCGTCCTGCTGCTGGCGATCTCCGGCCTCGTCGTGGGGATGCTCAACTCGCTCGAGCACTTCAGCGTCCCCGCGCTCGCGCCGATCGCCTGGAACGTCGTGATCATCGGGGCGCTCGTCGGCGGCACGCCGCTGTTCCCGGAGGAGGACCAAATCTACGCGTACGCCGTCGGCGTGCTCGGCGGCACGGTCGTCCAGCTGCTGTTGCCGATGCCGTGGCTCCGCGGTCGGGGCGCGCGCTTCGAGTGGTCGTTCGACTTCCGCTCGGAGCACGTGGTCCGCGTGCTCAAGCTGATGCTGCCGGTGACGATCGCGCTCGGCCTCATCAACTTCAGCCTGCTGATCAACTCGCTGTTCGGCACGCTCGTGCAGGAGGAGGCGCCCGCGGCGATCGACAAGGCGTTCCGCATCTACATGCTCCCGCAGGGGCTCTTCTCGGTCGCGATCGCGACGATCCTGTTCCCGACGCTCGCGCGCTTCGCCGCGCGCGGCGCGAGCGACGACCTGCGGCGGACCATGGCGAACGGCGTCCGCCAGATCATGCTGCTGCTGATCCCCTCGGCGGCGATCATGGCCGTCCTCGCCGAGCCGATCACGCGCCTCGTCTACGAGCGCGGGGAGTTCGACCCGGCGGCGACCGACCTGGTCGCCGAGGCGATGTTCTGGTGGGCGTTCTCGCTGCCGGCCCAGGGGGTCAGCCTGCTGCTCTCGCGCACCTACTTCAGCCTCCAGCGGCCGTGGATCACCACCGGGCTCGCGGGCGCCAACCTCGTGGTCAACGCGGCCGTCGCGGCCGCGCTCTACTCGCCGCTCGGCATCGCCGGGATCGTCATCGGCACGGTGGTGGGGACGGTCGGCATGGCGCTCGCGCAGGCGCTCCTGCTGCGGCCGGACCTGGGCGGCATCGAGGGTGCCGCCACCCTGTCGGCCGGGCTGCGCATGGTCGCGGCCGCGGGCCTGCTCGCGGCCGTGTCGTGGCTCGTGTGGACGGGGCTCGACGACGTGCTCGGCCGGGCGCTGTGGGCGCAGGCCGTCGCCGTCGGTGTCGCGATCGCCGTGGGCTTCGCCGCCTACGCCGCGGCCGTGTGGGTACTCGGGATCCGTGAGGCCCGCCAGATCCGCGACCTCGTCGGCGGCCGCCTCCGCGATGGAGGCTGACGCCGGGCGAGCGCTCCCGCTCGGCGAGCGCCCGGTGCTCGCCGCGGTGCTGGGGGCGCTGTGCATCGCGTTCTCCGCGATCCTCGTGCGGCTCGCGGAGTCCGAGCCGGCAACGGTCGCTTTCTACCGCTGCGCCTGGGCGCTGCCGCTGCTCGGCGCGCTCGCCTGGCGGGAGCGCAGGCTGTACGGGCCCGCCGGGCGAGGCAGCCGCCGCCTCGCGGTGCTCGCGGGCGTCTTCTTCGGCCTCGACCTGATCGCATGGCACCACTCGATCGAGGGTGTCGGCGCAGGCCTCGCGACCGTGCTCGGCAACCTGCAGGTGGTGCTCGTCGGCGTCGGGGCCTGGCTCGCCCTCGGGGAGCGGCCGGACCGGCGGCTGCTCGTCGCGATCCCGATCGTGCTCGGCGGCGTCGTGCTGATCTCCGGCGTCGTCGGCGAGGGCGCCTACGGCGACGACCCGGCGCTCGGCGTCCTCTTCGGCGTGCTCACCGCGATCAGCTACGCCGTCTTCATCCTCGTGCTGCGACACGCGGGCGGTGACACCCGCCGCCCCGCAGGGCCGCTCTTCGACGCGACCGCGGCGGCGGCCGTCGTCGCGCTCGTGCTCGGCTTCCCACTCGGCGAGATCGACCTCCTGCCCGGCTGGGAGGCGATCGCCTGGCTCGTGACGCTCGCGCTCACCTCGCAGGTCGTCGGCTGGCTCCTGATCTCGGTGTCCCTGCCACGCCTGCCCGCCGCGCTCACCTCGGTCCTGCTGACGATCCAGCCGGTGGGGTCCGTGCTCCTCGGAGTCGTGCTGCTCGCGGAGGCGCCGTCGTCGTTCCAGGTGGCGGGAGTCGCGGTCGTGCTCGGCGGCATCCTCGTCGCCACCCTCGGCCCCCAACGTCCGCGTACCGCGCCGACAGGTTGAAATCCGACGTATTGCGGTGGCCGCGCCGGAGGAGTGCGTGTACATTGGCCGTGCTCGCCGCGATTGGACTCGCAATGAAGAACCGGCCCGGTCATGGGTCAGGAAGGGACGCTCGATGGACGCCAGCCTCGTCCAGTTTCACGTGATCGAACCAGGTGTCAACGCGATGCCGACCCTGTTCAAGGTCACGATGTGGGTGCCTGACACGACCCGCGACGCGATCGGCGAGGACGACCCGTACGCGTGGCGCGAGGTGCTCGGCAAGACCAAGCGCCTCGTCGACGAGCACCTCGAGTCCCGCCGCGCCGCGCTGGACTGAGCGCTAGCCGAAGTTCTCGCTGCGGCCGCAGCCGTCGAGCGTGACGGTCAGCGGGCCGTCGGTCTGCACGTCGAGCACGGCCGCGCAGGTCAGGCCCGCGCGCCCCGGATGCACCGTGACCGAGGCGACGTTCGTCGCGCGCAGCGTGAGCCTGTCCGCGGCGAGCGCCGGGGCGGCCGCGCCCCACGCGCGGGAGCGGCTCGCGTAGGCGAGCGCGGGCAGCGTCCCGCCGGTGAGGACGCCGGCGCCCGCCTGCCGCGGCAGGATCGCGGGGTCCGCCTTCCCGGATGCATGTGAGCGGGCGTCGACGGTGCCGCGCGAGCCGGCGGAGCGGGCGCGGATGCCGGAGAGCCAGTAGGCGTGGTCGGCGACGGTGCCGGCGCCGGGGAAGTCCATCGCCGGGTTCGCGACGTAGGTGACGTGCGCGGGGTCGCGCTCGACGCGCGCGCCCGAGAGGAACGCGGCGGCCGGCGCGTACTCGTCGTTGAAGGCGAGCGTGAGGTGCTCGGCCGTCGGGAAGACGTCGAACTCGTGGCGCAGCCCGAGCCGGTCGAACTCCTCGGCGTGCGCGGTCGTCCCGGCGATCGGCACGAGCTCGTCCGCGGCGGCCACCCAGATCAGGAAGGGCACGTGCCGCAGCGAGGCGAGCTGGGCGAAGGTGTTGGACGAGTCGACCGGGTGCGGCGGGCCGAGCCAGATGCCCGCGGCGGGCGGGCCGACCGTGGGCTGCGCACGGGCGAAGAGGTCCGGGAACTGGGTGGCGAGCTTGAAGGTGCCGTAGCCGCCCATCGAGTAGCCCGCGATCGTCGTGCGCTCGGGGTCGAGCGGGTAGTGGCGGGCCACGTCGGCCCAGACCTCGAAGGTGTCGGCGCCGGCGAGGTCGTAGTACCAGCCGTCGGGGCCGCGGCCGGACGGGGTGATCACGATGTTGCCCCCGGCCTCTCCGAACTGGCGCTGGTTCTGCGAGTCCGAGAACTGGTTGTAGCTCGCGGCGAGCGAGTGGAGCAGCAGCGACAGGCCGTAGCGGCCGCCCGCGGGAGCGGCCTCGGGAACGTAGATCGCATACGGCTGGAGGCGGCCGCCGAGCCAGCCGTCGCACTGCCCCGAGCCGCCGCAGCCCTGCGCGGTGTCGAGGCCCTGGTGCGGCTCGAACGCGCTCGCAAGGATGCGGTTCATAGGCCCGGTCGCCGGGACGGCGGAGTCGTCGTCGACCGCGCCGGCGAGCTTCGCGAAGTCCACGTCGGCGTGGAAGCCGAGACGGTTGCCCGCCAGGGCCTGCGCCTGTGCCTTGTCGCGCCACCAGGCGGTGTCGGCCTGGTGGCGGAGGTCCGAGACGTCGGGCCAGGGCTCGGAGTCGCGGAAGGCCACGTTGAAGAACGCCGTCGGGCGGGAGAGCGTCCCCGCGCCTCCGGGCCGGCTCGCCGTGGCGCTCTGGCCGGGCACGAGGTAGGCGCCCGCGGCGGAGTCCCATAGCCCGACGCCCGCCGCGATCCGGACCGTGGCGCCACCCGGGTTCCAGGCAGCGTGCGGGACGGTCACCTCGACCTGCCGGCGGGTGATGTCCCACGCCGGCGCGGGCGAGGCGACGAGCGCGCCGCTCGCGGCGTCGCGCAGATCGCCGGTCTGCCCGTGCACGGTGAGGAACAGCTCGGCGGGCGCGCTCGCGTTCGCCCCGTGGGGAAGCTCCCGCGGCGTGCCGGAGTCGCCGATCGCGAGCGTGAAGGCCACCTTCTCCGGATCGCTCAGCGAGTTGAGCGTGAGCCGGAAGGCCGTGCCGCCGGGAACGGGCCGGACCCGCAGCTCGACGAGATCGGCCGCGTTGCCGTGGTAGCCGGGGCCGGTCGGGTAGGTGTAGGTCCCGTTGGGACCGGAGAAGTTGTCGCCGTCGCTGCGCGGGTCCCCGGGGTCGCGCGCGCCGCCGTCGGCACCGTGGTCGTCGTAGAGGAAGTCCTGGTACAGGAACTCGCCGTCGCGGTAGGCGCTCGCGCCGGAGACGAGGATCGGCTCGGCCTGCCAGACGCCTGCGTTCTGGAGCTGGGGCGCGTTCGCCGGCGGCGCGTAGAGGATGTCGGGGCCGGGCCGGGGCGCGGGGCCCTGGTAGAGCGAGGCGGCGTCGGCGCTCGCAGGAACGGCCGTGGCCGCGAGCGCGGCGAACGACATGAACATCGCGCGCGCCCCCACGCGCGCGCCGTACGGCCTCCTCCCTGGCACGTCGCGGATCGTACAGCGCGGGCGCCGGGACCGCACCCGGTTGCGGCGGCCCTACCCTTCCGGGCGTGGCCAAGCCCGCGAGCAACATCCGCAACTTCTCGATCATCGCCCACATCGACCACGGGAAGTCGACGCTCGCCGACCGCATCCTCGAGCGGACCGGCGCGGTCGACGCGCGCAACCATCGCCCCCAGATGCTCGACTCGATGGACCTCGAGCGCGAGAGGGGGATCACGATCAAGGCGCAGGCCGTCCGGGTCGAGTACAAGGCGCGCGACGGCGAGACCTACCGCCTTCACCTGATCGACACGCCCGGCCACGTGGACTTCACCTACGAGGTCTCGCGCTCGCTCGCGGCGTGCGACGGGGCGCTTCTGATCGTGGACGCGGCCCAGGGCGTCGAGGCGCAGACGGTGGCGAACACCTACCTCGCGGTCGACGCCGGGCTCGAGCTGATCCCGGCGATGAACAAGCTCGACCTGCCGGGTGCCGAGCCGGAGCGGGTGGCCGAGGAGATCGCCGACCTGCTCGGCGAGCCCACCGACGAGATCCTGCGCATCTCGGCAAAGACGGGGGAGGGGGTGGACGACCTGCTCGAGGCGATCGTGAAGCGGGTCCAGTCGCCCGACGGCGACGCCGACGCGGCCCCGCGGGCGCTGATCTTCGACTCCGAGTTCGACCAGTACCGAGGCGTCGTCGCCTACGTGCGGGTGGTGGACGGCGAGCTGCGCAAGGGCGATCCGATCGTCGCCATGCAGAACGGCACCGAGGCCGAGATCGACGACATCGGCTACTTCTCGCCCGAGATGACGCCGGTGGACGGCCTGCGCGCGGGCGAGGTCGGCTACGTCATCACCGGCATGAAGGACGTGTCGCTGCTGCGCGTGGGGGACACGCTCACCCACCGCCAGCGGCGCGCCGAGGAGCCGCTCCCCGGCTACCGCGAGGTCAAGCCGATGGTGTTCTGCGGGCTGTTCCCCGTCGAGACGAACGAGTACCCGGAGCTGCGCGACGCGCTCGAGCGCCTCGCGCTGAACGACGCCGCGCTCACCTACGAGCCGGAGACCAGCGACGCGCTCGGCTTCGGCTTCCGCTGCGGCTTCCTCGGGCTGCTCCACATGGACATCGTGCGCGAGCGGCTCGAGCGCGAGTACGACCTCGACCTGCTCGCGACGACGCCGAACGTCGAGTACGACGTGCGCCTCACCGACGGGTCCGAGGTCGCCGTGCACTCGCCCACGGACATGCCGGACAGGGTGCGCATCGAGGAGATCTCCGAGCCCTACATCCGCGCCTCGATCCTCTGCCCGAAGGAGCACGTCGGCGCCGTGATGGAGCTGTGCCAGGACCGCCGCGGCGAGCACGTGGACATGCACTACCTGTCCGCCGCGCGCGTCCAGCTCCGCTACGACCTGCCGCTCGCCGAGATCGTGCTCGACTTCTTCGACCAGCTCAAGTCCAAGACGAAGGGCTACGCCTCGCTCGACTACGAGCTGACCGGGGGTCGCCCGTCCGACCTCGTCAAGCTGGACATCCTGCTCGCCGGAGACCCCGTGGACGCTCTCTCGATGATCGTCCACAAGGACAAGGCCTACGCCGCGGGCCGCACGCTCGCGGAGCGCCTGCGCAAGCAGATCCCGCGCCAGCAGTTCGAGGTGGCGATCCAGGCGTCGATCGGCTCGAAGATCATCGCCCGCGAGTCGGTGAAGGCGGTCCGCAAGGACGTGATCGCCAAGTGTTACGGCGGCGACATCACCCGCAAGCGCAAGCTGCTCGAGAAGCAGAAGGCCGGAAAGCGGCGGATGAAGCAGGTGGGACGGATCGAGGTGCCGCAGGAGGCCTTCCTCGCCGTCCTCGAGATCGGCGAGGGAGACGGCAAGGGCTGAGGCGAGCCGGGCCGCCGGAGGGGGCGGCGACCCGGCCCTGTGGGGGGTTGCCTCAGCGAGGAGCGCGGGTGTTGACCTCGGCGGGGTCGGGCGTGCGGCGCCGGACCTCGTCGAACTCGTAGAACGACCCGGGGCCCGCTCCCTGCTCGCCGAACCCGAAGCCGGCCTGCTTCAGGTAGTCGACGGCCGTCCCGATGCGCCGGAAGCCCGGCTTCGGGAAGAACGGATCGGTCTTGTTCTCCTCGGGCTGCGAGTACTTCGCGAACACCCGGTCGTTGCCGAGCTGGCCGAGGGACTGAAGCGCGAGCGCGCGGTGCACGGCCTCGACGGCCATGAACTCGGAGGCGATCCGCGCCAGGCGGCCGTTGCCGGCGTTGCCGAACGTGGTCACGCCGATCAGGTAGGCGTTCACGAAGATCTGGTCACCGGCGACCAGGGTCTTCAGGAAGCCGTCCTGGTTCGCGAAGACGGCGTCGGGGATCCAGATGCGCTTCGTGAGCGCCTTGCCGCCGATGCCGCTCGAGGTGAGCACGTCGTAGTGGATGAGCTCCTCGCGCGCGGCAGCCGCCACGTTGCGCTTGGTGATGGCGTCGAGGTTGATCTTCTCGGGGCCGACCGTGTTCACGATCGTCGCGAGCACCTCCGCGGTCGCGGCGATGTTGAGCAGCTCCTGGGGGTCCACCTTGTGGCCCGCCGAGGCGATCTGGGGCAGGGCGCTCAGGAGCCCCATGCTCCCCAGCAGGCCGCCCACGCCCGCGACCATCCGGCGGCGGGTCGTCGCGGACTCCGCCGCGAACTCGCGGTCGATCGACTCGTAAACGGGGTTGATGTCTTCCGTCATTCGCATCCTCCTGGCGGCCGCGAGGGCCGCTCCGGGGTCGGTTCAGGGGGGGATACGCGGGGGCTGCCCGAGCGGATCACTCGCCCGCGGGAAGGACCGATCGGCGCCGCCCGGGTACACTGCCGCGCCGCATGGAGTCGAGCGTCATCGGAAAGAGCTGGCCCGCCGCGATCTACGCGGTGGGGCGCGAGAAGATCCGCGAGTACGCCTACGCGGTCGGCGAGGAGGATCCCGTCCACCACGAGGACGAGGCGGCTCGCGCGGCGGGGTTCCGCGCAGTCGTGGCGCCGCCGATGTTCTGCGTCGTCTACTCGGCCCGCGCCATGGCGCCGGCGATCTTCGACCCCGAGGTCGGGATCAACCTCGCGCTGATGGTGCACGGATCGCAGGAGTTCACCTGGGGCGAGCCCGTCTGCGCCGGCGACGAGATCACGACCGTGGCCACGCTCGCGGACATGTCCGAGAAGGACGGCAAGAAGTTCTTCGTGTTCGAGTCCGTCTCCACGAACCAGGACGGCGCCGAGACGGTCCGCGGCACCTGGACCAACATCGTCCGAGGAGGCTGAGATGAAGCCCGGCGACTCGATCCCAGAGCTGCGCGTCACCCCGGACAAGTACCTGCCCCACCGCTACGCGGGGGCCTCGGGCGACTTCAACCCGATCCACATCGATCCGGACTTCGCGAAGGCCGTCGGGCTGCCCTCCAACATCCTTCACGGCCTCTACGGGATGGCGCAGGTGGCCCGCGCCTGCACGCAGGCCGCCGGCGGCGACCCGCGCAAGCTCCGCCGCCTGTCGGTGCAGTTCCGCGGCATGGGCTTCCCGGAGCAGGAGATCACCGTCACCGGGACGGTCCGCGAGGAGGCGGGCGACGGCGTCGTCGTCGAGCCCGTCGCCGAACAGGGCGGCAACCAGATCATCCGCAACGCCGAGGCCGAGCTGTCGCTCTAGTGCCCGAGCTCCTCGACGAGCTCACCGAATGGCTGCGCATCCCGTCGGTCTCGGCGGGCCGTGAGGACCCGGAGGCGCTCCGCCGCGCCTGCGAGTGGGTGGTCGAGCGCGTGCTCGACGCCGGGGGAGCGGCCGAGGCCGTCGAGACCGGCGGCAACCCCCTCGCGGTCGGTGAGCTCCGCGCCGCGGCCGAGGGCGCGCCGACGGTGCTGATCTACGGCCACTACGACGTGCAGGACCCGGGCCCGCCCGAGCGCTGGACCGCGCCGCCGTTCGAGCCGGAGGTCCGTGACGGGCGCCTGTACGCCCGCGGCGCCGCCGACGACAAGGGCAACTTCCTGCCGCTGCTCCACGTCGCCTGCCGGCTCGCGCGCGAGGGCGCGCTGCCGGTCAACGTCCGGGTGCTCGTCGAGGGCGACGAGGAGACGGGTGGCGACGCGGCGCTCCGCTGGGTGGACGCCGACGAGCGCGGCGCGGACTGCGCGATCGCCTTCGACTCGCTGATGGTGGACGAGCGCACGCCCGCACTCACAGTGGGCGCGCGCGGGACGGTCTTCTGCAAGGTCTCGGTGCGGGTGGCCGACGCCGACCTCCACTCGGGCCTCTACGGCGGCGCGGTGATGAACGCCGCGCACGTGCTCCACCGGATGCTCGCGGCCGTGCTCCCCGGGGAGGACGGGCTCCCGCCCGAGTCGCTCAGGGCCGGCGAGGCCCCGCTCTCCGAGGCCGAGCGTGATGCGCTCGCGGACCTGCCCGAGACCGCGACCGCGCTCGCGGAGGCCGGGACGCAGCCGGTGGCGGCGGGGGTGGACCTCCACGAGCGGACGGGGGCGCACGCGGCCGTCGAGCTGAACCGCTTCGAGGCGGGCGAGCCGCGCGCGGTCGTGCCGGCGCGGGCGGGCGCCACCGTGTCGCTGCGCGTGGCGCCCGGCCAGGACACGGGCGCGATGGCCCGCGAGCTCGAGCGGCTGCTGCGCTCCGCCGCCCCCTCCGGGGCGGAGGTGTCGCTCGACGTCCACACGGCCGACCCGGCGCTGTTCGACCCGGGCTCGCTCCCGCTCCGGCTCGCCGCGGAGGCGCTCGAGCGGGCCTGCGGGCGGGCCCCTGTGCCGATCCGGCTGGGCGGGACGCTGCCGATCCTCGCCGCCCTCTCGCGGCGCGGCATCCCCACGATCCTGTCCGGCTTCGTGCTCCCGGAAGACCGGATCCACGGCCCCGACGAGAGCTTCAGGCTCGAGAGCCTGGCGCTCGGAGAGCGCTCCGCGGAGGCGCTCTACGGGGCACTCGCGGCGCTCGGCCACAATTAGGGCATGGATCTGTCGGAACGGCAGGCGTTCGTCCTGCGAAAGGTCATCGAGGGCTACGTCGAGGTGGGGCAGCCCGTCGGCTCACGCTGGCTGGCCGATCTCGAGGACGTGCCGTGGAAGCCGAGCACGGTCCGGTCGGAGCTGGCGCGTCTCGAGGAGATCGGGATGCTGCAGCATCCGCACACCTCGGCGGGCCGGGTGCCGACAGATCGCGGCTACCGCTACTACGCCGATCTGCTGCTCCACGACCCGCCGCCCCGCGAGCCGCTCGGCCTCGAGCTGACGCCCGCGGAGGTGGACGAGGCCATGCGCGTCACGACCGAGCAGCTCTCCCAGGTGACGAACATGCTGGCGATCGTGTCCGCGCCGCCGATTGCGGCGACCACGATCAAGCACGTCGAGGTGCTGCTGCTGCAGCCGCAGCTGGCGATGGTCGTCGTCATCACCTCGACAGGCGGCGTCACGAAGCGGGTGTTCGCCTTCGACGATGCGGTGGATCGCGGCATCGTGGACTGGGCCCGGGAGTACCTCAACGAGACGCTCGGGGGGATGGACCTCGGGCGCCGGATGCTGCACGCGAAGCTCGACGACCCGGAGCTCGGCGCCCGCGAGCGCGCCTTCCTGCGGGCGATCGCCCCGGCGTTCACCGAGCTCGAGGAGACCGCCGAGCACACCCTCTACGTGGACGGTGCGGCGCGGCTCCTGTCCGAGCACCGGGTGCAGGAGCTGTCACAGATCAACGACCTGATGAACGTGCTCGAGCGGCGCGTCGCGCTCCTGGCCGTGCTGCGCGAGGCGCTGGGCGAGCAGAGCGTCTACGTGCGCATCGGGAGCGAGAACCGGGCGCCCGAGATGCACTCGCTCACGCTCGTCGCCGCCAACTACGGCCTGGCGCATCGAAACCTCGGCGCGGTCAGCGTGATCGGCCCGGTGCGCATGGACTACGCCACGGCGATCGCCTCCGTGCGGGAGGCGGCGGCCGAGTTGTCGCGCTTCGTTGCGAGGGTCTGGGAGTGAAGCGCGACCCCTACGAGGTGCTCGGCGTGCCCCGCGACGCCGACGAGAAGCAGATCAAGAAGTCGTTCCGCGCCCTCGCGCGCGAGCTGCACCCCGACGTGAACCGCCATGACCCCGAGGCGGAGGAGAAGTTCAAGGAGGCCGCCGAGGCCTACGAGATCCTCTCCGACGCCGAGCGCCGCGCGGTCTACGACCGCTACGGCCACGATGGGCTCTCCTCCCAGGGCTTCTCGTCGAGCTTCCAGGGGTTCGGCTCGTTCGGGGACATCTTCGACGCGTTCTTCGGTGGCGGCGACCCGTTCGGAGGGGGCTTCGGGCGCGGCGGCGCGATGCAGGGGGGCGACATCGCCGTGGCCGTCGAGGTGACGCTGGCCGAGGCGGCCATCGGGACGAAGCGCGAGGTGGAGGTCGACGCGGTCGAGGCGTGCGCGCGCTGCGGCGGCGCCGGCGCCGAGCCGGGCACGCCGGTCGAGACCTGCAACCGCTGCGGAGGGGCCGGGCAGGTGCGGCAGGTCTCGCGGACCGCCTTCGGCCAGCTCGTCCGCGCCCAGGCCTGCGACGCCTGCGGGGGAGACGGCACGATCCCCAAGGAGCCCTGCGCCGAGTGCCGCGGCCGCGGGCGCCGCGCGGCGCGGCGGAAGCTCGACGTGGACATCCCGGCGGGCATCGCCGACGAGCAGCGCATCCGCCTGAGCGGGCGCGGCCACTCCGGCGAGCGGGGCGGTCCGCCCGGAGACCTCTACGTGGTGGTCCGGGTCGCCGACGACGAGCGCTTCATCCGCGACGGCGACGACCTGATCTCCGTCATCGACGTATCCGCGCTCGACGCCGCCCTCGGGACCAGCGTCACGGTGCCGACGCTCGACGGGGACGAGGAGGTCGAGGTCCCGGCGGGCACCCAGCCCGGCACGGTGATCGCGCTCGGAGGGCACGGCATGCCGTCGCTCCGCAACGGGCGCCGCGGCGCGCAGCAGATCGTCGTGAACGTGGTGGTGCCGAGGAGGCTCTCGGGCGATCAGCGCGCGAAGCTGGAGGAGGCGGCGGCCACGCTCACCGAGCGCAACCTGCAGCCCGAGACGCAGGAGTCGCTGTTCGCGAGGGTTCGCCGGGCGCTGTCGTGATCCGGCTCGCGGTGCGCGTCCCCGCGGACGCCGCCGGGATCGTCCTCGCCGAGCTGACGGAGCTCGCCCCGGGGGGCGTCGAGCAGGTCGACGGCGACGGCTTCGTCGAGTACGCGGTCTACGGGGCGCCGGGCGAGCTGCCGTCGCTGCCCGAGGGCACCGCGGTGATCGGCGGCGTGGAGGTCACGGTCAGCGGCAGCGAGGTCGCGGACGACTGGGCCGACCGCTGGAAGGCCTTCCACCGGCCGGTGCTCGTGGGAGGAAGGCTGCGCGTCCGCCCGCCCTGGGAGGAGCACGAGGGAGGCGCTGGCGTGGAGGAGGTCGTGATCGACCCCGGCCGCGCGTTCGGAACGGGTGGCCATCACACGACGCGCATGTCGCTCGAGTTGCTGCTCGACATCGACGCCCGCGGGTCGCTCGCCGACCTCGGCTGCGGCTCGGGCGTGATCGCGATCGCCGCGGCGAAGCTCGGCTTCGCGCCCGTGGTGGCCGTGGACCACGATCCCGACGCCGTCGCGATCACCCGCGAGAACGCGGCGGTCAACGGCGTCGCCCTCGACCGCGTGGCGGCGCTCGACCTCCGCGCGGAGGCGCCGCCCGCCGCGCGGACGGTGGTGGCCAACCTGATGCGCCCGCTGCTCCTGCGGGTCGCGGCGCTCATGGAGGGCCGGCCCGAGGCGCTCGTGGTCTCAGGCCTACTGACGCACGAGGCCGACGAGGTCGCCCAGGCGTTCGCGCCGCTGCGGGAGGCGCGCCGCCTCGAGAGCGGCGGCTGGGCGGCCCTGCGCCTGGAATGAAAAAAAGGTGCCAGGGACCGATGTTGCACCGGGAAAAAGGTGCCAGGGACCGATGTTGCGCGTCAGCGGCGGCGGGACGCTTCGACCAGCGGGAAAAAGGTGCCAGGGACCGATGTTGCGCGTCAGCGGCGGCGGGACGCTTGGACCAGCGGGCGGCTGGCGCAGCGGACGCGGGTGCGCAGGGTCCGCGGGAGGTGGGTCGTGCGGCTGTAGGTGGTGCGTGAGATGCGCGTCCCGCGGCGGCTGCGCGTGCGGCAGCGGATGCGCACCGTCGCTCGGCCCGTCCCGCGAGCGCGGACGCTCAGGCGCCAGGTGCGGCTGTTGATGCGCCGTGCGCGGACGCGCAGCGTCGGGCGGGGGAGCGCGCGGCCCGACTCGGCGGACTCCCCGGTGCCGGCGTCGGAGATGAACGCGCTCGCGGCGGAGTTGCAGTGCGCGTCCGGGCAGATGAAGCGGCTCAGGTTGACCGTCCACCAGGGGAGCGCCGGGCCCGACGGCGGGTCCCAGTAGTCGTCGTTGCCGTAGTCGAAGAACAGCTCGTGGTAGCGGCCATCGGCGACCTGCGGGGCGTCCGGGGAGCACATGGTGTCCTCGATCGCGTCCGTGCAGTGGCCGCCGTCCGAGTTCGTGCTGCGGGGCAGCACCGCGCCCAGGTTGTGGGCGATCTCGTGCCGGACCGAGTTCGACCCGCAGAAGCCGTCCTCGTTGCGGAAGATCACCGACACCTTGCCGCCGAAGTTGTTCAGGTTCGACTGGCTGCGGCTCGCGTCGTCGAACAGCATCGCCTGGCCGCAGGCGGCCGGGGGAGCGGGCCCGTCGAGCCACACGATCCAGTTGCGGGTCCTGGTGGCGGCGACCGAGGGGGTGTCGGTCGGGCGGATCACCGAGAGGCCGTTGCGGTCGAGCGCCTCGGCGACGGCGTCGAGCGTGCCGGTCGGGGTGTTCGCGGCGTGCTCCAGGTCCGCCGAGGTCTCCGGGAGGCGGATCGTCGTGATGTCCAGGTACTGCGGGCCGCAGGAGGTGCCCAGGTCGTAGCGGATCGCGCGGCCGTAGCTGCGCTCGACGAGCGCGGAGGCGCGCAGCGAGTCCTCCTGGATGCGGGCGGCGTAGGAGTGCAGGCGGACCGGCGCGTCGGCCGGGATCGCGTAGACGGCGTGGAAACTGTGGCTCCCGTTCGAGACCTCGTTGGCGGTGTCGTCGCTGCCGCGCTCCTCGCCGCACCACCCGGCGCCGGCGGCCCTTGCGCGCCCGCCGGGAAGGGGGGCCTCCCGGCCGGCGTCTATCGCAACCGGGTCGGGACCGTGGCTCTCAGCGCCGCCGGCGGTCGGGTGGTGGGCGCTGGCCGTGGGGACGGCGCAAGCCATTGCAAGGAGAAGAGTGGTCGGTACGAGCAGCCGCATCGCACGGACTGGATCGGCCCGTGGTCCCCGATACGGCCCGCCTGCTCACCCGATCTGGACGGGTGTCCTACGCGGCGCGGCACGTCCAAGCTCAGCGCACGGCACGCTGGGACAGGACGCCCGAGACCTCCTGCCACCACGCACGGCCCTGGTAGCCCTCGGATGTCGCGATCCGCGCCCGGCACCAGCGGAAGAGCTGGCGCGAGCCGCCCACCGCCGCCAGGCCCTCGGAGACGACGGCGTAGCGCCCGTCCTCGAGCTGGACGAAAGATCCGGGCTGGTCGCGCCGTGCCCGGATCGCCCGGGCGACCGGGATCCCGTTGATCTCGTCGGGCCGCGCCGCGTCGCCGTCCTCCTCCCGCCAGGGGCGGACCGTGAAGATCGCCGGCCGTCCGAGCGGCTTGACCACCACCGGTTCCTGCGTCTCGATCTCACCCTCGCGCCAGCGCTCGATGAGCGCCTCGACCTCCATCCGGACCGGCTCCTGCATGAGGACGTGGAGGCGGTCGCCAGCCTCGATCACGGTGGAGCCGCGTGGCAGGAGCGCCGCCTCGCCGCGGACGATCACGCTGACGAGCGCCTCCCGCGGGAGCCCGAGCTCGTTCACGACCCGCCCGACGATCGTGTCGCCCTCCGCCACCGCGTGCTCCACCACCTCGGCGCCAAGGCGCCGGATGCGTCCCACCTCGATGAGCGGGCGAGGCAGGGCCGGCTCGTCGGTCGTGAGCTTGAGCGCGCGCGCAAGCGGCTCGAAGGTGGCTCCCTGCAGCAGAGTGGACAGCAGCACGACGAAGAAGACGATGTTGAACAGCTCGTTCGCGTGCCCGACCCCCTCGATGATCGGGATCGTCGCGAACACCACCGGCATCGCGCCGCGCAGCCCGGCCCAGCCGACGAGCAGGGACTCCCGCGCGGTGAAGGCGCCCACCCGCGTCGCCAGGAAGGTCGCGAGCGGGCGGGCGATGAACATGAGGACGGCGGCGATGAGCATGCCCTCGAGCGCGATGTCGCCGAGCTGGCTCGGGAAGACGAGCAGGCCGAGGGTGAGGAACAGCGCGATCTGGCTCACCCAGGCGACGCCGGAGTGGAAGTCGCCGACGGTGCGCCGCCCCGGTATGCGGCCGCTGCCGAGGGCCAGGCCGGTCATGTACACCGCGAGGAAGCCCGATCCGCCGAGCACGTCGGCCACGCCGTACGCGAGCGCGGCCGCGGCGATCGTCGCAACCGGGTAGAGGCCCGTCGTGGCGAACTGGACCCTCGTCATCGCCTCGACCGCGAGCCGGCCGAGCGCATAGCCGACGGCGGCGCCGATCGCGAGCTGCACCGAGATCGCGGCGATCATGTCGGACGCCCCGTAGGAGGGCTCCTGGATCCACTCGATGAACCCCAGGACCAGCAGGAAGGCGACGGGGTCGTTCATCCCGGACTCCGCCTCGAGCGTTCGCGCCAGCCGGCGCTCGATCGTCGAGCCGCGCAGCACCGAGAAGATCGCGGCGCTGTCGGTGGTGGCGACGATCGACCCGAGCAGCAGGCCCTCCAGGGTCGTGAGGTCGAGCAGCCAGGCGGCGGCGAGCCCGGTGACCACCGCGGTCACGACCGTCCCGCCGAAGGCGAGTGAGAGCGCCGTCGGCAGCACCGGCCTGATCTCGCCCCAGCCCGCGGCGAGGCCGCCCTCAAACAGGATCAGGACGATCGCGATGATGCCGATCGTCCGGGCCAGCTCGACGTCGTCGAACTGGATCCAGCCCGTGCCGTCGGAGCCGATCGCCATGCCGAGCAGCAGGAACAGCACGAGGCCCGGCACGCGCAGGCGGCCTGCCGCGAGCGTGAGGGCGATGCCGAGCGCCAGCAGGGCGCCGGCGACGAGTATCAGGTGGCCGTCGTCCGCGGCCCTTCGCCTCCAGCCAGGCGAGCGAGACCCCAGAGGTCGCGCCACTCGTGGTCCGGGGCGGTGTCCCCGGGGCGCGGCTCGAGGTGCCTGTTGACCCACGCCGTGCCCATCCCGAGCCCGGCCGCCGTGCCGATGTCGTACTTGAAGCCGAATGCGACGTGGAGCACGTTCTCCGGAGCCTCGCCGCTGCGCTCGAGCGCGCGCTCGAAGACCTCGCGCCGGGGCTTGTAGGCCTTCACGTCCTCAGCCACCTGGACCTCGTCGAAGCTGACTCCGATCTGCTTGATCGTGTGCTCGATGATGTCCCGGTCGGTGTTCGAGACGATCATCAGGCGAAGCCCGGCCTCCCGGGCCTGGAGCAGCGCGGGCCGGGTGTCCGGGAACGGCTGCCAGCTCCGCATGGAGTCGGCGAGAGCGGCGCCGTCCCGCTCGTTCCAGCGGTAGCCGCGCTCGCCGGCCCACTCGCGCAGGGCGTCCACCAGGATCTCCTTGTAGCGGCGGTAGGGACCCTCCTGGATGAGGCGAAACTGGATCTCCTCCCAGCGGCTCCGCAGGGCCGTCCCGCGCTCGCAGTCGGCATCTCCCTCGCGCAGCGCGATCGCGTACAGGAACGAGCCGAGACCGCCCTCCCAGTCCACGAGGGTCCCGTAGCAGTCGAAGGTCGCGACCCGGTAGCGCTCCACGCGATGCAGCCTATTGCGGCGGCGGGACCGCGGAGGATCCGCCCTACACTCTCCTCCGTGGAGGTGCTCGACCGCATCAAGTCCGACGCGAACGCCGCTCTCAAGGCGGGCGAGAAGGAGCGCGTGAGCGCGCTCCGGATGATGATCGCCGACCTCCAGCAGGAGGAGAAGTCGGGCGGCGATGACGCCGTCGGAGTCCTCCAGCGCGCGCGCAAGCGCAGGATCGAGGCCGCCGAGGCCTATCGCGAGGCGGGCCGCGACGACCTCGCCGAGGGCGAGGAGAGCGAGGCCCGGATCATCGAGGAGTACCTGCCCCAGCAGCTCGGCGACGCCGAGCTCGAGGCGATCGTCGGCGACACCGTCGCGGAGCTGGGAGCGTCGTCACCGAAGGAGATGGGCCAGGTCATGGCCGCGGTCATGCCGCGGGTGCAGGGCCGTGCCGACGGCAAGCGCGTCAGCCGCCTCGTACAGGAGAAGCTCACGCCCTGAGAGCGCAGCTCGAGCTTCCGGACGAGGTCGCCACGGAGCTGGCGGGCGCCCACGACGCGATCATGAAGACGCTCGAGGGCCACCTCGAGTGCGACCTGTATCTGCGCGGGAACCTGCTCACGCTCGACGGCGCCGAGGGCGAGGTCGAGGTCGCGAAGACCGTCGTCCGCGAGATCTCCGACCTGGTGCGCCAGGGGCACGAGATCGCTCCCGGCACGATCGAGGCGATCACGAGCGCGCTCGACGCGGGCGAGAGCCCCAGCGGAATCCTCGAGGACACCGTCTGGCGCCACCGTGGCCTCAAGGTGGCGCCGAAGACGGTCAACCAGAAGCGCTACGTCGACGCGATAAGGCGCCAGACCGTCACGGTCGGCATCGGCCCGGCGGGCACCGGCAAGTCGTTCCTCGCCGTGGCCATGGCCGTCGCGGCGCTCTCCCGCCGCGAGGTCAACCGCATCGTGCTGACGCGGCCCGCGGTGGAGGCCGGCGAGCGCCTCGGCTTCCTGCCCGGCGACCTGATGGCGAAGGTGGACCCGTATCTGCGCCCGCTGTTCGACGCGCTCTACGACATGCTCGACCCCGAGCGCGTGAACCAGCATCTCGAGCGCGGCGTGATCGAGGTCGCCCCGCTCGCATACATGCGCGGGCGCACGCTGAACGACAGCTTCATCATCCTCGACGAGGCCCAGAACACGACGCCGGAGCAGATGAAGATGTTCCTCACCCGGCTCGGGTTCAACTCGAAGATGGTCGTCACCGGCGACATCACGCAGATCGACCTCGAGCGCGGCAGCCGCTCCGGCCTCGTCGTGATCGGCGACATCCTCGGCGATGTCGAGGGCATCGACTTCGTCCGCTTCGGCGGGGAGGACGTGGTCCGCCACAAGCTCGTCCAGCGGATCGTCGAGGCCTACGACGCGCATTCCCGCCGCGACGAGACGGACGCTTGACCGCCGAGGTCGAGGCGCCCGACGCGACGCTGCGCCGCGCCGCCGAGGCCGCGCTCGAGGCGGCCGGGGTGACGGACGGCCACCTCGCGGTCGAGCTGGTCGGCGAGGACCGCATCCGCGAGCTGAACCGCGAGCACCGCGGGCGGGACGCGCCGACCGACGTCCTCTCGTTCCCCGTGGACGGGACCGGTCCGGCGCCCGGGCCGCGCGAGCTGGGCGATGTCGTGATCTGCCCCGGTCACACGGAGGATCTGGCGGAGGCGGTGGTCCACGGCGTTCTGCACCTCTGCGGCTATGACCACGAGGCCGACGACGGCGAGATGCTCGCGCTGCAGGACCGCGTGATGGCGGGCCTGCGGTGACGCGCGCCGGCTTCGTCGCGCTCGCGGGCCGTCCCAACGCGGGCAAGTCCACGCTCGTGAACCGCATCGTGGGAGGGAAGGTCGCGATCGTCTCCGACAAGCCGCAGACCACCCGGCGCGCGGTCCGGGGCATCGCCACGGGCGCGGACTGGCAGGCGGTGCTCGTGGACCTGCCCGGTATGCAGCGCCCCCGCGACATCCTCACCGAGCGCATGCAGCGCCGCGTGGAGCGCAGCCTGGCCGACTCGGACGCCGTCCTGTTCATCCTGAACGGGGAGCAGGAGATCGGGCCCGGCGACCGCTTCATCTCGCGCGCGGTCAAGGCCTCGAAGCTGCCGGCGATCACCGTCCTCAACAAGGTGGACCGGCTTGACCGCCGCCGCTCGCTCGACGCCCTGACGGCGGCCGCTGAGCTCGACGTGCCGGGCGAGATCTTCCCGATCAGCGCGCGGACCGGCTACGGCGTCGACGCTCTCATGGCCGCGCTCGTCGAGCTGCTGCCCGAGGGCCCGTACCTCTACCCGCCGGAGGACTCGAGCGACATGTCCATCGAGCTCCAGCTCGCCGAGCTGGTTCGCGAGCAGGTGCTGCTGCGCACGCGCGAGGAGTTGCCGCACGCCGTCGAGGTCGAGATCTCGGAGATGGAGGAGCGCGACGACGGCCTGCTCGAGATCCACGCGAGCGTGTGGACCGAGACCGAGTCGCAGAAGGCGATCGTCGTGGGCGCGGGCGGTCGCATGGTCCGCGCGGTCGGGACCGCGGCCCGCAAGGAGATCGAGGCGGCGCTGGGGCGCCACGTCTTCCTGGCCCTGCACGTCAGGGTGCGGCGCGGATGGCGCCGCGACGAGGGCCTACTCGACCGCCTGGGGATCGAATAGGCCCTCGACGGGCGGGATGCCTCAGCGGCGAAGGCTGATGATGAAGACGCGCTCGCAGCCGCGGATGTGGCGGCGCTCGTTGTGGTTGATGCGGACGACGTCGAACCCGCGCCCGCAGTTGATCCTGGCCGGGGGTCCCGCCGTGGCGGCGTTGATCACGTCGTTGCCGTTGCCGGCGAACACCCGGTCACGTCCGTTTCCGGTGTGGATCGAGTCGTTGCCCGAGCCTCCGTAGAGGCGGTCGTTGCCCGAGCCGCCGATCAGGCGGTCGTTGCCCGACCCGCCGCGGATGATGTCCGACCCCGTCCCACCGTCGAGGCGGTCGCGCCCGCTGCCGCCCTCGAGGAGGTCGCGGCCGGGCCCGCCGGCGAGCGAGTCGTTGCCGCGCTCGCCCAGCAGGAAGTCGAAGCCGGTCGACCCGTCCAGGCGGTCGTTGCCGTTGCCGCCCTCGACGCAGTCGTTGCCACGGCCACCCGAGACCCGGTCGTTCCCGCTGAACACGAAGATGCGATCGGAGCGGTTCGTGCCGGAGATGCGGTCACCGCGGCGGCTGCCCACGATGGCCACCTGACGGCCGTAGCGGTGCCGCCTGCAGGGGCCCGCGCCGCGGACCTCGCCGAGCGTCACGAGGTTCCCGCCGATCGGGCCGCCGCCACCGCCGCCACCGCCGCCACCTCCGTCACCGGAGCAGACGGCGCCGGAGCGCCCGACGATGGACTCTCCCGCGACGGCCTCGAGCAGCTGAGAGCCCGTAGCCGAGGGCTGCACGCGCACGCGCAGCGCGCGGCGGGTCAGCGATTCGGTGGGACCGGAGCTGACGCCCGTGCGGATCTCCTCGTTGATCGCCAGGGTCACGAGGCCGGCCAGCGGCGTGCCCGCGAGCGCGTCCGCCAGATCCGACAGCGGGTCGTCGAGGCTGATTCTCGTCCCGTTGATCCGGAGCGCGGCCAGCGAGCTCGAGCC
>DATMJO010000053.1:0-5762 GCA_035553855.1 Thermoleophilaceae bacterium | reverse complement strand
GTCGGACGTGGACGGAGGGAGAATAGCAGACGAGCGAACGGACGGGAAGCCCAATTTTGCGGTCGCTTGCTGACGGGCACGACCAGCCTGCGCAGCGGTCGATAAGCCCCCGATAAGCGGCCGCCGCTAGGGTCTCGCCAGGCCCCCGCTCCGCATCCGGACTCGCGATCCCGCTTAGGCGGCCAGCCCAGGCCGGAGCGTCGGGGGCTACAGCACCTCGCACACGCGCTCAACAGCGCGGTCCGCCGGCTCGTGCTCCCACAGTCGCACGACCCGCCAGCCCTCGGCCGCGAGCGCCGCGTCGACCGCCCGGTCGCGCTCGACGTTTCGCCTCAGCTTGAACAGCCAGTAGGCGACGTTGCGGGTGGGCTGCGTCCCGTGATCGGGGCATGCGTGCCAGTAGCAGCCGTCGACGAAGACGGCGACGCGCCGGCGGGTGAAGACGATGTCCGGCCGGACGATCAGCGACGAGGTCCTGATCGGCAGGTCGACTCGGTAGCGGAGCCCTCGCCGGTGCAGCTCCCCCCGGAGGCGCAGCTCAGGGCGCGTGTCGCGCCTCTTGTTCGCCCGCATGACGGCCTGCACGGCAGGCGACGCGTCGAACTTGAAGCTGGGCACGGCGCCAGCTTAGCGGCTGCTAGATTCCTCCCCGAGGGAGGTCCGGCTATTGGCAGTTGACGCCCGGCAGGTGCCGCACGCGGATGTCGTCGCGGCGCTCGATGCGGTTGACATTGGAGACGTGTGGCTGGTCGCCCGAGCGATCCGCGGCGGCGTCCTCGGTCAAGGCACGCCGGTGGCGCAGGTCCCCGACCGGAAGACGGCGCCGATCCTGGGCTTCCGGAATCAGGTCGTAGGGCGCATCGCCGAGCGCGTGTTCCGCGGGCGCCATCTCGCGCGCCTGGAGCCGCAGTTCACGATTCACGACTACCACGAGCGCGGCGACAACCGCGACTACGGCATCGAGGGCGGGGGAGCAGAGCTGCCTGTCAACGTCAAGACGGCCAGCACGCTGTTCCGAAACGCCAGGCAATTCGGGCTGGAGCCCGAGGACTGCATCCCGATCAGCTCGTACAAGGCGCTGAACGCGATCAGGAAGGTGCCCGACCTCGTATACGTCGACCTAGTTGACTTCAAGCTGCGCGAACGCACCGACGCCTATGTCGAGGCCCTTGGCGGCGAGCTGGCGATCCTCTGGGACCTGTTCAGCTGGTACGGCGGCAAAGGCGCGAAGGAGGCCCAGAACCGGTACGTCGACGCGCTGTTCGCCGAGCATGGCGCCGATCTGGACGCGCTCGCGCCGGGCGTCGGCAACTTCCGGGCGATCAGCGCTCAGCGCGTGCTGGCAATCCTCCGCGAGAACCCGCGCCGCTGCCCCGGGCTCGGCGTCAAGGCGGCCGGCACTGGCGCATTCAACGCGGAGGTCAACGTGCACGTCTCGGTCGCACAGGAGACGTGGCCATGGGACGAGGTCGAGCGGCTGCTGCTGACCGAAGGCGTCGCGGCCGTTCGGCGCCTGACCACCGAGACCGAGACGCGCGACGTCCCGGCGCCTCGTCTCTAGGCTGAGAGCAGCACGAGCTCCCGCTCTTCGTCAGAGCCGGGCCGGCCCGACAGGAGCGCTGCCAGCGGACCAGCTACGGTCTCGGCCAGCACGGGCGGGACGGCGTTGCCGAGCTGTATCTGCGCCGACCGGCGCGACCCGACCACCACGTAGTCGTCGGGGAACGTCTGAAGCCTCTTGATCTCGGGCACGCGCAGTCGCCGGTTCGACCAGTGGAATGGACCGATGTACGGGCCGGGCTGCGACTGAATCGTCGTCGCTGGCCGGTCGGGGTCGAGCTTTAGGAGGAAGGTCCAGTAGCGCGACCGCCACCGGAACAGTGGCTCTGGGTGGCCGCGCTTCTCGGTGTAGTGCAGGTAGTTCCCGCCGGGCGGGATGTCGGGCAGCAGCCTGCCGTAGCGCCCGCCGACCAACTCGTCGGGCTCGGCCAGGTCACCGCGCGCCTCGAGGTCGCCGATCGCCTCCCGGCTCGTCACATAGGGATGCTTCGTCGGGTCGACGCGCCGGCTCGTCTCCGTCCACCCGGAGTGCGTCGTGGCGGGGAACGGCGGCGGCTCTTGGCCCAGGGCGGCGTAGACGATGAGTCTCTTCCTTAGCTGTGGCACCCCGTAGTCAGCGGCGTTGAGCACGGCAGCCCTGACCTCGTAGCCGGCCGCCTCCAGCTGGTCGATCAGCCGCTGGAAGGGCCTCACGTTGTGATTGCGGTAGGCGAGGCCGTGGACGTTCTCCAGCAGCGCGGCCGCGGGCTTGGCCTCGACCACCACCCGGGCGAACTCGTCCAGCAGCGAGGCGTCAGGGTCCAAGCCCTTGCGCTTGTACTCCAGCCAGTACCCAGACTTCGAGAACGGCGTGCACGGCGGGCCGCCGACGACCAGCGCCGCCTCGCCGACCCGGAGGCCCGCCCGCTCCAGCAGCTCGCCGGTCCTGACCCCGACTATCGAGGTGTCGACCACGAGGTCGGCCCGGCCGGGGAACAGGTTGGCGCGCAGGCTAGCCGCCGAGTCGGCGTCGTTCTCGACCGCGACGCGGACGTCGAACCCAGCTCGGTGCACACCTAGGTCAAGGCCGCCGACGCCCGAGAACAGGCTGATCGCGGGGAGGTCGCTCATGCCCGGAATGCTACCGGGGTCGGGTGCCCCTCCGCAGCCCCAGCGCGCGAGGGGACTTGTCCGGATACTCCCGGATGGGTCCGGAGGCCGTGTGGCGGCCCGTGCGCGTCCCCTGGAAGCCCATGGCTTCGGCCCGGCACCGACCGTCCTAGCCTAACTGCTCGATCGGCCCTTCCACGCGCATGGAGGGGTCCCGCCAAGCGAACGATAGAGGCGGCGGCGCCTTCTGCGGACCGCGGCGGGCCGGCGTCGCCATGTCGACCGTCACGCGGTCGAGGACGCGGCGCAGCCAGGCGTTCACCTTGCCGGGCTCGTCGCCCTGGACGTCGGGCGGGAGGGCGACGATCCTTACCCACCGTCGCGCCGACAGCGTCGACTCGGCCTCGGCGATGTCCGCGAGCCGGCGGTCGCGCTCGCCTTTGTCGATCAGTCCGTCGGTGTATGTGTCGATCGTCCGCTCCCGCTTGGCCGCGAGCGCGGCCAGTGCGTCCTCGTCCTCGCGCGCGCCCATCTGGCGCCGCCTCACAAAGGGCAGGGCGCGAGCGGTCTCGTCGGCGATGGTAGGCAGCAGGATGGACTCGCTGACCCAGCCGCGGCCGTGCCGGCCGTCGATCGCGCGGTGGCAGTAGTAGCGGACCTCGTCGCGGCGCTTGTCCAGCGAGCCCGTCAGATGCGTCCCGCAGACGCCGCATTGCAGCAGCAGCGCGAGGCGGAACTGACGCCTGCCGGCCGGCGCCCCCCGCCTGGTGCCGGGCACGACCTCGTCCGGCGCGTGGCGGCGCACAAGATCGCGGACGACGCTGCCGTGCCAGATGCCGCCGGGCTTCCTCGCCGGCAGGCCACGCTCGTTGAGCAGCCGGGCGGCGCCGTCGTAGGAGCGCGCCTCGCGGAAGGCGTCCAGCACGACCGCCGGGTCCTCGCTCTCGCCCTCGCCGTACCGGCGGTTGCCGGGACCATGCCAGCTCGGGTCCTTCGCCCGCTTGGCCGCGAACGCGTCCTTGACCCGCTCGCTGGCGACGTCGGACTCGAACTGGGCGAGCGATGCCAAGACGTTGCTCACCAGCCGGCCGGTGGCCGTCGAGGTGTCGATTTGGTCGCGCTCAATGCGGATGGGCACGCGCTGCCGGTCGCACAGCTCGAAGAAGTCGGCGAGCTGCGCCACGCTCCTCGCGAAGCGGGACAGCGAGTAGGCATAGACGGCGGTGCCCTCGCCACTCTCGACGGCGCTCAGCAGCTCGTCCCAGCCGCGCCGCCTGTCGCGCCCCTTCTTGCCCGACACGTCGAGGTCGGACAGGATCACCACCTCCTCGTCGCCGTGCCGGGCCGCCAGCGACCGGATGGCGGCCTCTTGCATAGCGGGGGAGAGGAGCCGGGACGGGTCGTGGACGACGCTCTTGCGGATGTAGCCGTAAGCGGGCATGGTCGAGCCTCCTGCTAGTACGACTGATTATAGCGCAAACCTGGGACCGGCTGGCAGAGATCTGCGCCCAGTACCTGGGCAAGGGCCAGCTGGTGGCGGTCGAAGGCCGGATCCAGACGCGCCAGTGGGAAGACGATTCCAAGCAGCGCCACTGGAAGACGGAGATCGTCGCCTCAGCGGTCGAGATGCTGGCCGGCAAGCGCAAGAAGGACTACGCCACCGAGTCGGCCGCGAGCGCCCTCGAGACGCAGGCCAACGAGCTGGGCATCTCGCCGGCGGCCTTTGCCAACGGCGACGAGGATGACGAGTCCGAGATCGACGACGAGCCGGAGTCAGCGAGCGCCGACACGACCGAGCACGAGCTCGTCGCCGCCTGACCCTTCCTCCATTCCAGGGCGGGCGCGTCGGCTGGGAGCGCGCCCGCCCGGCTATCTAGCGGTGCTGTCGCAGCGGCTGCGGCTCATCGCGCAGGGAGCTGCGGTGCCGGAAGTACGCCCAGAACGCGATCGAGAACAGGGTGAAGGCGAGCAGGAACCCGAGCGCCGTGATCAGGCCGGCCCCGCCGCTCTCGAACATGAAGTCGATGTTCGGCACGACCAGTATGTGGACGAAGGCGAAGGCGGCGATCAGGAACACGATGACCCACAGGCCGCGGCTCCACTGCCACAGCGTGGCGCCGCGCAGGAAGCGCAGCGGCAGGAGCTCGATCAGGAGGCCCTGGAGCCCGCCGACGAAGACCGTCGTCAGCACCGCGGCCACGACCGTGTGGAGCAGCGTGCCAGGCGTCAGCAGCCCGTCTGCCAGCGGCAGTGACAGCCAGGCGATCAGCGCCACGAGCAGGATGAACATCGAGGTCACGGCCACGGACGAGCCCTCTGCGCGAAGCGACATGCCGCGGGTGAATGCCCAGAAAGCGACGACCCCGTAGATGTATCCGGGCTCGAAGCCGGCCAGCCGCGACGCGGCCACGCAGGCGATGGCAATCACGATCGAGACTGGCAGCACCCTGATGTAGCCGCGCTCAGCGTTCGCGCGGCGCTGGAACTGGGTGATCGGATACTCGAAGGTGGCGGTCGTCAAGGCCAGGCCAACGGCGACGCCAACGACAAGCGCCAGCGACTGCACGTCCAGGCCGAACGACGGCTCGAGGAAGCCGTAGACGATGGCGCTGACGAGCATGAACAGCAGCACGCCCGGTGGCGAGCGCCAGAAGGTCGTGCTCGCCACGCGCACCAGGCCGACGACGCCGCCCGCGCGCATGAACCAGCCGAAGATCTCGTCGTGGTTCTCCTCGAGGGTCTCCTCGAAGAGCGACGACGGGAAGGCGATCAGCAGCAGCATCACCGCCGTCACGCCGAGCGCGACGAAGAGCGTGAACAGGTCGTTGCTCACCTCAGACGGCCGGGGCAGCGCGTTGACGAAGGTAAAGCCGGTGTCCGGCGCTCGTGACGGCGAGGCCGCTGGCGAGGGCACGGCAGTTGGCGAGGGCACGGCAGCTGGCGAGGGCACCGGCGTTGGTGCCGCGCTGGCCGTGGGCGATGGGCTGGGCGGCGGCGTCGCGGTTGCGACCGGCGTCGGAATGGCTTCCGTCGGCGACGCGGCTGGCGTGTCCGTGGGCTCAGGCGTCGTAGTAGGGCTGGCCGTCGGCGGAGGTGTCTGGGTCGGGGTGGGT
>DATMJO010000052.1:0-15775 GCA_035553855.1 Thermoleophilaceae bacterium | reverse complement strand
GTCGTAGAGCTTCGTGTCGGTGATCCCGCGCGAGGTCGCCATAACCTGCACCATGCCGTCGGGGTCGATGAGCTGGAACGCGTCGCGGTCGCCGGTGACGATGACGACCGGGATTCCCTGCTCGCGCGCGCGCTCCGCGAGCGTCGCGATGACGTCGTCGGCCTCGAAGCCCTCCAGGCGCGTGTTCGTGTAGCCGAAGGCCTCGACGAGCGGCTCGAAGTGCGGCCACTGCTCCTTGAGCAGGTCCGGGCGCGTGGAGCGGCCGGCCTTGTACTCCGCGTAGACCTCCTTGCGGCCGCTCGCGCCGGCGTCCCAGACGACGACCGTCGGCTTCGTCCCGTGCTCGGTGAGGATCTTCACGAGCATCGACGCGAAGCCGAAGATCGCGTTCGTCGGCATGCCGCGGGAGGTCGCGATCGTCTCCGGAAGGGCGAAGAAGGCGCGGTAGGCCAGACTGTTCCCGTCGATCAGGAACAGCTCTTGCGAATCGCCGCCGGACACGCGCGGCATGTTAGGGCGCGCCCCGGTGCATGAGCGCTCGGCGTCCCGGGCGAAAGCGCCTCCTTAGTATCGTCCGCGCCCGATGACCCGGCCCACCATCACCCCCAGTGCCCAGTTCTCCATGCGCGTGCGCGTGGAGATCGACAACCGCCCGGGCATGCTGGGGCAGCTCGCGGGCGCGATCGGGGACGCCGGCGGGAACATCGGCGCCATCGACATCATCGAGCCGGGCGAGGGCGAGCTCCTGCGCGACATCACCGTCTTCTGCGCGGATCTCGACCACTGGGACGCGATCGTCGCCGCAGTCCGCGCGATCGACGGCACGCGCCTGGTCGACGTGACCGACCGGACCTTCGAGCTGCACCGGGGCGGCAAGGTCTTCACCGGGCTCAAGGCCCCTCTCGACACGCGCGAGGACCTGTCGATGGCCTACACGCCCGGCGTGGCCCGCGTGTGCATGGACATCCATCGCAACCCCGAGCGTGCCCGCGAGTACACCATCAAGAAGAACACCGTGGCGGTCGTCTCGGATGGCTCTGCCGTCCTGGGGCTCGGCGACATCGGTCCGGAGGCGGCGATGCCCGTGATGGAGGGCAAGGCCATGCTCTTCAAGGAGTTCGGCGATGTCGACGCCTTCCCGATCTGCCTCGACACCCAGGACCCGGACGAGATCGTCAACACCGTGAAGCTGCTCGCCCCGACCTTCGGGGGCATCAACCTCGAGGACATCTCCTCGCCGCGCTGCTTCGAGATCGAGAACCGGCTCATCGAAGAGCTCGATCTGCCCGTCTTCCACGACGACCAGCACGGCACGGCGATCGTCGTGCTGGCTGCGTTGCTGAACGCCTGCCGCCTGACAGGGAGGCTGATCGAGGACCTCAGCGTCTCGATGGCCGGCGCCGGCGCCGCAGGGGTAGCGGTCGCCAAGATCCTCATGAACGCCGGGGTCACGCGGGTCGTGGCGTGCGATCGCGATGGAGCGATCCACACCGGACGCGCGGACTACGAGGCCGGCACGATGAACTCGGTCAAGGCATGGCTCGCCGAGCACACGAATCCGGAGCGCCGCAGCGGCCGCCCGTCAGAGGTGCTCGAGGGGACCGACCTGTTCATCGGCCTCTCCGGCCCGGGCATCATCACGGCGGACGACCTGAAGAAGATGAACCCCGATCCCTTCGTCTTCGCGATGGCCAACCCGGATCCGGAGGTGCGCCCCGAGGAGGCCGCGCCATACGTTTCGGTGATGGCCACGGGCCGCTCGGACTACCCGAACCAGATCAACAACGTGCTCGCCTTCCCCGGTATCTTCCGCGGCGCCTTCGACGCGGGCGCCCGCCGCATCACGGAGGAGATGAAGGTCGCGGCCGCCTACGGCATCGCGAGCGTCGTGGCCCAGGAGGAGCTCTCCGCCGACTACATCGTCCCGAGCGTCTTCAACCGGGACGTGGCCCCCGCCGTCGCCGCCGCCGTCGCCAAGGAGGCCGAGGCCTCGGGCGCCGGCGAGGACGAGCCCCGGCTGACGACCGCCTGAGCCCGTGCGGGTGACCGTCACCGGCGCGACGGGAACCCTGGGGCGCGTCGTCGTCCAGGCGCTGCTCGCTCGCGGGGACGACGTGACCGTCCTGTCGCGTGACGCCCGACGGGCGCGGGAGGCGCTCGGCGAGGTCGACGCGCACACCTGGGCCGATCCGTCGGGAGAGCCCGCGCCGGCCGGAGCGCTGGAGGGACGCGACGCCGTGCTCCACCTGCTCGGCGAGCCCGTCGCGCAGCGCTGGTCGAGCGATGCGAAGAAGCGCATCCGCGAGTCGCGCGTCGCCGGCACGCGCAACCTGGTCGCGGCGCTTCGGGCGGCCGCGGCCAGGCCGTCCGTGCTCGTCTCGCAGTCTGCCACGGGCTATTACGGGCCGCGTGGTGACGAGCCCGTCGGCGAGGACGAGGCGGCCGGCAGCGACTTCCTCGCCGAGGTCGTGGTCGCCTGGGAGGCCGAGGCCGCCCGCGCCCGCGATCTCGGCCTGAGGGTCGTGACCACGCGCACCGGCGTCGTGCTGGCGCCCGGCGGCGGGGCGCTCGAGAAGATGCTCCCGCCGTTCAAGCTCGGCGTGGGCGGCCCGGTCGCGGGCGGCGGCCAGTACGTTCCCTGGGTCCACGAGGACGATGTGGCGGGCGCACTGCTCTTCTGCCTCGACGAGAGCGCCGCCGACGGGCCGGTGAACATCACCGCGCCCGAGCCCGTCACCAACAAGGAGCTGTCGAAGGCGCTCGGCCGCGTGCTCCGGCGCCCCGCGTTCGCGCCCGTGCCGGGCCTGGCGGTCAAGGCGCTCTACGGCGAGATGGCCACGATCGTCACGACAGGGGTCCGCGCGGTGCCGCTGCGGCTGTCGGCGCTCGGCTACGAGTTCCGGCGGCCGGACCTCGAGGACGCGCTGCGCGCCGCCGTCAGCGGCGCTTGAAGGACTTCGCGATCGCCTGGGTGGCGGACTCGATACCCAGCGCGACGAGCCCCAGGATCGCGAACCAGACGACGAGGATCACGAGGATCTTCACCGCGGTGAAGCTGCCGAGGAACCAGATCACGAGCAGCGAGACGACGGCGAGCGCCACGGTGACGAGAGCGTTCTCGAGCGTCTTGCTCACGATTCGTCCTCGTGCATCTCGGCCCGGGCCTCGGCCACGGTCTTCTTTGCGCGCTCACCGAAGGGCAGCGGCCCCTGGATCTTCCAGCGGGACTCCGCGCGAGCCGGCCAGACGAGCCAGACCACGATGCCCACGACGGTGAGCAGCAGGCCGGCGGCGAGGCCGGGACGCTCCCCGTAGCCCTTGCGAGCGGACAGGTAGGAGCAGATGATCGCCGAGGCGAGCCACGCGTAAAGCAGCCAGAGGGCCTGCGCTCCGATGACGGCAAGGACGCTCATCCGCCTAGGTACGCCGCCTGGACCTCGGGGTTCTTGCGCAGGGCGCTGGAATCGTCGGCGACCGCCACGCTGCCCGTCTCGAGCACGTAGCCGCGGGTCGAGACCTCGAGCGCGTAGTTCGCGTTCTGCTCGACCAGCAGGATCGTGGTGCCCTGCTTGTTGATCTCGGCGACCGTCTCGTAGATGCGGTCCACCAGCACGGGTGCGAGGCCCATCGAGGGCTCGTCGAGCAGCAGCAGCTTGGGGTTCGCCATGAGCGCGCGGCCGATGGCGAGCATCTGCTGCTCGCCGCCCGACATCGTGCCCGCCTTCTGCTTCTCGCGCTCCTTGAGGCGCGGGAAGAGGTCGAAGACGCGCTCGAGATCGGAGTTCACGTTCGAGTCGCGGCGGAGGTAGGCGCCGAGCTCGAGGTTCTCGCGGACCGACATGCGCTGGAAGCACTTGCGGCCCTCGGGCGACTGCGAGATCCCGAGCCGCACGATGTCCTGCGGAGGTGTCTCGCCGATCTCGAGCCCGTCGAACTTGATCGAGCCCTCGCGTGGCGGAGTGAGGCCGGAGATCGAGCGGAGGGTCGTCGACTTGCCGGCGCCGTTCGAGCCGATGAGGGTGACGATCTCGCCCTCGTTGACCTCGATCGAGATCCCCTTGAGGGCCTGGATGTTCCCGTAGTAGGTCTTGATGTCGGTGACCTCGAGCAGTGCCATGGTCACTCACCCGTCTCCTCGGCCTGGGTGCCGAGGTAGGCCTCGACGACGCGCCGGTCCTGCCGTACCTCCCGGGGCTCGCCCTCGGCGATCTTCTCGCCGTGGTCGAAGACCGTCACGCGCTCGGAGACGCCCATGACGACGCGCATGTCGTGCTCGATCAGGAGGATGGTGAGGCCCTTCTCGTCGCGAAGGCGCCGCATGAACGCGGTGAGCCCGTCCGACTCCTGCGGGTTCATACCGGCCGTGGGCTCGTCGAGCAGCAGGAGCGCCGGGTCGGAAGCAAGCGCCCGGGCGATCTCCACGCGGCGCTGGTCGCCATAGGAGAGGTTGGCCGACATCTGGTCGAAGTGACTCTCCGCGAGGCCGACGTAGTCGAGCGTCTCGCGCGCCTTCGCGCGCACCTCACGCTCCTCCCGCGACACCCACGGCGGCCGCAGGATCGAGCCGAAGAGCCCCGCCGTCATGCGAGCGTGCTGGCCGATCATCACGTTCTCCACCGCCGACATCGTCGCGAACAGGCGGATGTTCTGGAAGGTGCGCGCCACGCCCTGGGCCATGATCCTGTCGGGCCGCTTGGCGGTGATGTTCTGGCCCTGGAAGGTGATGCGGCCGTTCGTCGGCCTGTAGAGGCCCGTGAGCATGTTGAAGAAGGTCGTCTTGCCGGCGCCGTTCGGGCCGATGATCGAGACGATCGAGCGCTCGGGGATCGTGAAGTCGACCGCCGACACCGCAACGAGGCCGCCGAAGACCTTCGTGACGCCGGTGGTCTCGAGGATGGCGGGCCCGGCCGGCACGCCCGCGTCTTCCGCCTGTGTGCTGGTCGCCTCGGTCATCCGCGCGCCTCGTAGAGGTCCTCGGCGCCGCCGACGCCCGTCGTCGCGCCGGTGCCGATGCCCTCCCCGAGCTCGAGCTGGCGCCTTCGCTCCGGGAGGAGCCCCTCGGGACGGAGCACCATCATGATCACGAGCAGGAAGCCGAAGATGCCGAACGAGAGCTGCGTGAGGTCGAAGTCCAGCCCGATCTTGCTCGGCCAGGTGTTGAGCACGTCCGGGATCAGATTGTTGTTGATGAACGACAGCGCGATCGCGCCGAGGACCACCCCCCAGATCGAACCGAGGCCTCCGAGGATGATCATGCCGAGGACGAAGATCGAGAATGAAAACTGGAACTGGTCGGCGTTCACCGTGTTCAAATACGACGCGAGGAAGGCGCCCGAGAGGCCGCCGAACGCGGCGCCCGTGCCATAGGCCAGCAGCTTCGTCTTGACGAGCGGGACGCCCATGCTCGCGGCGGCGACCTCGTCCTCGCGGACCGCGATCCAGGCGCGCCCGAGGCGGGAATCGCGGAGGCGGAAGTTCACGAACAGGGCGATGATCACGATCGCGAGCGCGGTGAAGTACCAGGGCCGCAGGTTGAGCGAGACGAACTGCTCCACCCCGGGCAGGTCGATCTTGTCCACGGGCGTGATGCCCTGCCTTCCCCTGGTCAGCGTCGAGCCCTCGCCGACCACGTTCTCGAGCGGTCCGCCGATCAGCGGGAACTTGCCGAGCTTCAGCTCGTCGCCGTTGATGGCGATGCGGCCGATGATCTCGCCGAAGGCCAGCGTGACGATGGCGATGTAGTCACCGCGGAGGCGCAGCGTCGGGAGGCCGATCAGCATGCCGGCGATCGTCGTGAAGACGATCGCGAAGACGATCACGACGAGGAAGTTCATGTGGATCCCCGGCACGTCCGCCAGGCGGTCGGCCACGAAGAAATGGATGCCGTTGCCGCCCTCCCCCGCATCGGAGAAGAACCCGGACCCCAGCCACCCCATCGTGAACGCGCCGATCGCGAAGAAGGCGACGTAGCCGAGGTCGAGGAGGCCGGCGAAGCCGACGATCAGGTTGAGCCCGAGCGCCATGCCGACGTAGGCGAGCGCGATCGTGGCGTCGTCGACGAACGGAGCACCCGACTTGTAGAAGAACGGCAGCAGCGCGGCGGCGACGATCGCGAGCGCCGTCGCCACTCGCTGGAAGTGCGGGATCGCCTGGATGCGCCGAGCGCTCGCGGCGACCGCGCTCATCCGGCCTCCCGAGTCTCCTCGCCCAGGAGGCCCTGCGGGCGCAGGGTCATGATGAGCACGAGGTAGGCGAAGACGATGGCGGGCGTCCACTGGCCGCCGATGCGGTTGTCCGAGATCTGCTGGATGAAGCCGATGATCAGCCCGCCGAGCACGGCGCCCCGGAGGTTCCCGATCCCGCCCATGACCGCGGCGGTGAACGCGATCAGCCCCGCCTGGAAGCCCTGGAAGTACCAGATGGTCGTCTGGTAGAGGGCGAAGATGAGGCCTGCCGCCCCTGCCAGGATGCCGCCGATCAGGAAGGTCGCCGAGATCGTGGTGTCGACGTTGATGCCCATGAGCCTGGCGGCCTCGGGATCCTGCGCGGTCGCACGCATCGCCTTGCCCAGGCGGCTGCGCGAGATGAAGGTGGTGGCGGCGAGCACGAGCGGGATCGTGACGAGGACTGCGAGCGCGTCGCCGCGGCTCACGACCACGCCGCCGACTTCGAAGACCGTCTTCTGCTGCTGGACGAGGTTCGCGACGCCCTCCGGCGACCCGCCGAGCCAGAGCAGGCCGACGTTCTGGAGGATGAACGAGAAGCCCACCGCCGTGATCAGCGGCGCGAGCTTGGGCGCGTTCCGCAGCGGCCGGTAGGCCACGCGCTCGATCATCACGTTGAGCACACCGCAGGCGAGCATCGCGACGACGAGAGTGACGAGCAGCCCGAAGAAGATCCCCGCCGTGCCCGTCTGGGTGGTGAGGCCCAGCGTCGCCCAGAAGCCGGCGGCCACGAACGAGCCGATCATGAACACGTCGCCGTGGGCGAAGTTGATCAGCTCGATGATCCCGTAGACGAGCGTGTAGCCGAGCGCCACCAGCGCCCAGATCGCGCCGTTCGAGAGCCCGGCCACGAGGTTGTTCCCGAGGCGGGAGAGATCCCCGTCCGTGCCGAGGTCGTGGATGCCGAACGCGACCGGCATCACGAGGAGCATCGCGATGAGTCCGTAGCGCTGAGCGAGGTCCTTCAGGACCGCGCCGGCCGAGGGTGCTGGGGTCTCTGCTGCGGTCGCCGCTTCCAAACTGGGCCGCAGCATAAACAGAAAGAGGGGCGGACCTCTCGGCCCGCCCCTCTCTGCGACGTCAGGTTGGAGACGAGTGCTACTCGCCGCCCGCCTCTGCCTGGACGGCCTTGTCGAACGTCAACTCGCCGCCGTCGATGGTGTAGACGCCGTAATCGGTCAGCGTCGTGTCCCCGTTCTCGTCGATCGAGTACGTGCCGAGCACGGACTCACGATCGCTGGTCCCGAACAGGGCCTCGAGGACCGATGCGCGATCCGTCGGGTCCTCTGCGCGCTGCAGCACGTCGAGGAACAGGGTCATCGCCTCGTACCCGTACACGGCGTAGGGATCCGGGTTCTTCTCGCCGTACTCGGCCTCGAAGTCCTCGAAGAACTTCTGGCCCTCCGGCGGGTAGTTCTCCGGAGCCAGCGTGGCGACCGTCACCTTGATGCGACTGCCGACGTCCTCGGGGACACCGCCCTCCTTCGGGTCGGCGAAGCCGGACTCGGCGACCCCGTCGGGGCCGTAGAGCTTGGCGTCGGGCAGCGTCTGTGCGACGTCCTTGTACAGCTGGACCGCGCCATTGGCGGTGATCCCGCTGAAGACGAAGCAGTCGACGCCCTTCGAGTTCAGGTCCGACGCGGTGGAGCGGAAGTTCGCGGCCTTCGGGTCGATGCCCGTGTTTTCCGCGACCTCGAGGCCCTGCTCCTTCGCAGAGCTGTCGATGTTCCGCGCGAGACCCGCACCATAGACCTCCTTGTCATGCAGGATGCCGACCGTGGTGCAGCCGTCCTCCTTCATGATCGTCGCGAGAGCCGCGCCCTGGATCGTGTCCTTGGGCACGATACGGGCATAGTGGCGCTCGCCGGTCGGGTAGTACTTGTCCGGCTCGCCCTTGTCGGCGCCCGGCTCGTCCGTCGTGAGGCCGACCGCGGTGTTCGCGGGGCTCACCTGGGCGAGACCGGCCTCGTTCAGGATCGGGATCGAGACGGCGCTCGCTCCCGAGTTGAACTCGCCGATGTAGCCGACCGCGGTCTCGTCCTGCGCCGCCCTGCGGGCGTTCGCCGACGTGGCCTCCGGTGTCCAGCTTCCGGCCTGGGCGGTCGAGTCGTCAAGCGAGACGTACTTGACGGTCGTGTCACCGGCCTTGTTGTTGTTCTGCTTCAGCGCCAACTTGATGCCGTTGACCATGGCTGTGGTCTGCGGCCGCGAGGCGCCCTGCAATGGGAGGCTCGAGTAGATGGTGACGGTACCGCCACCAGCCGAGTCGCCTCCGCCTCCGCCGCCACCGTCGTCGTCGTCGTCACCGCACGCGGTGACGCCGAGGGCGAGTGCTGCGAAGAGACTGGCGAAAACTGCCAACCAACGTGCTCGCAAGAGACATCCCTCCTGTAGAAAGAAGAGCGAACTTCGCGCATCCTATTCAGGCTGGGCGAGGCAAGGCAATCGCGGGTCATCTCGCCTCCCTGAACGGAGGCGCCGACTCGGCCTCCAGGTCCACCGCGCGCGTCTGCACCCAGACGACCCCGGACAGCACCAGGAGGCCCCCTGCGATCTGGATCGCGGCGAGCGCCTCGTCGTGGATCAGGAAGGCGAAGACCGCCGCGAGCACCGGCTCGAGCGTCGAGACGAGCGCGGCCCGCGGAGCCGGCAGATGGCGGACGGCCGCGACCATCAACGTGAACGGGAGCAGCGTGCCGATCACGACGACACCGAAGCCGAGCCCCGCGTTGCGCACGGTGTCGAAGTCGCCTGCCGGGAAGTCCCACCACGGGGCGACGAGCGCCCAGAACACGCTGGCGAAGCCGAACGCCCAGACGAGGGTGGTGACCGGCTCGTGGTCGTGGCCCGCACGCTCCGAGCCGACCATGTAGATAGCGAAGCTGACCGCGGCGGCGAACGCGGCGATCAGCCCGAGCGCGTCGAGCCCGCTCGCGTCATACGCTCGCACGACGAAGAAGCAGCCGACCGAGGCCAGCCCGACGGCCACCCAGAGGCCCCCGGACAGGCGACGCCCGTGGAAGATGCGGAGCCACAGAAGGAGCAGCAGGGGCGCGAGATACTCGATCGTGAGCGCCACGCCGATCTGGAGGCGCTCGATGGCGAGGAAGTAGGTCGCGTGCACGAGGGCCAGGCCGACGATCCCGAGAAACGCGAGCGCCGGCAGCTGGCGGCGCTCGACCCGGAGCAGGTCCCGGCGCACCACCGCAAGCACAAGCAGCAGGATCAACCACGAGCCGACGGCGCGAAGCTGGGAGAGGCGGACGGCGCTCACGCCGTCGTCGAGCAGCTCCCGCGAGAGGCTCGCGTTGAGCGACCAGAGCGTCGCCGCGGTCGCGGCGAGCGCGTAGCCGAGCGCCGGGCGACGTACCCGTGCCACAGCGCTTGACTCCCCGCTGTGCGGGTCGGTTAGGCTCCGGGCGCCCATGAGGCGGCTCACGGTAGCGCTCGCAGGGACGACCTCGGTGCTCGGCACCGCGGCCCTCGCGCTCGCCGCGCCACCCTCGAACGACGCCCGCTCGGACGCCCGCCGGATCGACCTCCCTGCGAGCGTGACCGGCACGACCTCGGAGTCGACGGTGGAAGCGACCGAGCCCGGTTCCTGCGACGCCCTGGCGGGCTCCGTCTGGTACTCGCTGTCGGCCCCGGACGACGGCCGGATCGTAGTGCGCCTGCGTGCCGCGGGCGACCTCGACGCGGTGGTCGACGCGTTCCGGCGCACCCGCTCGCAGCTCACGGGCGCAGGCTGCGACTTCACGGACGAGCAGGGTGAGGGCGGGCTCTCGATCCGGGCGAGGAAGGGCGACTCGATCCTGATCCGGGTCGGCCAGCGGTTCAGCTCGGTCCCCGGCGAGTTCCGGCTCGAGGTCTTCGCGCCGCAGCCGGGCGCCCGCCCACCCGGGCCGGCGCTGCCGGTTCGCGGCGCCCGCGGCGAGGTGGACCCGCTCCAGAACGAGGACGACGCCTACTCCCGCCGGCTCGTCGCCGGTACCACCTACCGCGTGAACCTCTCCACGGGGGCCGAGGGCTGCGCGGGGCTCGAGATCCACCCGCCGGGAACCTCCTCGTTCGAGGACGGAGACCCGGTGAGGCGGCTCTCCTGCGGCGGCTACACCGTCTTCACCCCCGGTCCCGGCGAGTCGGGCCGCTATTCGTTCCGGGTCGTCTCGCGCGGCCGGCGCGGGGTCCAGCGCTACCGGCTGTCGGCCGCCCGGGCGGGGACCGACGACACGGCGCCGGGGCGCTTCATCCGCAACCACCAACGCGTCCGGGGAAGCGTCAGGGGAACGGGGATCGACGTTCTCGACCTCTACCGCTTCGACGTCCGGACCCGGTCCACGCTCACGTTGTCGCTCCAGAGTGCGGCGGAACTGGATGTCGAGCTTCGAAACGACCGCGGGCGCAGGCTGGCGACGAGCGAAGGGCAGGTCGAGCGCCAGGTCTCCCCCGGCCGCTACTTCGCGGTCGTGCGGGCGCCCGACGGCTCCGCAGGCCGCTACACGCTCACGCGCGCCTCGCGGACCATCACCCGGACCCGGGCCTCCATCAACGGCCGCGGGCGCGCGCAGACGGGCCCCGGCGGGGCGGCACGGATCGGCGTGACGGTCACGCCGGGCGTCGCCGGCCCGGTCTCGATCGTCATCGAGCGCTTCGACCCCGTCGCGGGCTGGCAGTTCTTCCGGAGGACCCGGACGCGGGTCGCGGCCGGCCGCGCGAGCCTTCTCTTCCGCCCGCCGTCCGTGGGCCGCTGGCGCGCACGCGCGGCCTTCAACGGGACGCGCAGCGCAGCCCGGAGCGAGAGCGGCTACGCGCACCTGCTCGTGGCGGGCCCGCTGCGGGACTGACCGGCCCCGGCCGGGCCGGCGGCGGCGCTAGGTTGAGGGCATGCGCATCGGCGTGCTCACCGGCGGAGGCGACTGCCCCGGTCTGAACGCGGTGATCAGGGCCGTCGTGCGGAAGGGGATCGATCGCCACGGCCATGAGATCGTCGGCTTCCGCGACGGCTGGCGGGGCCCGCTGGAGCGCGACTACGAGGCGCTCACGGTCGAGTCCACCCGCGGCATCCTCCCGCGCGGGGGCACGATCCTCGGCTCGTCGCGAACGAACCCCTTCAAGCGCGAAGGCGGCGCCGAGGCGATCGCGGCGACGTTCGAGGCGCTCTCTCTCGACGGCCTGATCGCGATCGGCGGGGAGGACACGCTCGGCGTGGCGAGCCGCCTCCACTCCGAGCACGGCATGCCGGTGCTGGGCGTGCCGAAGACGATCGACAACGACATCGGGGCGACGGACCGCACCTTCGGCTTCGACACCGCCGTGCAGATCGCGACCGATGCGATCGACCGCCTCCACACGACCGCCGAGAGCCACGACCGCATCCTCGTCGTGGAGGTCATGGGCCGCCACGCCGGGTGGATCGCGCTCCATTCCGGCCTCGCGGGCGGCGCCGACGTGATCCTCATCCCGGAGCAGCCGTTCGACATCGAGGAGGTGTGCGGAGCCATCCGCAGCCGCCACGAGCGGGGTCGCTACTTCTCCATCGTCGTCGTGGCCGAGGGCGCGCTGCCCAAGGAGGGCACGATCGAGGTCGTCGAGGGCGACACGGACGAGTTCGGTCACGCCCGCCTGGGCGGCATCGGACAGGTGCTCGAGCGGGAGATCGAGGCGAGGACGGGCTTCGAGACGCGCGCGACCGTGCTCGGGCACGTCCAGCGGGGCGGGACGCCGACCGCCTTCGACCGCGTGCTCGCCACCCGCCTCGGAGTCGCCGCGGTGGACGCCGTGACCGAGGGCCGCTGGGGGACGATGGCGGCGCTCCAGGGCGAGCGGATCGTGCTCGTGACGCTCGCGGAGGCGGTCAGCGCCCTGCGGACCGTCCCGCCTGAGGACTACGAGGTCGCCGCGGCCTTCTCGGGCTGAGCGGCGCTACTCGCGACCGAGGGCCCGGCGCACGTACGGGCCGTACACGTAGGCGCCCGCGGAGCCCACGAGCAGCGCGATGGTGACCATGAACGCGTCGAAGGACTTGACGCCGAACGCCCAGGCGCAGATCCAGAAGACGAGTCCGACGGTGAGTGCGACGAGTACCTGCATGCGGCGCGGCAGCCTACCTGACGGGCCCGCCGCTCAGCGCCCGAAGGCGCGGCGGACGCGGGTGACGAGGTTGAAGGCCTTCTTCATCGCGCGCTCGGCGGGCGAGTCCATCGGCGGCATCATCCCGATCGAGCGGGCGAACGCCATGCCGTCGTAGTTGGCGGTGTTGCGGACGATCCGGCCGTCCTCGACCTCGATGCAGTCCGCGCCGCGCAGCTGGACGTAGCCCCCGGTGGGCTCGATTCCCTGGAAGGAGCCGCCGGTGAACTCGCCCTCGAAGCGCCACTCGACGACCGCCACGCGATCGCTCGCCGTGATCCGCGTGACGGTCATCCGCGAGTCCGGGATGGCGGCGAACATCTCGGTGAAGAGCCGCTTCACCTCGTCCGGGCCACGGAAGATCCCGAGCGGCACGATGTCCTCGATCCCGTCAGGCGCCCAAAAGGTCGCCATGCGCTCCGGATCGCGATCGGTCACGGCCTGGAAGTACGCGCGGCCGATCTCCTCGGCGGTCTGCGCGCCCGGCGCAACGGCGCTCTGCGCGGTCGCCTGGGAGGTCTCGCTCACGCGGCCGAGTCTACCCCTCGCGAAGCGCGGCGGCGAGGTCCGCTACGACGGCGCCGGCCTCGCAGGCTCCGCCCTCGCCCGCGGCGCGGACGACGCGGGTTCCCACGATCACGCCGTCGGCCATCGCGGCCACCTGCCGCGCCTGCTCGCCGCTGGAGATCCCGAAGCCGACCGCGACCGGCACCTCCGTGGCGGCGCGCACGCGCTCGACCATCGCGCCGATCCCCTCGGCCACGACCTCGCGCTCGCCCGTGGTGCCCGACAGCGAGACGGCGTATACGAAGCCACGGGCGTCGCGCCCGATGTCGGCGACGCGCTCCTCGGTGGTCGTCGGCGCCACGAGTGGGACCAGCGCGATCCCCCGCTCGTCGCACGCCGCGCGCGTGTCCGCCGCCTCGTCGTGGGGAAGGTCGGGAACGATGAGGCCCGCGGCGCCCGCCGCGGCGGCGCGCGAGGCGAAGTCGCCGACGCCGCGCGAGAGCACCACGTTCGCGTAGACCATGAGCACCACCGGCACGCGCCCGGAGACCGCCGCGCAGACGCCGAGCACCGCTTCGGTCGTGGCGCCGGAACGGAGCGCCTCGACCGCCGCGGCGTGTATGACCGGGCCGTCGGCGAGCGGGTCCGAGAACGGGATGCCCAGCTCGAGCACGTCGGCCCCGGCGTCGATGCACGCCTCGGCCACCGCGCGGGAGGAATCGACGTCCGGGAACCCGCCCATCACGTACGGCATCAGCGCCGCCGCCTTCCCGTGCGAGGCGAACGCCGCGGCGATGCGGTCAGCCAACTGAGAGCACCTCGGCGAGGTCCTTGTCCCCGCGGCCCGACAGGCAGACGAGGTCGAGGCCGTCGCCGGGGTTCGCGAGCAGCCAGGCGATCGCGTGCGACGACTCGAGCGCGGGCACGATGCCCTCGAGCCGGGCGACGAGCTTGAAGGCGGCCAGGGCGTCGGCGTCGGTGACGGCGACGTAGCGGGCACGGCCCGTGTCGCGCAGCCAGGCGTGCTCGGGGCCGGAGCCCGGGTAGTCGAGCCCGGCCGAGATCGAGTGGGCCTCGAGGATCTGGCCCTCCTCGTCCTGCATCACCGCGGAGTAGGCCCCGTGCAGCACGCCGCGCGAGTTCGTCGCGAGCGGCGCGCCGTGCCTCCCGCTCTCGATGCCCTCGCCGGCGGCCTCCACGCCGACCAGCTCGACGCCCTCGTCCTCGATGAACGGAAAGAAGGTGCCGATCGCGTTCGAGCCGCCGCCGACGCACGCGATCACGCGGTCGGGCAGGCGGCCCTCGGACTCGAGGACCTGCGCGCGCGCCTCGTCGCCGATCACGCGCTGGAGGTCGCGTACCAGCGCCGGGTAGGGGGCGGGGCCGACGGCCGAGCCGATGATGTAGTGGGTGGTCTCCACGTTGCCCACCCAGTCGCGGATGGCGGCGCTCACGGCCTCCTTCAGCGTGCGCGCGCCGGCCTCGACGGGGGCGACCTCCGCGCCCAGCAGGTTCATCCGCTCGACGTTGGGGCGCTGGCGGCGCATGTCCTCGGTGCCCATGTAGACGATGCACTCGAGGCCGAGAAGCGCGCACGCGGTGGCGGAGGCGACGCCGTGCTGGCCCGCGCCCGTCTCGGCGATGATGCGGCGCTTGCCCATCCGCTTCGCGAGCAGCGCCTGGCCGATCGCGTTGTTGATCTTGTGCGCGCCCGTGTGGAGCAGGTCCTCGCGCTTGAGCAGGACGGTGCAGCCCGCGCGCTCGGACAGGCGCGGGGCGCGGTAGAGCGGCGTCGGGCGCCCCGCGTAGTCGCTCAGGAGTGCCCGGAGCTCTTCCCGGAAGACCGGGTCGGAGCGGGCGGCGAGCCACTCGCGCTCGAGCTCGTCGAGCGCCGGGACGAGCGTCTCGGGGACGTAGCGGCCCCCGTAGGGCCCGAAGCGGTCCTCGACCCGCTCGGCGCTCACGCCGCCGCCATCGCGTCGGCCTCGGCCACGGCGGTGAAGAACGCCGCGACCCGGTCGGGGTCCTTCACGCCGGGCTCGGCCTCGGTGCCGCTCGCGGTGTCGACCGCGAAGGGGGTGGCCGCGCGGACGGCGTCGCCGACGTTGGCGGGCTCGAGCCCGCCTGCGAGCACCATCGGCACGTGGCCCCGGTGGGCCCGGGCGAGCGTCCAGTCGAAGGCGGCGCCGGTCCCCCCGCGTCGGTGGGGGTCCCATGCGTCCAGCAGGTGGAAGTCGACGCCGCGATAGGCCTGGATCGCCTGGACCGAGCCCGCGTCCCGGATGCGCGCGGCCTTCATGATCTTCGCGCCGGTGCGGCGGGCGGCGCGGTCGCAGTAGGTCGGGCCCTCGTCGCCGTGGAGCTGGAGGATCGACAGCGAGCAGGCGTCGGCGAGCTCCGCGAGCTCGTCGAGCGGGCAGTTCACGAAGACGCCCGCCACCTCGACGGAGCGGCGCACGGAGCCGGCGATCGCGGCGGCCTCGGCGGGGTCGCAGCGGCGCGGGCTCTCGGGGGCGAACACGAGCCCGATCGCCCACGCGCCGTGGTCCACGGCGAGTTGCGCGTCCTCCTGCCGCGTTATCCCGCAGAGCTTGACCCGGGTCACGCGCCTATGTTGGCAGGTGGCCGGAGGTCTACGGGAACGGCGGGGCGTCCTCGCGGTCGCCGCGCGAGCGCGTGCTCGGCGCCTCGTCGGGGCGCTCGCCGAGCTTCACCTCGGCGGTCCGCTTGTCGCGCCCGCGGAAGTACTCGACCTCGATCGTCTCGCCCGGCTCGTTGTCGGCGATCGCGGAGGCGACATCGCCCGGATCGTTGATCACCGTGCCGTCGACCTTCGTGATCAGGTCGCCGCCCACGACGATCTGCTCGTCGGCCAGCGGGGTGCGGCCGGCGCGCAGCCCGGCCTTCTCCGCCGG
>DATMJO010000051.1:0-35945 GCA_035553855.1 Thermoleophilaceae bacterium | reverse complement strand
GAAGAGATAGACGAGCGGGACCGCGAGCAGCAGGAGGCCGAGCTGCTGCGACTGCTCGACGAGGACGCAGCGCCCGCGATCATCTCCGGCTTCGTCCAGGGGCTCGGCCTCCTGCTGCTCGCGGTCCCGCTCGTCTATCTCTTCCGCGCGGTGCGGCTGCGACGCGAGCGCATCCCGATGGTCGGCCTGGTGCTCGCGGTGATCGCGCCCGTGGGCTACGCGATCGTCGCGGCGGCGAGGCAGTTCGCGCTCGTCTCCGCCGCGGGCGACTTCGTCGGCGGCTCCGCCGTTCCGGGCGAGACCGCCGCCGACCGCGCCGAGGACGTGATCCGCGACAGCGCGGTGAGCGTCATCGGAGGAATCTCGCTCGGCCTCGGCCTCGCGCTGGGCTTCGCGGTGATCCTCATCAGCATGAACGCGATGCGCGCCGGCCTCACGAGCCGCTTTCTCGGCGTGATCGGGATCATCGTCGGCGCGCTCTACATCCTGCCGGTGGCGGGCGGCCCGCAGATCGTCCAGCTCTTCTGGCTGGGCGCGCTGGGCCTTTTGCTCCTCGACCGCTGGCCCGGCGGGCGCGGTCCGGCATGGGAGACCGGCCAGGCCGAGCCGTGGCCGACGGCCGCCGACCAGCGCGCGATGGTCGAGGCGATGAAGGAAGCGGCCGCGCCGCCCGACAAGGGCGGCGACGACGCGGCGGAGGACGAGCCGCCCAGGCCGGCCTCACGCAAGCGCAAGGGAAAGAGCCGCCGCCGCCGCTGAGACAAAGGTGCCAGGGACCAACCGTTCAGGGACCATCCGTTCACCCCACGCGGGCTGAGTCCGGCAGGCCCCAGAGCCTGATGCCGTGCTCCTTGCCGCGCACCTCGTGCTCGCCGGTGTCGACGAAGTCTGCGGGCTTCTCCGACAGCAGCGAGTAGGTCGAGTCGGCGACGAACATCTGGTACTCGGTGCCCTTCGTCATCGACTCGATGCGCGAGGCCGTGTTCGTGGTGTCGCCGATCGCCGCGTACTCGAGGCGGCGCTCGGAGCCGACGTTGCCGGACATGACGGGGCCGGAGTTGAGCCCAACGCCCATGCGGAACGGTTCGCCGCCCTGCTCGCGCACCCAGACGTTGAAGCGGTCCAGGCGGTCGAGCATCTCGCGGCCGCAGGCGATGGCGCGGTCGGCATGGTCGGGCATCTCGACCGGGGCGCCGAAGACCGCGAAGATGCCGTCGCCCATGTAGGCCACGAGCGTGCCGCCATGGTCGAGGATCGCGTTCGACATCTCGGTCAGGTAGCGGTTGAGGATCTCGATCACCTCATCGGCGGGCCGGCCCTCTGAGAAGGTCGTGAAGCCGCGCAGGTCGGTGAACATGACGGTGCACTCGAGCCGCACCCCGCCGAGGCGCGCGCCCTCGGCCTGGGCGAGGACCTGGCCGACGACGTTCTCGGGGACGAAGCGGGAAAAGACGTCGCGAACCCGCTCGCGCTCGAAGGCGGCCGTGACGTAGTGGAACACGAGGGTGCCGAGCGCCGCCAGGGCGAGGGCGATCAGGGGGTGGATCACCGGCACGATCGTCCCGGCGTTGAAGAGCAGTTGGGCGACGACGGGGTAGAGCGCGGCAGTCGCCAGGGCGACGCCGAAGCCGACGAGCGCTCGCAGGCGGAGCGCTGCGAGGGGAACGACGCCGAGCAGTGCGATCAGGGCGATGTCGATCGGCGTCCCGGTCTCGCCAAGGGGGAAACCGCGCCGGGCGGTGGAGATGGCGTTCGCGTGGACCTCCGGCCCGGCCATCGGCTCCCCGCCGGTGGTCGATGTCGCGTGCAGGTCCTGGAGCGTCGGCGCGGAGGCGCCGACGACGACGATCTTGTCCTTGAAGAACCCGCGCGGCGTCTTGCCCTGGACGACATCGGAGAACGACACCGCGTCGAAGGTCCCCGGCGGCCCGTGGAAGTCGATCCACGCGCTCCCGTCCTCGAAAGCGGAGACGTCCACCTTGCGCCCGAGCGCCCGCTCGGCGGTGACGACCGGGAAGGTCCGGAGCTGGTCGATCTGTAGTGCCATCCGGCGGATCACCCGCCCGGGGTCGTTCTCGAAGTTCGAGTTTGCCGGCGTCCCGCGGCTGTACTCGATCGTGTCGGGGTCGCCGTTGAAGATGTTGCCGACTCCGGTCTCGTTCACCTCGGTGGTGGCGAGCACGACGTTCCCGGCCGCGCGGATCGCCTCCACGAGCGCGATGTCGGCGTCGGGATCCTCGCTTTCCTCGCTGAACTGGATGTCGTAGGCCACCACCTTCGCCCCGTCGGCGGCCGTGCGCTCGAGAAGGTCGGCGTGGAACGGGCGGAAGTTCTGGAACTGCACGCCGAGCTCGTCGAAGGTCTTGTCGTCGATTCGGACGAACACGATGTCGCCGGGCGCAGCCTCGGTCCCGCGTATGTCGAAGCGCAGGTCGATCGTTTCCCGCTCGAGGTCCGCAGCCGCGTCGAGCGCGTAGGCGAGCACCGCCACGCCGATCGCCACGAGGGCGACCCCGGCGAACATGAGCCCGCGCAGGCGGGTCACGATGCCGCGAGCAGGGCGAGCAGGAAGAGCGCCACCATGTGGAACGACTGGTCGACGGCCGTGAACACGTGCTGGAGCTCGGCCGCGTTCGGCCCCTTCACCCGCGCGACGTACTTGGTCAGCAGGCGCCCGTCGTCCTGGATCATGTGCGGGATGTAGATCAGGGCGGCCACTCCGAACACGGCCGCGCCGAGCTGGTCCCAGAGCGCGACCAGCACCGGGACGAACGCGAGCGTGTAGGTCGCCACGTGCGTCAGGAGCGCCTGCCGGCGCTCCGGCGAGGAGCCGAGCCCGCCGCGCTTGTGGACCGCCTGCCAGTCGGTCTGGAACAGGTAGTCGCCCACGAGGTGGCAGACCACGAAGGCGACGAAGACCTCAACCCAGTCCATATGAGGCCGAGCCTACCGCTACCCTCGGCTTGTGGACGATGCAACGCCCGGCGCTCAGCCGGTCCCTGAGCTCGGCTCGGGACACCGTCTGGGCCGCTACGAGATCATCGAGCCCCTGTCGAAGGGCGCGATGGGGGCCGTGTACCAGGCCCTCAACACGACGACCGGCGAGGAGGTCGCCCTCAAGCGCCTGCTCGATCCGCGCCACGCCACCCGCTTCGAGATCGAGGCGCGCCTGCTCGCCTCGCTCGAGCATCCCCGCGTCGTCAAGGTAACCGACCACTTCCAGGACAGCTCGGGCGCCTACTACCTCGTCATGGACCTGGTGCGGGGGATCGACCTCGGCCAGATGCTCAAGCAGCAGGGAACGCCGGGCCTCCTGCCCAAGGACGCGATCCGCTACACGATGGAGTCCTGCGAGGCGCTCCAGTACGTCCACGAGCAGCAGATCGTCCACCGCGACGTCAAGCCGCAGAACCTCATCGTCGGCGCCGACGGCATCGTGCTCGTGGACTTCGGCGTCGCCCGTGAGATGGGCGAGGAGGAGTCCGGTACGGTCGGCATCGGCACCCCCCGCTTCATGGCGCCCGAGGTCTTCGCGGGCGGGCAGCTCTCCCCGCGCTCGGACGTGTTCGGCCTGGCGGCCACCCTCTGGACGCTGCTCACCGGCAAGCCGCCGGTCTATGCCGACGACACGCCGCTCGCCGAGACGGTCCCCGGGGTCGCGCCCGAGCTCGAGGCCACGGTCCGCGCCGGCCTCGAGATGGTGCCCGAGCGCCGCGTGGCCTCGATCTCCGCCTTCGCCCGCGCGCTCGGCCAGCCCCTGCGCGAGTCGCGCGGCCTCTCGCTCGTCCTGTCGCTGCCGAGCCCCGACGCTCCGCGCACGCTCATCGAGTCGGTCGTGCGCACGGCCGCGGGGATCTTCGAGGCCTCCGCGGCCTCGATCGCGCTCGTGGACCGCACCACCTCCGAGCTCGTCTTCCAGGCCTCCTGGGGCGCGGGCGCCAAGGAGATCGTCGGCGTGCGCCTGCCCCCCGGCGTGGGGATCGCCGGCAACGTCGTCCAGACGGGCGCCGGCGTCGCCGTGGAGGACTGCCGCACCGATCAGCGCTTCGCGGCCCAGATCGCCAAGGGGACGGGCTACGTGCCCCACACGATGGTGGTCGTGCCGCTGAAGCGCGGTGACAAGCCGATCGGCGTCCTCTCGCTGCTCGACCGCCGCGACGGCGAGCCCTACGGCGAGTCCGACGTGCGGCGCGCCACGCTGTTCGCGGAGCTCGCCCTCGCGGCGCTAGACGTCAACCCGGAGGCGTTCACGAGCCTCGGGGAGACGTCGGTCGGCCGCGCGTCCTAACGCGCCCGCGGCCTCGCGAAGTAGCTGCGCCCCGCCCGGACCGTGACGTTGCGCTTGCGCGCGAAGTCGCGGACCACCACGCGGTTCGTGCGCGGGCTGCGGGCGACGCGCGTGAGCGTGCCGCCGCAGTGATCCTGGACGAGCCAGGTCGTCCCGCGCACGGTGGCCGATGAGTAGCGCCCGCGCGTGCGGAAGCGGCCCTTGCCGTTGCCCCAGAGCCGCCGTACCCGCTTGCCGCGGCTTGCCGCCGCCAACGCGTCCGGGTCGTTCGCCGAGCTGCGCTTGGAGACGCGGCAGGAGCGGAAGCTCCCGCCGGTCATCCGCAGCTCCGTGATCGGGCGCCGGCTCGGCTGCTGCAGGACCTGGAAGCGCCCAGAGTAGAAGTTCGAATGCTGGACGAGTCCCTGGAGGTTCGCCGCGCTGGTGAGCCGCACCTCGCCCCTCGCGACGTCGATCTGCGACTTCACGGGGACCGACGCCACCTGGGAGAGCGGGACGAACCCGCCCGCCTGGGCCTTACGCGCCTTGGCGCCGCGGAACCCCGCGGCGATCGGGCTCGCGCCGCGCGGGAGCTTGACGAGCACCGTGCCCCGAACCGGGGTCAGCGCGACCGTGGAGCCGGGGATCGGCGCGATCCATTCGACCTGTGCCGTGGCTGCCGGCTCGCCGGAGCTCTGCGTGCCGTCGCCGTTCAGGTCGGCGAACGCGGTGATGAAGTCGTTGCCCGCGTTCGCGCCGGTGTAGGAGATCGCCGCACTGCCGTCCGGGCCGGTCACGACGGATCCCGTCGTGGAATTGGAGCCGTTGACCGTGTAGTGGATCGTCGAGCCGCCTCCCGGCCCGCCCTCGGGCGATTGCGACTTCACCGTGAGCGTGTGCGTGTCGCCCACCGCGCGCTCGGCGTTCTCCGGCTCGAGGCTAAGGCCCGCGAAGCGGGTGAAGCGCCAGTCGGCCTCGTAGGCCGCGGTGGAGGTCCCGCATCCGCAGAGCGTCACGTCGGGCCACTGGGCGCCCGTGCCGATGTCCACGAACACGCCGCTGACGGCGTTGGTCAGGCCGTTGCCCGCGAGGTCGCGCAGCGCGGTGTTCACGGTCGTGTAGTGCTCCGCCTGGTAGCTGCGCCACGGCGTGACCTCGCCGATCAGCGCCGCGCCGCTGGAGCTGGGGTTGAAGCCGCCGACGGTGCGGGCCGGCGCGCCGCCGGCGAGGTAGCCGAACCCGGAGTCGGAGCCGCCCGGGGTGAGGTCGGCGCCCATCTGCGGCCTGAAGGTGACGTTGGTCTGGCCGGTCGAGGTGAGCTCGGTGCGCACGCGGAAAGCGCTCTGCCCGTTGACGTAGGTCACGACCTGGCGGACCGAGATCCGGCCGGGCGGCTGCTGCTGGGACTGGGAGGACACGGGGGCGCTGTAGACCGTGACGACCTGGAACGGGTCGGCGGCGGCGCCGGAGCCCGTCACCGGGGTCTGGGTCACCGGCGTGAAGCCGGCTCCGGCGTAGCCGTAGAGGGTCGGGCTCTGACCGAGGTCCGTTCCGAGGCTGAAGCCCGCGTTCGCCTCGTCGGAGGAGGACGGGAAGAACTCGCCTGCGGTCTGGCCGTCGTAGCGGGCCTGGAGGCGGCCGCTGTCGCCGACGTAGACGTCGATGGGCGAGCCGTCGATCCGCTGAAACGCCGCGGAGGCGGTCGATGGGGCGACCACCGCGACGAGGGTCGCAAGGAGGAGGAGTCTGCGGATCACGGTATCTCCAATGGGTAGGGCGCGAGCGCGAAGAAGGACATTTCCAAGGGGGGGGGGTCGGAGCGCCCGATCAGGGCGTTATCTCTTTTGGAGGCTCCGCGGCGGGTTGCGGAGCGCGAGGTAGCTGCGCCCCGAGCGGACGGACACGTTGCGGCGGCGCGGGAAGTCCCTGACGGTCACGGTGCCCGAGCGGACGCGGGTGAGGGTTCCGTCGCAGCGGTCCTCGACGACCCACTCGGTGCCGCGCACGGTGGCCGACGAGTAGCGGCCGCGCGTGCGGAAGCGGCCCTTGCCCGAGCCCCAGAGGCGGCGGACGGTGCGGCCGCGCCGTGCCGAGCCCGTCGCGCGACGCTTCGACTTCGTACACGCACGGAAGCTGCCGCCCTCCATCACCATCTCGGTGACGGGGTTCGACGCGCGCGGCTGCGTGACCCGGAACGTGCCCGAGTGGAAGTCGGCCGTGGAGGTCTGCGGGCCGCGGGCCTTCGCCGCCGCCTCGATCTTCGCGCGTCCCTGGTCGGCGTTGATGATCGTGCCGACCGGCAGCTGCGCGGCCTCGCGCAGCGGGATGAAGCCCTTGTTGACGGTCTGCGAGGCATTCGCCGCTCCGCGCGGGAGCTTCACGAGCACCTCGCCGTCGCCGACCGGCTCGATGTTCGTCTGCTTGAAGGCCTGCGGGTTCGGAAGCTGGTCGATGGAGGAGGCGGTTGGGATGGACGGGGGCAGGCCATTGCGCCAGCTCACAGTCGCGGTGCCCTGCGGTTCCGACGCCTGGCGCGTGCCGTCGCCGTTCTCGTCGGCATAGGCGGTCAGCGTGTCGGTCCCGTTCGACTGACCGAGCCAGGAGAACGATGCCCGTCCGTCACCGGCACTGGTGCCGCTTCCGGCCGCCGGGTTCGGGCCCGCTACGCCGAAGCGGACGGGGATGCCCGGCGCGCTCGCAGCGCCGCGACGGACGAGCGCGGTCACCTGATGGGTCGCGCCCGCGTCCTTCTCGGCGGATGCGGGGTCAAGCGAGATATTGAGCGGCTCCGGCTGCTGGGCCGGCGGGTCCGACGGAGGATCCTGGGCCGGCGCGACCCATTCGACGGTCGCCGTCCGCTCGGGCTCGTTGTCGTCGCGGACCGTGTTGTTGTTCAGGTCGGCGTAGGCCGTCAGTGTGTCCGTGCCGGTGGTCCCGCTCCCCCAGCTGATCTGCGTCGATCCGGTCGAGTCGGTCGTGGTCGAGCCCTGGAAGGGGTTGGCGCCCCTGACCTCGTAGCGGATCGTGCGGCCCACGTCCGGGTTCCCGTCCGAGTTCTGGGCCGCGACGGTGACTGTGTGCAGTGCGCCCGGGTTCCGTGTGGCGGTCCCTGGCGAGAGCTCGAGCGCTGCGAAGCGGGTGAACGCCCACTCGGCCTCGAAGCTAGCGTCGCCGAAGGGATAGCCCACCGTCGCGTCCGGCCACTGGATCGCGACGCCGTTGTCGACGAAGTTCGTCTGGATCGTGTCGCTGAGATCCCCCATGCTCCGGACCTGGTCGAACGTCGCAGAGAAGCCGTCGACCACGTAGTGCGCCCAGGGGGTGAGCTCGCGGATCCCGCCGCTCGCGCCCGAGTCCTCGTTGATCCCGCCGACCGTGCGGCTCCCCGGCGACCCGTTGAGGAAGCCGACGCCGGCGTCGTTGCCGCCGATGTACATGTCGGCCGAAAGGGTGGGGCGCACCTTCGAATTGCTCGAGCCCGCGCTATGGCTCACGTCATAGCGCACCTTGAAGCGGCGCTGCCCGTTGACGTAGGTCACGGTCTGGGTCACGGTGACGGTGTCGCCTACGTTCGCCGTCGGCGCGCCATAGATCGTGACAACGGTGAAGGGATCCCCGATCGCTCCGGATCCGGTGACCACGCCCTGCGAGACCTCGCTGAACGGGCTCTGGAGGAAGCCGTACAGTGTTTGGGACGGGCTTCCGGCGTCCACAACCATGTTGAGGCCGGCGTTTCCCGCGTCGCTCGTCGGCGGGTAGAACTCCCCGGCGACCTCGCCGTCGAAGCGGGCCTGGAGTTGGCCGTCCGGGTCTACGAAGACGTTCAGCGGCGACCCGTCGATCACCACCGGCAGGGCCGGCGCGTTCGTCGTCACGCCGAGCGAAAGCGCCGCCGCGGCGAGCAACGCGCGAATCAGCACCGGTGACGTTCCGTGGCGAGTCCGGAGGACGAGACCATCACGGACAGGGTAGGGCTATGTGGCCCTTCTGTCTCGCACCAGTTTCCGAACTAGCCGAACGTTCGCCTCTGGGCCGACTTACTTGGTCAGGCTCCGCGGCGCGCGGCGCGCGGCGAAGTGGCTGCGGCCGGCCCGCACGGTCACCGTGCTCCGGCGCGGGAAGTCGCGGACCGTGACGGTGCCCGTCCGGACCCGCGTGAGCGTCCCCTCGCAGCGGTCCTCCACGAGCCAGCGCGTGCCGCGCACCGTGGCCGAGGAGTAGCGGCCGCGGGTACGGAAGCGCCCCTTGCCGCTTCCCCAGAGGCGGCGCACAGTGCGCCCGCCGCGCCGCCGCGAGGTCTCGGCGTCCGGCCCGTCTGCGCTCGCGCCGCGCGAGCGGCGGCGCTTCGATACCGAACACTCCTGGCGGAAGCTGCCGCCGGTCATCACCATCTCCGTGGTGGCGGCCCGTGAGCGGGGCTGAGTGAACTGGAAGGTCCCGCCGTAGAAGTCGGCGCTGCGTAGACGGCGGGTTCGCGACCGGACCGCAGACTGAATCGCGACGCGGCCCTGATCGGTGTTGATGATCGTGCCGACCGGGAGCTGGGCGGCCTCCCTGAGCGGGATGAAGCCCTTGTTGACCGTCTGGGCCGTGAGCGACGCCGGCAGCTTCACCAAGACCTCACCGGATCCGACAGGCTCGAAGTTCGCGTCCTGGAACAGACCCGGCCGCGACAGCTCCTCGATGGAGTCGGCTGTCTCGATCGAGCGAGGCAGGCCCCCGCGCCAGGTCACCGTCGCGCGTGCGGAGGGCTCGCCGGTCTGCGGCTCGCCGTCGCCGTTCCCGTCGACGAACACCACCGCGGTATCGGTCCCGTTCGCCTGCCCGACCCAGCTGAAGTACACGCGGCCCTCGGGATCGCTGCGGTCGGACTCGGAGCGCTCGTTCGCGCCGGTGACCTGGAGCCGCAACAGCTCGCCGCCCACGGGGGTCCCGTCCCGGCGGACCGTCGCCGTGAGCGTATGGCGCACTACCTGGGTGTATGTGGCCGTGGTCGGATCGACAGAGACCTCGAGCGGGGGAGCGGCTTCACGCGGCTCGGTGCGTGCCGGCGGCCCAAGGTCGTTGTCGGTGATCGTTGCGGTGCCGCTTGCGTCGTCGAGGACGGCGCCCTGTGCGTTGGAGAGCTCGAGGTTGAAGGTTTCGCTGGGCTCCACGGTGTTGTCGTCGATGGTCGGGACCTCGACGGTGCCCTGGGTCTCCCCGGCCGGGATCGTGAGGGTCCCGGTCCGTGCCGCGAAATCCGACCCGGCCCGGGCGCTACCTTCGGCGGTCGTGTAGTCCACGGTGACGGGGTTGTTGGCCGGTTCGGCCAGAGAGACGACGAACCGGGCGACGCCGCCCTCCGTGACTGAGGTGTCGCCGACCGACGCGGTCGTGAGGATCGCCGCGCCGCCGACGCCGCCGAAGGCGAATATGAACGTGTTGGGCGTGCCGAGCGTAGGTCCGCCTTCAGTGCTCGGCTGCCCGAACGAGTAAGCCTCCGCCCCGACCGCGGCCAGCGCGTCAAGCGCGCCGTTCTCGGTGCCGGACGCCCCGTAATAGGTGAAGAACGACTTCTCCTCGCCTGGCGCGAGCTCACCAAAACCGAAGTCGAACAGCGCGCCGTGGTCGTCAGGGCCGGCGTCGGTGAAGCTGCCCACCTGCCCCAGGTCGCTCGGTCCCGTCAGGGGGTCGGACGATGCGAACCCGTTGTTGCTCGAATAGAGCAGGTTCGCCGCCGTGCCGGCCTGCAGCGTCACGTACTCCGCGAAGGCCGTGGGCTCGATGTCCCAATCCATCACCCGGCGGTAGCGGGCGTCGACCGTCTGGGCGCTGATGTTCTTGATCGTGACCTCGACGCGGTAGAGGTCATCGGTCCTGGTGGAGGGGGCGTAGTTGTGGGTGATCTCGAACGTGTTTCCCACTTGCACCCGCGACAGCGCCGTCGAGCCCGTCGGGCTGAATTCGAGAAGTGTGAGGTTGGAGGTGCCGCCCTGGGCGACGTTCGCCCAACCACTCACGCCGGAGATCGGATCGGCCACGCCCCAGCCCTCGCAAAGGCAGCCCGGCGCCGTTGACTCGTTGCTGGTGGGGAGGTAGCGCAGTCCGACCGCAGTCGTACCGCCACTCGACGGATACCCGCCCTCGTACGTATTGAGGTGGCCTTCGGCGTTGACTCCCAGCTGCACCGTGCCGTTGTCGATGATCGCGGAGGTCGGGGACTGGGCTGCGGCCGGGCCGGCCGTCATTGCCAGCGCTGCCAGAGCGAGTGACATCCCGACCGTTATGTGCAGACTTTCGATCCGTCTACGGAGCTGCATGCGAATTCTTCCCCCTTGACCGTTCGCCACCAACTGCCCGATTGAGAGCGGCCAGCGCATCCGCGCCGTGCCGATCCACAAAGAGTGCATCCATGTGGCAGTCGAGCCAGTGTGCATGCCGACCGGCTCTCTTGGCAACGTAGATTTCCACACTCAGGGCGATTTCATCCGATTTTCATCCCTGGCGGTCGCTGCGCAACGTTGAGCTCGCAGCTCAGGGCGTCAGTCCTCCGCCGAGGCCCTGACCTTGTCGCGAATCAGCTCCGTCACGGCGGGGTCGCGCAGCGTCGTCACGTCCCCGAGCTCGCGGCCCTCGGCGATGTCCTTCAGCAGCCGCCGCATGATCTTGCCGCTGCGGGTCTTGGGCAGGTCGTCGGCGTAGATGATCCGCTTCGGGCGCGCCAGCTTGCCGATCTTGCCGGCCACGTGCTCGCGGATCTCGGCGTCAAAGCCGTCAGGCGGGTCGCCCGTGCCCTCGAGCGTGACGAACGCCGCGATCGCCTGGCCCGTGTCGTCGTCCGCCTGGCCGATGACGGCCGCCTCCGCCACCCGCGGATGGGAGACGATCGCCGACTCGACCTCCATCGTGGAGAGCCGGTGGCCCGAGACGTTGATGACGTCGTCGGTGCGCCCGACGACCCAGAAGTAGCCGTCTGCGTCCACCTTGGCCGCGTCGCCCACGACGTAGATGTCGCGGCCCCAGCGCGACCAGTACGTCTCGACGTAGCGGTCGGGCTCCTTGAAGAGCGTCCGGGCCATCCCGGGCCAGGGGCGGCGGAGCGTCAGGAAGCCGCCGCCCTCCTCGACGACTTTCCCGTCGCCGTCGACTACGGCCGCCTCCACCCCGGGGAAGGCCTGCGTTGCCGAGCCGGGCTTCGTCTCGGTGACGCCGGGGAGCGGCGTGATCATGATGTGGCCCGTCTCGGTCTGCCACCAGGTGTCGACGATCGGGCAGCGGGCGCCGCCGATCTTCTCGTGGTACCAGAGCCAGGCGCGCGGGTTGATCGGCTCGCCGACCGAGCCGAGCAACCGCAGGGACGAGAGGTCGTGCTTGGCCGGGTGCTCCTCGCCCCACTTCATGCAGGCGCGGATCGCCGTGGGCGCCGTGTAGAGGATCGTCACGCCGTAGTCCTCGACGATCTGCCACCAGCGGTCCTTCTCCGGGAAGTCCGGCGCGCCCTCGTACATGACAGAGGTGGCCCCGTTGGTGAGCGGCCCGTAGACGATGTAGGAGTGGCCGGTGACCCAGCCGATGTCGGCCGCGCACCAGTAGACGTCCTCGTCCGGCTTGAGATCGAACACGAGCCGGTGCGTGGCGGCCACGCCGGTGAGGTAGCCGCCGGTCGTGTGCAGGATGCCCTTGGGCTTCGCCGTCGAGCCCGAGGTGTAGAGGATGAAGAGCGGGTGCTCCGCGTCGAGCGGCTCGGCGGGGCAGTCGGGGTCGGCGGCCTCGACGAGGTCGTGCCACCAGTGGTCGCGGCCCTCTCTCATCGGCGCATCGCCGTCGCCGCGTCGGACGACGACGACGTGCTCGATCGCGGGCAGCGACTCGAGCACGGGGTCGAGCTGCTCCTTCATCGCGATCGGCTTGCCCTTGCGCATGTTGGCGTCGGCGGTGATCAGCGCCTTCGCCTCGGAGACCTCCATGCGCTCGCGCACCGCCTCGACGGAGAAGCCGCCGAACACGACGTTGTGGGTGGCGCCGATGCGCGCGCACGCGAGCATCGCGGCAGGTGTCTCGGGAACCATCGGCATGTAGATCCCGACCACGTCGCCCTTGCCCACGCCGAGCGAGCGCAGCGCGTTCGCGAAGCGCTTGACCATGTCGAGCAGCTCGGTGTAGGTCACGTCGCGCGTGGGGCCGTCCTCGGCGATCCAGTGGTAGGCGACGCGGTCGCCGCGCCCCGCCTCGACGTGGCGGTCGAGGGCGTTGTGGCAGGCGTTCAGCTTGCCGTCCTCGAACCATTTCGCCCACGGCGGGTCCCAGGAGAGGACGGTCTCGAATTCGGTGAACCAGTCGAGCTCGCGGGCGTGGCCCGCCCACCATGCCTCGAAGTCGGCCTCGGCCTCGGCGTAGACCGACTCGTCGGAGAGGAGCGCGCGCGCCGCGAACTCCGGCGGCGGCGGGAAGCGCTCCTCGTCGTGCAGCAGGACCTCGAGGTCCGGCTCGCTGGCGTCGCTCATCGCTCCTCCTCGGTCGACGAGGAGGAATCTACCCGGCTCGCAGCCTGCCCACCTCGCGGCCGAACGCGTCCTCCACGGCGTCTGACATCGCCATCTGGAAGACGGCGAGCAGGGCGTCGGCGGCGAGCGGCCGGAGCCGCTCGATCGCCTCCGCGATCTCGGGCCAGCGCTCGGGCGGCGCGCCCGCCGCCTCGAACGGCTTCCAGACCTGCTCGACGAACAGCTCGACGAAGGTCTGGGCGACGCCCTCGGCATGGGAGCGCAGGCGCTCGACCACGTCGAGTGAGGTGCCTGGCGGTAGCCCGAGCGCCGCGAGCTCGCGACCGGCCTCGGCCAGACGCGGGCTGACGACCTCGAAGCGGCCGTCGCCGAGCGGGATCACGAGCCCCAGCGCCACGGCGCGCTCCAGCAGGTCCGTGTCCTCGCCCCACTGCTCGGCCAGCTCGTCGGCCTCCACGATCTCGGGCGTCTCGTCCTCGAAGGGCTCGCGCACGGCGCGCGCGAAGCGCAGCACCTCCGCGCTCGACCCGGCGGCGTCCTCGACGAGCCGGCGGATCGCCTCCAGGTTGAAGCCCTCGCCCTGGAGCTCGCGGATCAGCTCGATGCGCGCGACGTGGTCGGGGCCGTAGTAGCCGGTGCGCCCGCGCACCTCGGGCGGGGGCACGAGCCCGCGCGACTGGTGCGCCCGGATGTTGCGCACCGTCATCCCGGTCTTGCGGGCGAGTTGGTCGATCGTGAGGTCGTCGCGGGAGTGCTCGCGACGGCGGCCCTTGCGCCTGCGGTCCCTGTTCGTGCGATCGGACACAGAGGGAGGGTACATGTTTCGATGTGACATCAATTGGTGTAACATAAGGCAATGCACAGCTTCCTCTCACCCCTGCTCGCAGCCGGCACCGACTCCCCCGCGGGTGGAGCGGCGACCGGCGAGGTCGTCGGCGCCACGCTCGGGGCGATGATCGCCACGGCCGTCCTGATCTGGCTCTGCGCGCGCTACCGCCGCGGCGAGAGCCGCCTCCTCCAGTTCGGCAACGACATCTCGGAGCGCCTGTCGGGGCTCCCCGGCTGGGCCGCTCTGCCCGCCGGGATCGCGGGCGGCGCGCTCCTCATCGCGCTGTTCGGCATGTACTGGGACATCTCGCTGCACATCGACCACGGGCGCGACGAGGGGCCGCTCGCGAATCCGTCCCACTACTTCATCCTCGTCGGCCTGTTCGGCATCTTCGCCGCGGGCGTGCTCGCCGTGGTCCTCCCGCGGGAGCGCCCCGGCCCGGCCGCCGTCCGGATCACCCGGGGGTGGCACGCTCCGGTCGGCGGCGTGCTCATGGCGGCGGCGGGCGGCTTCGCGCTGTCGGGCTTCCCCCTCGACGACATGTGGCACCGCCTGTTCGGCCAGGACGTCACCCTCTGGGGTCCCACCCACCTGATGCTCATCGGCGGCGCGGGCCTCTCGCTGATCGGCATGGCGATCCTGCTCGGCGAGGGCATGCACGCCCGTCGCGGCAAGCCCCCGGTCGAGGGCGGCCTCACGCGCCTCCAGGGCTTCATCACCTACTGGCGCCGCCTTGCCCTCATGGGCGGCCTGCTGATCGGCGCCTCGACCTTCCAGGGCGAGTTCGACTTCGGCGTGCCGCAGTTCCGCCTCGTCTTCCAGCCCTTCCTGATCGCCGTGGCCGCGGGCTTCGCGCTGGTCGCCGCGCGCATCTGGGTCGGCAGGGGCGGCGCGATCGGCGCCGCGCTCTTCTTCCTCGCAGTGCGCGGGATCATCGGCCTGCTGGTCGGCCCGGTGCTCGGCGAGACCTTCCCGACGATGCCGCTCTACCTGGCGGAAGCGCTCGTGATCGAGGCCGCTGCCCTCTACTTCACCCGCAACCGGCCGCTCGCGCTCGGCGTGGCCGGCGGAGCCCTCGTGGGAACGATCGGCTTCGCGGCCGAATGGGGCTGGACGCAGTTCGCGATGCCGCACGCGTGGACCGGCGCGATCCTCCCGGAGGCGCTCCTCATGGCGCTCGGCGGCGGCATCGCCGGCGGCGTTCTCGGCGCCCTGCTGGGCTCCGGCCTGCGCCGTGGGCTGCCACCCGCGCGGGTGGCCCGGCCGGCGTTCGCCGTCTCGCTGCTCGTCATCGGCCTGCTCGTGGCGAACGGCCTGGTGTACGACGAGAGCCGCACGGTCCGCGGGCAGGTCACGCTCGAGGAGGTGCCCGGCGCGACCGACCGCGAGACCCACGCCACGGTCCGCTTCGACCCGTCCGAGGTCGCCGAGGACGCCGCATGGGTCGAGGGAATCGCCTGGCAGGGCGGCGGCAAGCTCGTCGTCGAGCCGATGGAGCGCACCGGCGACGGCGCGTGGCGGACCACCGAGCCGCTGCCCCTTTACGGCGAGTGGAAGAGCCTCATCCGCGTCCACAAGGGCCGCGAGCAGCTGGCGATCCCGGTGTTCTTCCCCGCGGACCGCGGCATCCCCGCGCCGGAGGTGCCCGCGCCCACGTCCTTCACGCGGACCTTCGTGCACGACACCGAGGCGCTCCAGCGCGAGAAGAAGGACGACGTCCCCGGCTGGATCTGGGTCGCCGCCTCGCTCGTTGTGCTCCTGATCGCGCTGGGCTTCGTGGCCGCGCTCGGATGGGGTGTCGCTCGCGTATCCCGCGCCGGCGGCTCCTCCGGCCGGGGCGGGCCCGGAGACGCGGCGCGGCCGTCCGAGGGCGCCGAGTCCCCGCGCGAGCACGCGCACGCGGCCTCCTGACGGGTGCCCGCGGGCGGGGTCGGCTACGGTCAGGCGATGGAGCAGACCTCGCCCCAGGCCCCCGCGGCCGGCCCGGGCCGCAAGCTCTACGCCGCCTTCCTGATCCTGCTGATGGCGGCGGGCAGCATCGGGGTCTGGATCGCGATCCCGATCGGGTGGCTCTGGATCGGCTCGCAGATCGCCGAGTCCCAGCAGACGAGCATGGGGCTCTACCTGCTCGTGATGCTGGGGATCCTCGTCTCGGTCGTCGCCGTCGCGAAGGGCCTCGGCTGGCTCGACCGCCACTACGCCAAGGTGATCGGCGTGCCCGACGAGGGGGCGCGGATGCCGCTTCCGTGGCTCCGCAGCATGCGCGGCGAGCGGACCGCCGGCCGGAGGACCAGCGTGCTCGACATCGTGATGATCCTGAGCGTCTCGATCGCCGGCCTGGCGATGCTCGTCTGGTTCCTCGTCTTCGCGGGCTCGCCGCTCCCGACCTAGGCGACGCGCTCCGCGCCGGAGTAGACGTTGGCGTCGCCTCCGCGAGCGAAGCCGCACAGCGTCATGCCGGTCTCCCTCGCCAGTGACACCGCGAGCGACGTGGGGGCGCCGACTCCTACGAGAATCGGGCAACCGGCCACGGCGGCCTTCTGCACCAGCTCGAAGGAGAGGCGCCCGCTGACGCACAGGATGCGCTCGTTCAACGGGAGGTCCCCGTCCAGCAGGCAGCGCCCCACGACCTTGTCCATGGCGTTGTGGCGCCCCACGTCCTCGCGGACGAGCAGGGCCTCGCCGGCCGGGTCGAACAGGCCGGTCGCGTGCATCCCGCCGGTGCGCCCGAAGCCGGGCTGCACGAGGCGGTCCGGGAGCGAGGCGAGCAGGCTTCGCGCGACCACCGGGCCCGGCGGCAGCGGCGGAGCGTCGACCGCGACCTCGTCGATCGCGCCCTTGCCGCACACCCCGCACGAGGAGGTCGTGTAGAAGCGGCGCTCGCCGGGATCGCGCGTGAGCGGCCCGCGCACGTCGACGGTGTTCGCGGCGAGATCGTCGGGAAGGCCGACCTCGGGGACGCGGTCCAGAAGGCCCTCGCCGTGGAGGAAGCCGGCGGCCAGCTCCTCGTCGTGGCCGGGGGTCCTCATGGTGACCGCGAGCGCCCGGCCGTCCACCCGGATCTCGAGCGGCTCCTCGACCGCGACGCGGTCGGCGCCGGCGTCGTGGCGGATCGCGACGTCTTCGCGCACGCGCGGGACGCTACAGCGGCGGGCGTCTCAGCTGATCGTGTCCGAAGCGAGCACGCGCTCGGCCTCGACGCTCTCGGGCTGGGACGAGAACGCGGGCGGAGGGTCACCGTGGAGCACGATGAACCCGCCACGGCGCGCCGTCAGGAGGCCCCGCCGCGAGAGGTCGCTCATGGCCGTGCTGACCGAGGGGCGCCGCGCGCCGACGAGCTTCGCGAGCATCTCGTGGGTCAGGCGCATCGGGATCGTCACGCCCTCCGGGGCGACCTTGCCCCAGCGGTCCGCCAGGTTCCAGAGCAGCAGCAGGAGGCGCGAGTCGACCCGCGTCATGTGCGAGATGGCCGAGTGGGTCGTGAGCGCGCGTGCCCGCCGCGTGCCCCGGCCGAGCAGGTTCGACACGAACTGCGGGAAGCGTCCGCAGAGGGCCGCGACGCGCTGGTCGAGCACCGCGACGCGCGCCTTCTCGAGGACCGACCAGGCGGCGTCGGCCTCGACGATCACGCTCACCTCGTCCTCGTGGCAGGGGCGGACGAGGTCGCCCGATCCGACGAGCTCGGCGGCGGCGGCCTCGCCGATACGCAGCTCTCGGACGATCAGCCCGGAGATCACGAGCAGCCCGAGCGCGCGTTCGGGGCCCGCCACCGCCGGGTCGGGCTCCCATGGGCCGGGCACGAGGTCGAGCGCGGGCACGATGGCGTGCTGGCGCAGCGCCGCGGCCTCGCCGGGGCTGAGGCCGTGGGCGAGGTCCGGCTCCGCCTCGATCAGGTTCACGCTGGGGCGCCCGTTCCGTGTGCTCTGGGCATCAAGGGTCATCCACAACCTGATGCCCTGCCCGGTCCGAGTACAAACACAGCGACCAGACCCGTCGATCGCGTCAGTTTCCTGACCGGTGGGAGCCCTAAAGGATCAGAACCCGGGTACGCGGGGGCGATCAGGACGGCATTCGGATATCTGGCGCGCTGGCTGGCCTGGCGCGCGGGGCTCGCGGAGCGCAGCTACGAGGATACGGCGCCCGCCAGCATCCACATCTACTCCACCAACCGGCGCAAGCACTGAGCCTCCGGCTGCGGGGCCGGATCAGGAGCCGTCCTGGGTGAGCAGCGAGGGGGCGGTCTCCGGGGAGATCGGCTCGGCCGGCGTCTCGGGCGCTCCCGGCGGGGTTCCCGGGACGTCCGGGGGCGAGGGCTCAGGCGCCTCCGGCGGCGAGGGCTCGGGCACCGACGGCTCGGGGCGCGGATCCGGCGAGGGCTCCGGGGTCGTGGGGGTGTCCGGGATGGCCGGGCCTGGCGAGGGCGTGTCCGGGGTGACGGGCTGCGGGACCTCGAGGGTCATCGGCCGCTCGCCGGCGGGGCGCTCTCGGTGAGCGTCCTGCGCGACTCCTCCGACGGCTCGGCGCGCTCGAGGCCCGCCTCGCGCCGGCGTTCCGCCATGTGGCGCGAGGCCTCCGTGCGGGAGCGACCGCGGGACAGGTAGAGGGCCGTGGCTCCGGCCCCGAGCAGCAGCAGGAGGGGGATCGCGAACATCGGCGCGCCCATCACCGCGAACGAGGCGACGATGAGGCCGAGGACGAGCGCGGTGGCTGAGATCGTGAGCGGTGTCATGGTGGTCCGATACCCGGGCCTGAGCTGCGGAAACGGGTCTAGCGAGTGACGAGGCGGTGCTCGATCGGCACGTCGGAGCGCTCGCGCGCCTCGTCGAGACGGTCCACGGTCTCCTCCTGGACCTCGTGCGCATGGCCGATCGCAGCGTCGGCGTCGGACGTCACGAAGCGGAGCGCCGAGTCGTGGAAACGGCGAGCGCGCGGATCCGCTCAGGCGGCGCCGGCCGCTGCCGCGATCGCGCCGTACGCGGCGGCCGGGTCCGGCGCGCCGAATATCGCCGACCCGGCCACGAACAGCGTCGCGCCCGCCTCGGCGCACGGGCCCGCCGTCCGCTCGTCCACCCCGCCGTCGACCTCGATCGCGAGTCCGGGAGGCAGGAGCTTGCGGAGGCGCGTGACGCGGCCGACCGAGGCCGGGATGAACGCCTGTCCGCCCCAGCCGGGGTTGACGGTCATGCAGAGCACGTTGTCGACCAAGGCGCGCACGTCGATCACGGTCTCGAGCGCCGTTCCCGGGTTGATCGCGAGCCCCGCCATGCAGCCCGCCTCCCGGATCGCCTTCAGCGCGTAGTGGACGTGGGGGGTCGCCTCCTGGTGGATCGTGATCATGTCGGCCCCGGCCGAGGCGAACGCCTCGATCTGGCGCTCGGGCCGCTCGATCATCAGGTGGACGTCGAGGAACCCGCCCGCGCCGTTGACCTGCTCGCGGATCGACTCGACGACGAGCGGCCCAATGGTGATCGGCGGAACGAAATGGCCGTCCATCACGTCCACGTGGATCACCCGCGCGCCCGCCGACATCACCTCGTCGAGCTGGGCGCCGAGCTTCGAGAAGTCCGCCGACAGGATCGACGGGGCGACGCGCCTGTCTTGGATCAGCTCGTCGTGCACGGGCGCAGGCTATACCCGCGCGGCGGCCTTGGTCTGCGTTCGGATCTCGGACAGGATCCGCTCGAGCCGCGGCTCGGTCTCGACGTCCACGTGGGTCATCGCCGCGCCGATGCCCGGGTGGACCTCGGCGACCTGGCGGTGCAGCTCGTGCGCCACGGCGCGGTAGCCCGGATGGCCCTCGCGCCCGGAGCGCAGCTCGATCAGGTGCATCGCCTCGCGGGCGTTCATGTCGAGCACGAAGCGGATCCGGTAGCCCAGGCAGAGGGCATAGGGAGCGAGGTGCGGCAGCCCCGCGGCGACGAGCCGCGCGTGCTCGGCGGCCGAGCGTTCGAGGGCGCCGCGGTAGGTGTCGCCGAGGCCGGCTTCGTCGATCTCGCCCGGGAGGCCCGCTCCCAGGTCGGGCGAGAGCGTCTGCCATTGGACGGTGAGCAGGCGGTGGCGCTGGAGGTCGCGAAAGGCCCCGTAGTCGGAGACGATCTCGAAGCGGTAGGAGACCGACTCAAAGCCGCGCCCAGGGCGGTGGCGGCGGTTGCCGCGCTCGCCGACAAGCTCGCGGAGCATCTGGGCCCGCTCGTCGGGAGGCAGAACCGAGACGGCGCTGCGCGCCTCCTCCTCGGACACGCTCGCCCGCTCGAAGAGGAGGGCGGCGAGCAGGGAGTCCTCCGTGCCGCGCACCTCGAGCAGCTTGACCTGGGGCCGCAGGCCCTCGTCGCGGGTGGCGCGATCGAGCCCGAGGCGCTTCGCCCAGCGGTCGGCCGCATGCTCGCGCCGCTCGAGGTAGGAGATCCATTCGCCGCCGCGCTCGGGGCGCTCGACACGGCTGACGAAGCTCGGCATGACCTTCTGCAGCTCGGAGAGGATCATCCGGCCGTAGTCGCGCGCCTCGGGGAGCGGCGAGGCCAGGAGGTGCAGGAGCAGCTGCTCGTAGGCCTGTCCCGTGGCGAACATGCCCATGTGGGAGAGCGAGGCCGCGGGCAGCAGGCCGCGCAGGAGGTCGAGGGCCTTGGCCTTGATCGAGCGCCGGTAGGCAGACTCGGGTTGCTGGTCGGAGCGGGGGAAGCGCTCGGCGGCCCACGCCTCGACGGCGGGCAGCAGGCGCGCGTACGCGTCGAAGAGCGAGTCCATCGCCTCGGCGTACTCGGGGCCGAGGTCCCCGTCGCGCCAGTAGCGATAGCCGCCGCCGGGCATCGCCCCGTCGTAGGGGATGTAGCGGGTGGACTGCTCCAGGTAGGCGGCGAGCCGCGGGCGCTGGAGCACCTTCGTCATGACGTTCGAGCACCACTCCATCGCCATGTGCGCGCCGCCGAGCTGGGCGACGGAGTCGTCGCCGTAGCCGACGAAGACCCGCTCGTACAGCGTCGCGGCGCGCTCGCCCTCGACACCGTCGAACGTGCGTGCCGCGGCGGCCTCCTGGTCGGCCGCGAACTCCTCGAGGTAGAGGCGCCGCAGCGTGCCCTGGTAGCGCGAGTAGCGGGCAAACAGCGCCCCCTTGACCGTCTCCGGCAGGTTCACGAGCGCGAAGACCGGGGAGTCGAGGTTCGTGAAGTGGGGGGCGAGGGCTGCGCGCTCCTCCTCGGTGAACGACTCGACGGGGTAGTCCATGCGGGCGTGGGAGGCTAGCGAGCGGCGCGGCGCACCGAGGGGTCAGACCCCCTTGGGCGCACCGAGGGGTCAGACCCCCTTGAGGGTGGTTGAGGGTTGCGAGGGGTCAGACCCCGTTGAGGGTGGTTGAGGGTTGCGAGGGGTCAGACCCCCTTGAGGGTGGTTGAGGGTTGCGAGGGGTCAGACCCCCTTGAGGGTGGTTGAGGGTTGGCGGCCGACCGGCCGCCTCAGTGGACCCGTCAGCCCTTGCCCTCCCAGCCGACGGTGATCCCGCCGTCCGGCGCCACCATCGTCGGCACCATCCCGCTCCCGCGCGAGTGGTCCATCAGCTCGCGCTTCCACGCGGGGTTCGCGGTGGCGTCGCGCTCCTCCCACTCGACGCCCTTCGCCGCGAGCCCGGCGCGCGCCTGGTCGCAATAGGGGCATCCGGGCTTCACGTACATGATCACGAGCGCTCGACCTCCACGCGGTTGTCGTTGAACGTCGGCGCCGCCCCGATCTCCGTCAGCAGCTGCGGCGTCGTCGCCTGCGCGCCTACCCCGCCGTCGTGGTCGCGACTCCACCAGCCCATCGGCGCCACGGCTACCCCGGGGGCGGCATCGTCGCTCACGCGCGCCCGCAGCCGGCACGAGCCGCGGTCGTTGAAGACACGCGCGAACGAGCCGCTCTGTATGCCGCGCGCGGCCGCGTCGGCGGGATGCAGCACGACGAACGGCTCGGGCTGCGCCGAGTGCTGGCGCTCCTGGTTCGGGAAGGTGGAGTTCAGGAAAAGGTGGGTCTTCGGGGTCAGCAGCGCCAGCGGATAGCGCCCCGCGAGCGCCTCGTCGGCGACCTCGGCGGGCGGCCTCCACGCGGCGGCGGCGAGGTTCACGCGCCCGTCGGCCGTGCCGAAGCCGCCGTCGGCGTGCGGCACCGGTCCGCGGCCGTGGTCGACCTTCACCCAGCCGCGCTCGCGCAGCTCGGCGAGCGACACTCCGCCGGGCCGCTCGGCGAACAGCTCGGCCAGCAGCTCCTCGTCGCTCTGGCCGAAGTGCTCGGCCAGGCCGAGCCGCCCGGCCAGGAGGCGGAAGATCTCCGTGTTCGGCTTCGCCTCGCCGCGGGCCTCGATCGCAGGCTCGTTCCAGGTGACGTACTGGTGGCCCCACGAGAAGTGGGCATCCAGATGCTCGAGCTGGGTCGTCGCGGGCAGCACCACGTCGGCGAGCGCGGCGGTGTCGGTCATGAACTGCTCGAGCACGACGACGAACAGATCGTCCCTGCGCAGGCCGCGAAGGACGCGCTCCTGGTCGGGCGCGATCTGCGCCGGGTTCGAGTTCCAGACGACGAGCGCCTTGACCGGAGGGTCGAGCGCCGGGTCGGTGAGGGCGTCGCCGAGGCACGACATGTTGATCGCGCGCGCTTCGCCCACCCTGAGCTGCGGGCGCTGGAGGCCGGAGGAATCCACCGCCCCTGCCGTAGCCGACGGGATGTAGGAGCAGCCACCGCCGCGCTCGCGCCAGGCTCCGGTCAGAGCCGGAAGGCAGGCGAGCGTGCGGTAGGCCTCGATCGCGCCCGCGTGGCGCTGAGCGCCCACCCCCAGCCGCAGGAGCGCGGGCCTCGTGCCGGCGAAGTCACGGCCGAGCTCGGCGATTCGCTCCGCCGGGACGCCCGTGAGCGCGGCCGCGCGCTCCAGCGGGAACGACTCGAGCAGGGCGAGTAGCTCGTCGTAGCCCGACGCGTGCTCCCGGCACCACCCTTCGTCCTGGAGGCCGGCGTCGACGATCGCCCGCATCATCCCGAGCGCCAGCGCGCCGTCGCTTCCGGGCGCCGGGCGCACATGCTCGTCGGCCACCCGCGCCGTGCGGCTGCGGTAGGGATCGACGACGACGAGCTTCGCTCCGTTGCGGCGCGCCTCGAGGACCAGCCGCCACAGGTGGGGGGCGGTCGACATCGGGTTCCAGCCCCAGGCGAGCACGTAGCGCGCGTGCGGCCACTCCTCGGGATCGACCTCGGGCGAGACGCCGTGCGTCGAGAGGGTCCCCACGAGCCCTGCGTCCGCGCAGATCGTCCGCTCGAGGCGGCTCGATCCGAGCGCGTTCATCAGGCGCTCGCCCATCGAGTCGCGCTGAAGGAAGCCCATCGTGCCGGCGTAGCTGTAGGGAAGGAGCGACTCGGGCCCGTGCTCTGCGATCGCGCTCGTGATCCCGGCGGCGGCCCGGTCGAGCGCCTCGTCCCAGGAGGCGCGGCGGAGCACTTCGCCCTCGCGCACGAGCGGGTGGAGCAGCCGGTCCTCGGCGTACACGCGGTCGAGGTAGTTCGAGACCTTGCCGCAGAGGAAGCCGGCGGTGACCGGATGCTCCGGATCGCCCTCGACCTTCGTCGCGCGGCCGTCCTCGACGGTCACGAGCATCGCGCACGTGTCCGGGCAGTCGTGCGGGCAGGCGGCACGGACGATCTGCGCCATGATCCCAGCGTAATGCCCGCCGACGCAGAGAGCGCCATCCTCGACATCGGTCGCGCGCTCGACGCGGCGCATCCCTCCCGCGCGCGGCACCCGCTCAAGGCACTCGACGAGCGCGCGATGCACCTGGCGACGCAGGACCGTGAGCTCCGGGCGGCGCTCTTCCGCCTCGTGGACGTGACGCCCGCGTGCGCCTCGCTGGACGACCTTGCACGTCATCTCGCGGGCTTCCTGGAGGAGGTGCCCGAGCGGCCGCCGCCGCTCCAGGCGGCGATGCGGATGGCGGAGAGCCGCGCCGGGCGCGCCGCCCTCGGGGCCGCGGCGGCGGCGGGGGTGCGACACATGGCCCACCGCTTCATCGTGGGCGCCACGCCGAAGGACGCGGTCCCGGCCCTGCGCGAGCTCTGGCGGCGGGGCATCTCGGCCTCGGTGGACCTGCTCGGCGAGGCCACGGTCACGGACGCCGAAGCCGACCGCTACGCGGAGCGCTGCGCCGAGGCCCTCGACGTGCTCGCCGAGGCCTCGCAACGCCACTCCCTGCCCGCGGCGAACCTGTCGGTGAAGGTCTCCGCGCTCACGCCGCGCATGCGGCCCGAGGCGCCCGAGGTGGGCGCGGCCGACGCGGCGCGCAGGCTGCGGCCGCTGCTCGAGCGGGCGCGCGACGCGGGTGCCCACCTCCACATCGACATGGAGTCGCTCGACACCCGCGAGGCGACGCTCGCGCTCGTCTTCGACCTGCTCGACGAGGAGGGTCTGCGCGAGGGGCCCTCGGCGGGGCTCGTGCTGCAGGCCTACCTGCGCGACTCCCCCGCCGAGCTCGACACGATCCTCGCCTGGCTCGAGCGCTCCCCCCGGCGGGCGCCGTTCGTCGTCCGGCTCGTGAAGGGCGCCTACTGGGACCACGAAGTGGTGGAGGCGCGCCAGCACGGCTGGAGCCCGCCCGTGTTCGAGGACAAGGCGGAATGCGACCGCAACTTCGAGACGCTCACGCGGCGGCTGCTCGACGCCCGCCCGCGGGTGCAGGTGGCCGTGGCCTCGCACAACCTGCGCTCGGTGGCCCACGCGATCGCCCACGCGGGCAGCGGCGACGTGGAGCTCCAGGTCCTGCGCGGCCTCGGCGACGACCTGGCCGCCGCGCTCGCGGCGGGCGGCCACACGGTGCGGATGTACTGTCCGGTCGGGGATCTCGTGGCGGGCATGGCCTACCTCGTGCGGCGCCTGCTCGAGAACACCTCGAACGAGTCGTTCCTCGCCGCGCAGGCCGAGGGCGTCCCGGTGGAGGAGCTGCTGCGGGCCCCGTGAGCGAGCCCTTCGCCAACGAGCCGGTACTCGAGCTCCGCCGAGCGCCCGCGCGGGCGCTCCTGACGGACGCCCTGGCGGAACTCGACGCGCGCCTGCCGCTCGCGGTGCCGGTGCTCGTGGCCGGCGAGGAGGGGGGCGGCGAGGAGTTCACCTCCACCGCCCCGGCCGCCCCCGAGCGCGTCGTCGCGCGGGCGCGGCGCGCCTCGGAGACCGACGTCGACGAAGCCGTGCGCGCCGCCGCGGCGGCCGGACCCGCGTGGGCGGCCCGGCCGGTCGCCGAGCGCGCCGAGACGATGCGGCGCGCGGCCGCGATCCTCCGCTCGCGCCGCGCCGAGCTCGCGGCCCTCCAGGTGCGCGAGTGCGGGAAGCCCTGGCCCGAGGCGGACGCGGACGTGTGCGAGGCGATCGACTTCCTCGAGTACTACGCCCGCGCGGCCGTCGCCCTCGACGCTGGACCGGAGCTGATCCAGCTTCCGGGCGAGCGCAACACGATGCGCTACGTCCCGCGCGGGGTGGCCGCCGTGATCTCGCCGTGGAACTTCCCGCTGGCGATCCCGCTCGGCATGACCGCCGCCGCGCTCGTCACCGGCAACGCGGCCGTGCTGAAGCCGGCCGAGCAGTCGCCCGGCTCGGCGCTCGTGCTCGTTCGCGCGCTCCACGAGGCGGGCGTGCCGGCCGAGGCGCTCGCGCTCGTACCCGGGTTCGGCGAGGTGGGGGCGGCGCTCGTCCGCCATCCGGGCGTGCATGTGATCGCGTTCACCGGCTCCCAGGCCGTGGGGCTCGAGATCGTGCGGGCGGCGGCCGAGCCCGCACCGGGCCAGGCGCATGTGAAGCGCGTCGTCGCCGAGATGGGCGGCAAGAACTGCGCGATCGTGGACGCCGACGCCGACCTCGACGACGCCGTGCCCGCGATCGTGCATTCCGCCTTCGGCTACGCCGGCCAGAAGTGCTCGGCGGCGGCGCGGGTCCTCTGCCACGAGCGCGTCGCCGGGACGCTCGCCGGGCGCCTGGCCGGCGCCGTCGAGGCGCTCGAGGTGGGGCCCCCGGAGTCCTTCGCCACCCAGGTCCCGCCCGTGATCGAGGAGGAGGCCCGCGACCGTGTGCTCCGCTACACGGCCACGGCGGGGCGCGAGGGGCGGATCGCCGCCCGCGGCGGCGAGGGCCCGGGCGGCGGCTGGTACGCGCCGCCCGTGCTGGCCACCGACCTGCCGCCGGACTCGGCCGTCATCGCCGACGAGATCTTCGGCCCGCTGCTCACGCTGGAGCGCGTCGCCTCACTGGACGCTGCGCTCGACGCCGTGGAGGCGGCCCCCGTCGCGCTCACCGCGGGCCTCTTCTCGCGTAGCCCGGAGGCGATCCGCCGCGCCGTCGATCGCCTCCCCGTCGGCAACCTGTACGTGAACCGCCACATCACCGGCGCCGTCGTCGGGCGCCAGCCCTTCGGCGGCAACCGGCTCTCCGGCGTCGGCTCGAAGGCCGGCGGGCCCGACTACCTGCTGCAGTTCGTGGAGCCACGCGTCGTCTCGGAGAACACGATGCGCCACGGCCTCGTCGTCGAGTAGGGCCCGGCGCACCCGTCCCGCCGCCGCCCGGTAGACGGGCCGGATGTGGAGGTGCCCGTTCTCGCTCCACGGGTACCGTGTCCGCCATGACCATCGACCGCGGGCTGCTCGCGACCTACCTGAACGACCACCTCGCCGGGGCGACGGCGGGCCGCGCGCTCGCCCGCCGCGCCCAGGGCTCCAACGACGGGACGCCGCTCGGCGAGGTGCTCGCCCGCATCGCGCGCGAGATCGAGGAGGAACACGGGACGCTCACGGAGGTCATGAAGGCGCTCGGCGCCGGCAAGGACCACCTGAAGGTCGCGGGCGCCACGATTGCGGAGCGCCTCGGGCGCTTCAAGCCGAACGGGCGGCTCCTGTCCTACTCGCCGCTCAGCCGGGTCATCGAGCTGGAGGCGCTTTTGATCGGCGTCACCGGCAAGCTCCAGCTCTGGCGCAACCTCGCGACGGTGGCGTCGGAGCTGCCCGAGCTGGTCGACTTCGACTTCGCCGCGCTCGCCGAGCAGGCCGAGCGCCAGCGCGAGGAGCTCGAGGCGCAGCTCCGCCTCGCGGCGCCCGGCGCGTTCGTCGAGGGCTAGTCACGGGCGACCGGGCCCCCTGGCGGGGATCGCCGAGAGTCCCCCAGGGCCTCGATGGGTGACGCAGGCGAGGGACGGGGTCGCGCTTGACGCTCAGGTGTCCTTCAGCACCTCCGTGACGAAGGCGACCACCTCCGGTCCCGCGGGGTCGATCAGATGGCCGCCCGCAACGCTCAGGAGGCGTCCGTTCGGGAGCGCTTTGGCGATCGCTTCGGGCGCCTGGTGGAACTCGGGTGGCGAATCGCCGGCCGTCACGACGAGCGCGGGTTGCTCGATTCCGGCGAGCGCTGCCACGTCCGCCTCGAACCACCACTCGCCCCCCAGCTCGGCGAGCAGCGCCGGGCCGTTGCCCGCCATGGCCCGCGCCACCTCGGGGGGGAAGGAGGCCCACGCGTCGGGACCGGCCACGTCCGCGACCAGGGCCTCGGCAACCGCCTCGATGCCGTCCCGCTCCGCGACTCTGCGGAGTCGCTCGACGAGCGAGTCGATCCAGTCCGCCGCGGCGGGCGCGAGTGCGCGCGGGGCATCGGGCTCGAGCAGCACGAGCGCACGGACCCGATCGGGATGTCGCAGGGCCAGATCCACCGCGACCGTCCCGCCGTAGCTGCGGCCGACCACGATGGCGGGCGCCGCGTCCAGAAGGTCGATGAGCGCCGCGGCGTCGTCGCCGTGCTCGGCGACGCTGGTGCGCTCATACGGCTGGGGCCGCCCGCTCCGCGAACAGCCTCGCCGGTCGTATGCGATCACCCGCCCCAGCGACGCGAGCCTGGCGACCGCGTCGGACCATGCAAGCGCGGTCCCGCCGGCGCCGTGGACGCACACGATCGGCGCTCCCTCACCGCTCTCCTCGTAGTGGATTCGAACGCCCTGGACCACATGTTCCGGCATCGGGAACCTCCGTTCGCGCGTGGCCGGCGCTCTGCCGGCGCCGGCGTCGCCGCGATGATTCGTCACGTGCTCGAGCGAGCGTACGCCTGTCCCACGTGGAGGTCCAGGTGGGGAGCTAGCGCAGGCCCGACAGCGACGTGCCCGCGTCGCGGGCGAGGTCGAACAGCGGCTCCGGCCAGATCCCGAAGAAGACCGTTGCGGCGGCCGCCACGACCGCGACCAGCAGGAGCTCCGGCTGCGAGCGCGCGTCGGCCTCGGGCGACCAGCCGCCGATCGGGCCGAGGCGCCGCCCGCGGAGCAGCGGCAGGTCGAACTCGATCGGCCCCATCCACATCGTCGCCACGACGCGCAGGTAGTAGACGAGCGACATCATCGAGCCGACGACGATCGCGATGCCGAGCCACGCCCAGTCGCCGTCCACGGAGGCGTCGATCAAGTAGAACTTCCCGATGAAGCCCGCGGTGCCCGGGACCCCGGCCAGCGCGAGCATGGCGATCGTCATCGGCCACGCGAGGGCCGGCGCGGAGCGGCCGAGGCCCTCCAGGGAGCGCAGGTCGTCCCCGTGTCCCGAGACCCGCTCCCGCGCGATCACCACGGCGAACGCGGTCGCGTTCATCAGCAGGTAGACGGCGAGGTAGAAGACGGTGGCCTGCAGGCCGAGGCGCGTGCCCACGACCACGCCGGCGAGCAGGTAGCCCGCCTGGGCGACGCCCGACCAGGCGAGCATCCGCTTCAGCGAGCGCTGGGCGATCGCGCCGGCGTTGCCCACGACGATCGTGACCACGGCCAGCGCGAACAGCGCGGGGCCCCACTCGACCTGGGCGGTCGCCAGCGCGTGGTCGAACAGCCGCAGGAGGATCGCGAACGCAGCCACCTTGGTCGCGACCGCCATGAAGGCGGTGACCGGCGTGGGCGCCCCCTCGTAGACGTCCGGCGTCCACTGGTGGAAGGGCGCCACCGACGCCTTGAACGCGAGCCCGGCCATCGTCAGCCCGATGCCCGTCATCAGCAGCGGATCGGTTGCGGCCACCTTGCCGGTCGGCCCGCCGATCGCGGCGGCGATGGCGCCGAAGTCGGTCGCGCCGGTCGCGCCATAGATCAGCGCGAGGCCGTAGAGCAGCGTGGCCGACCCCGCCGAGCCGACGACGAGGTACTTCAGCCCCGACTCGAGCGACGGGGCGTGCCGCACGCGAGCGGCGCAGAGCACGTACAGCGGGATCGAGAGCAGCTCGATGCCGATGAAGAGCGTGACGAGGTTCTCGGAGGCCGCGAGGATCGCCATGCCCGAGATCGAGCCGAGCATCAGGCCGAAGAACTCGCCGGCGCCGGCCTCCCGCACGGCGTCGGAGCGCCAGGCGAACAGCACGGTGACGATGCCCATGACATAGAAGAGGAAGCCCATCCCGAGCGCGAGCGCGTCGATCGCGAGCGCGTTCTCGACGATCGGGTCGCGGTCGCCCGGCTGCCAGACCCAGATCGAGAGGCCGGTGGCGGCGCCCAGCGCGGCCAGCGTCATGAGCGGCACGACGACGCGCTGCACGGCGCGGCCCGGGAGCAGGCCCGCGAGGAACACCAGGACCGCGCCGCCCACCGTCGCAAAGAGCGGCGAGAGCCCCTGGTAGTCGATCTCAGGGGCGGCGATCTCGGCGCCGAGGGGGATCACGGGACCGGCACCTCCTCGGGCGGCGACCCGGGCTGGACCTCCACGGGTGGGCCGCCGGGCTGGACCTCGACCGGGGGCGCGCCCGGGTCGCCCTCGACGGGCGGGCCGCCGGGCTGGACCTGGAACTGCGGCGCGCCCGGCTGGGGCGGGAGCGCGGCCGGGACGGGGGCCGGATGGGCGACCGCGCGCGCGGCGGCGATCTTCGAGACCGTGTCCTTCTCGGTGCTTTCGAGGATCACCTGGGGGTAGACGCCCAGCGCGACGACGATCGCCACGATCGGCGCGATCGTCCCGATGTCGAGGCGGCAGAGGTCGCGTGAGTCCACCGTGGCGCCGACGCGGTTGTGCATCGCCCCCTGGAAGATGCGCAGCATGTAGACGGCGGCGAGCACGACGCCGATGCTCGCGACGAGCCCGTAGACGAGCTTGTCCTCGAAGGTGCCGAACAGGATCAGGATCTCGCCGACGAAGTTCGGCGAGCCGGGCATCGCGAGCGTGGCGAAGGTGACGATCAAGAACAGGGCGGCGAGCACGGGCGCCCGCAGCGCGATCCCGCCCATCCGCTCAAGCGACTCCGAGCCGGCGCGCTGGGCGAGCACGGCGATGATCAGGAAGAGCGCCGCCGCGACGAGGCCGTGGTTGACCATCTGCATGAGCGCCCCCTGCGCGCCCTTCGGGTCGAGCGAGAAGATCCCGAGCGTGATGAAGCCGAGCTGGGCGATCGAGGAGTAGCCGACGACGAGCCGCGCCTCGGTCTGGGAGAAGGCGAGCACCGACCCGTAGAGGATCGAGATCACGGCGATCACGATCAGGAGCTCCTGGAAGTGCTGCGAGGCCTCGGGCATCGTCGGCAGCACGATCCGCAGGAAGCCGTAGACGCCGACCTTCGAGACGACGCCGCTGAACACGAGCAGGATCGGGATCGGCATCGCCCGGTAGGCGTCCGGCATCCAGCCGTGGAAGGGGAACGCCGGCGCCTTGACGAGGAAGGCGATCGCGAACAGCAGAAAGATCCACTGCTGGGTGCCCTCCTCGAGCCCGCGCTCGGCGAGGTCCGAGAGCAAGAACGACGGCTCGCCCCCGTCCGGGGTGGAGAGCACGCCGAGGGCGATCGCGCCGACAAGCATCAGCAGCGAGCCGGCGAGCGTGTAGATCATCAGCTTCGTCGTCGCGGCAACGCGCCTGCCCTCGCCCCAGATGCCGACGAGGAAGTAGAACGGCACGAGCATCACGTCGAAGAAGACGACGAAGACCGCGAGGTCCTGGGCGAGGAACGCGCCGAGCACGGCCGTCTCCGCGAGGCCCAGGTGGAAGAAGACGTGCTGCGGGCGGTCCCACTTCCGCTTCCAGCAGACGACAGCGGCCGGCACCCACAGCGCGGCGGTGAGCGCCACGAGCCAGAGGTTGAGCCCGTCCACGGCGAGCGCCCAGTGGATCCCGAGCTCCTCGATCCAGATGTCGTCGGTGGCGTACTGGAGGCCGCCGCCCGAGTCGAAGTCGAGCAGCATCGCGATCGCGTAGCCGAGGACGGCGACCGCTCCCGCGATCCCGATGAAGCGCGCCGCCCGCGGCACGAACAGGCCGAGAAGGCCCGCGGCGAGCGGGAGGAAGACGACGATCGAGAGGTGGATCGTGAGCATCGCCTAGGAGGCCGCGATCAGGAAGTAGAGGGTCAGGAGGCCCGCGCCCGCGAACAGCAGCAGGACGTAGGCGCGCAGGTAGCCCGATTGGAGCGTGCGGGCGAGCGAGGTGGCGGCGCGCACCGCGCCGGTCGCCCCGCCCACGATCACGCCCTGCACCAGGACGCTCTCGACGACGGTGCGCCCGGCGTTGCCGGCCGCCCGCGCGGGCCGCACGAAGGCGGCGTCGATCAGCTCGTCCCAGTACCACTTGCGCTCGAGGAAGTCGTGGACGCCGCGGAAACGCTCGCGCAGCGCGAGCGTGCGCCCGGGGCGGCGGATGTAGAGCAGGTAGGCCACGAAGATGCCGGTGATCCCGATCAGCGCGCCCACGGCGAGGCCCATGTACTCGGCCGCGTCGGAGGGGTGCTCCTCGATGTGGCGCGACTCGTGGAAGGTGGGCTCGAGGAACTTCTCGAGGGTGTCGGTGAGGCCCGGCACGGCGACCGCGCCGCCCACGATCGCGAGTGCCGCGAGCGTGCCCATCGCCACCTTCATCGGCCACTCGCGCTCAGCGATGTGGTGCTCGGGGCCGGGGAAGCCGACGTCGGTGTCCTCGGGCTCGCCGGTCATCGGGTTTGCCGGGTCGTGGTGCGCGATGTGGCCGCCCTCCAGCTCGCGCGCCTCGGGCACGGGCTCCCCGAAGAACACCCGGAACACCATCCGGAACGAGTAGAACGCGGTCACGCCCGCGGCGACGTAGGCGAGCACCGCGAGCACGACGTACCAGCCGCCGCGGTTGAGCGTGAAGGCGAGGATCTCGTCCTTCGAGAAGAAGCCCGACAGGAGCGGGAAGCCCGAGAGGGCGAGCGCTCCGATCGTGAACGTGACGAACGTGAACGGCATCGCACGCCGGAAGCCGCCCATCCGGTCGATCGACTGGATGCCGCCCATCGCGCCGATGATCGAGCCGGCGCCCATGAACAGCAGCGCCTTGAAGAAGGCGTGGGTCATCAGGTGGAAGAGGCCCGCGCCGTAGGCGAAGACCGCGACGCCCAGCACCATGTAGCCGATCTGGGAGATCGTCGAGTAGGCGATGATCCGCTTCAGGTCGGTGACGACGAGCGCGACCGACGCGGCGAAGAGCAGCGTCGCCGTCCCCACGATCGCCGCGACGTCGGCCGCCGCCGGCGCCTGCTCGAAGAGCGGATGGGTGCGCGCGATCAGGTAGACGCCCGCCGTGACCATCGTGGCCGCGTGGATCAGGGCGGAGACCGGCGTGGGGCCCTCCATCGCGTCCGCCAGCCAGGTGTGGAGGGGAAGCTGAGCCGACTTCGCGAACGCTCCGACGAGGATCATCAGGCAGGCGGCGACGAGCGTGCCGTCGTTGGTGGTGAACGCGTCGCGCGAGCCCTCGAACACGCCCGCCCAGTCGAGCGCCCCGGTCTCGGAGAAGAGCAGGAACGCGCCGATCACCAGCCCGACGTCGCCGAGCACGTTGATGACGAACGCCTTGGTGCCCGCGGCGGTGGCCGTGTTGCGCCGGTACCAGAAGGAGATCAGCAGGTACGACGCCGCGCCTACGAACGCCCAGCCGATGATCAGGATCAGCAGGTTGCCCGCCAGGACGAGCAGCAGCATCGAGAAGACGAAGTAGTTGAGGTAGGCGAAGTAGCGCGAGTAGCCCTCGTCGGACTCGAGATAGGCGACCGAGTAGAGGTGGATCAGCGTCGAGACGCCCGACACGACGAGGCACATGAACAAGGACAGCGGGTCGACCAGGATCCCGAGCTCGGCCTTGAAGCCCGCCGTCTCCGCGTAGGTGAAGAGCGCGTCGGTGAAGATCCGCTCCTCCTCGTGGTGGTCGAGCATGTCGGCGAGCGCGCCGAGGGCCGACAGGAAGGAGCCGAAGATCGCCGCCGTGGCGATCCAGCCCGCCGTCCGGCCGCCGATCAGCTTCCAGCCGAGCGCGTTCACGGTCATCCCGGCGAGCGGGAACGCGAGGATCAGCCAGCCGTAGGTCGTGGCGCTCATCCGCGGAGCTCCGACATGGCGTCCACGTCCACCGGCAGGCGGCGGCGGTACATGCCGACGATCAGGCCGAGCCCGACGACGACCTCACAGGCGGCGATGACCATCACGATCAGGGCGAAGATCTGGCCGTCGCCCGACCCGTGCATGCGCGAGAAGGAGATGAGCGCGAGGTTGCCCGCGTTCAGCATCAGCTCGAGGCAGAGCAGCACGACGAGCGGATTGCGCCGCGTCAGCACGCCGGCCGCGCCGATGCAGAAGATCAGCGCGGAGACGACGAGGAACCAGGCGACGTCCATCAGACGATGCCCTCGTCGGGAAGGCCGCGGCGCTTGCGCGCGAGCACGACGGCGCCGACGGCCGCCACCAGCAGCAGGAACGAGGCGGCCTCGAACGGCACGAGCATCTTGCGCAGGAGCAACTCGCCGATCTCGGCGGGCGAGCCGAAGCCCGCCTCGATCTCCGCGCCGCCGGTGTCGAGCGCCGACAGGCCGGTCCCGAGCAGCGCGATGACCAGCTCGACGGCGAGAAACAGCGCGAACAGCGGCCCGAGCTGGCCGACCACCCCGGGGTCGCGGTCACGGTCGTCCTCGACACCACCCACGTAGGCGACCACGAACACGTACAGCACCATCACGGCCCCGGCGTAGACGACGACCTGCGCGGCGGCGATGAACTGCGCGTGGAGCAGGAGGAACAGGATCGCGAGCGCGATCAGGTGCACGACCAGCGAGAGCACCGAGTAGAACGGGTTGCGCAGGACGACCACGCCGAACGCGCCCGCCAGCGCGAGCGCGGCCGCGACGAAGAACATGAGGTCCTCGAACCACATGGCTCGGGCTACTCGCCTTCCCGCCGCAGCGGAGTGCGCTCGACCGGGTCGGACAGAAGCATCTCCTTGGTGAAGATCAGGTCCGAGCGCTCGTAGTCGGCGAGCTCGAAGTCGTTGCCCATGGTGATCGCGTCGAACGGGCAGGCGATCTCGCAGTAGCCGCAGAAGATGCAGCGGCTCATGTTGATCTCGTAGACCGCGGCGTAGCGCTCGCCCGCCGAGACCTGGTTGTCGGGTGTGTTCTCGGCGGCGACGACGCGGATGCAGTCCGCCGGGCAGGCGGCCGCGCAGAGCGAGCAGCCGACGCACTTCTCGAGCCCGGTGTCCTCGAATGTGTGGAGCTTGTGCCGGCCGCGAAAGCGCGGGTAGACCGGTGTCTTCTCCTCGGGGTACTCGATGGTGACCGGCTCCTCGGCGAGTCTCCCGAGCGTTGTGCGCAGGCCGCGCAGCGTCGCCGCGAAGGTCCGGTAGGCGCCGCCGAGCCCGCCGGGCTCGGGGCCACGCTGCACGGAGAGCATGTCCCTTTCGGGCGGGTTCCAGCGCTGAGTCATCAGAAGGCCACCAGGACGATCGCGGTTATCAGGATGTTGAGGGTCGCGAGCGGGAGGAGCACCTTCCACCCGAGCGACATGAGCTGGTCGTAGCGCAGGCGCGGGAGTGTCGCGCGGATCCAGATGAAGAACACGATGAAGGCGAACATCTTGAGCACGACCCAGAGCGGGCCGAGCGACTCCGGCCCCGGCCCGTGCCAGCCGCCGAGGAAGACGGCGGTCGCGACGCCCGAGATCACGATCACCTCGATGTACTCGGCCATGAAGAACGAGCCGAAGCGCATCCCGCCGTACTCGGTGTTGTAGCCCGCGACGATCTCCGCGTCGGCCTCCGGCAGGTCGAACGGCGGCCGCGCCGTCTCGGCGAAGCCCGCGACGGTGAAGATGAGGAAGCCGGCGAATTGCGGCACGACGAACCAGATCGTGTCCTGGGCGTCGACGATCTCCACGATCGAGAGCGAGCCGGCCTGCATCGCCACGCCGAGGAGCGAGAGCCCGATCGCCACCTCGTAGGAGATGAGTTGGGCAGCCGAGCGCATCGAGCCGAGGAACGAGTACTTCGAGCCGGACGCCCAGCCGCCGAGCACGAGCGCGTAGAACGCGAGCGACCCGAACGCGAAGAAGTAGAGGATCCCGATCGAGACGTCGATCCCGTAGAGGCCGAAGCTGTCGCCCCAGGTGCCGCGGTCGCCGAACGGGATCACCGCGAGCGTGGCGACCGCCGCGGCGATCGAGATCACGGGCGCGATGGCCATCATCCAGGGGACGGCCGTGCGCGGGGTGGAGTGCTCCTTCGACAGGAGCTTCAGCACGTCCGCGATCGGCTGGGCCAGCCCGTAGGGGCCGACGCGGTTGGGGCCGTAGCGCGCCTGGAAGCGGCCGAGGAGCTTGCGCTCGAGCAGGAGGATCAGCGGGACCACCTGCAGGATGAACGCGAAGATCAGAAGCGACTTGAGGATCTGGATCCACCAGTCCTCCGCGAACGAGACGGCGCCGAGCACGCTCACGCCTTGCGCACCTCGACCGGGTCGTCTGTGAGCACGTTGGGGTTGTCCTCGCGCGTGCCCTCGACGAGGAAGACGCTCCCGGCGGGCAGCGCGGCGCGGAGCGCGGCGGTGGCCTCGACCGAGCTGCCGTTCGTGGAGACGACGACGCGGTCTCCCGCGGTCACGCCGATGCGCTCCGCGTCATCGGGCGACAGCTCGGCCCGCTGGCGGGCCTCGAGGAAGCGCAGCACGGGCGAGTGCTCGGTGTCGGGCGAGGCCCAGAGCGAGCGCGCGAGCCCGAGCCGGAGCCCCCCGCCGCCGGCCGCGGGCGGAGGCTCGGGCGGCTCGGGCTGTGCCGCCGGCGCGGGCGCCTGAGAGGCGGTCTCCCGCTCCTGCCAGCGCATGCCGCCGCCGCCGATCTCCTCGAGCGGCGGGTAGAACGGCACGGCGGCGGCGACCTCGGGCGCGGCGGCGGTAGCGCCGGCCGCCGGATCGCCCCCGCTCACGAGTGCCTCGAGCGCCGCGAGCACTGACCAGCCCGCGCGCACCTCGGCGGGCCGGCCGATCGCCTGGCGGACGCGCTGGAGGCGGCCGTCGGGGTGGGTGACCGTGCCCTCCTTCTCCGCGTATGCCTCGGCGGGGAAGACGACGGTCGCCTTCGCCGCGCTCTCGGTGAGGAACCGCGAGAAG
>DATMJO010000050.1:0-2724 GCA_035553855.1 Thermoleophilaceae bacterium | reverse complement strand
GAGGAGAAGGGCCCAGGGGACGGCGACCAGCGCCAGCACCCTGAACAGGTCGCCCTCGTACGGGAAGGCGAGGATCAGGGTGGCGGCGAGCGCGCTGACCGTGACGAGGAGGCGGATGCCGGCAAAGGCGATCAGCGGCGCGGTGGACTCCATCGGGAGGCGGCGGGCTCTCATGAGCGGCGTCTCGCGTAGAGGGAGGCCAGGGCGATGCCCACGGAGTCGATTGCGACGTCGACCGGGGTGCCGTGACGCCCCTCGACGAAGCACTGGTGGAACTCGTCGCTCGCCGCGTAGAGCAGCGCGATCGCGGCCGCGACGGCGATGGCGCGGGCCGGCTCGGTGTGGCGGCGGGTGACGCGCCACCAGAGCAGCGTGAGCAGCGCGTACTCGCCCGCGTGGATCAGCTTGCGGCCGATGAGGTCGAGCGTGCCGAGGCCCGAGGAGAGGTCCGGTTGCGCCGAGAGGGCGAAGATGACCGTCATGAGGGCGAGCGGGGGCGCCCAGAGCAGCAGGACGCCCTCGGAGGCCCGCCGCGGTTCCCCGGTCGCCGCCATGGGGATACCGTAGTGAGGTGCTTGCGGTCAGCGCCAAGTCGCCCGTCGCCGTCCGCGCGCTTGCGGAACTCGCCCGCTCCGGCGGCGACGCGCCGGTGCCGATCGCCGAGATCGGGCGGCGTCGCGACATCCCCGTACCGGTGCTCGAGGGCCTTTTCGCCTCGCTCCGCCGCGCCGGCATCATCCAGAGCCAGCGCGGGGTCAAGGGCGGCTACCTGTTCGCCCGCCCGCCGGCCGAGGTGACGGTGCTCGACGTGGTCGAGGCGCTCGACGGCGACCTCAACGTGGACGCCCGCGAGGCGGGCCAGGTCTTCGCCGACGCCGCCAACGCGGCCCGTGGCGTGCTCGAGGCGATGACGATCGCCGACGTCGCACAGCGGGAGGCCGAGGCGTCGATGTACTACATCTAAACGGCTCTAGGCGGACAGCGGGATCCGGCTTTCCAGAGCGGTTTATCAACCCGTCTCAACCCGTCTCAACCCGTCTGCGGGGCATATTTGCCCCGCACTTTTGCCCCGCACCCCCTCCGCCCGGGGCCGTCCGCGGCCCCGTTCATCCTCCCCGTCGTGGGCCTTGCCGACGTGCGTGAGCAGCTCGTCGCCGAACGCCGCAACGGCGCGGACTTCACGAGCGCCTGGCGCACCGCGCTCGAAGCGCTCGGACCCGACAGGGACGAATGGGCCAGCGTGCTCGAGCAGACAGCCGACGCGTGGGAGCGCGCATACCGGCGGGCTGACGGCTACGTGGAACGGGTGAAGCGCACGGGCAAGCCGAAGTAGCGGACGCCGGGTTCCGCCGCGGCGCGGGCTACGCTCCTATCAGTTCGTCGCTTCTCGCCGAACGATCATTCGCGGCCGACGCCGCGGTTCCGATTGGGGCCGCGGCGTCGCTGCGTTAGGGATGGCGTCCGAGCCTTCGCATATCTTGGACGGCGAATGATCGACCGGGCGAGAAATGCGACTGGCGCGGCGTAGGCGGGCGCCGCGAGGCACCCCGGACCGGCGCGAGGTCGTGCTGGCCGACGGCACGCGCACGGGGTACACGCGCTCGCAGCTCGCGGACCTCCCGGAGGAGGAACGTGCTGAGGAGATCGCCGAGCTGCAGGAGACCATCAGCGTCGCGCTCGGGGATGAGCGCTTTCGCGATGAGCTGGTGCGGGCGGCGTTCGCGCTGACCCGTTACGAGCGGGACGACAAGGCCCCGCCACCACCACGCCGTTGCATGACGCCGAGGCAGCGCCCGCGTACCCGTGGGGTGCGTCGCACCCGTAGCGCGTCGTCTCGCGGCTCGCCCGACTCGTCGGACGGACCAGGAGACCCACCACAACGATGTAGTGGCGCCCGTCTGAGGGGGGCGTCGTCGTGACGCTGCCGGCGTGGACCACCGAGATGTGGATCGGCGGTACCGGCCAGCCGATCGACTGCCCGCATTGCGAGCGGACCGTGGTCCTGGGTAGCGAGTGGATGGCGCAGCGCCCGGACTGCCGGGTGCTCTGCGACGACTGCGCCCGCCAGCTCGATCCGGCCCGCTACCAGCGGCTCGAGGCCGAGCGTAAGAGGTCGGCGTGAGGGGCCAGCGGCACGTCCACCGGCTGCAGGGCGCCCCCGTCGCGCGGGAGCGGCTCGTGAGCGCCGCCCGCCGTGAGCAGGCGGAGCGCGCCGAGCGTTGGCGCCGTGCGGGAGGCTCGACGGTGCAGGAGCGGCTCGCGATCGTCTGGACGCTCGCCGAGCAGCGCAGGAGCGCCACGTGAGCGAGATCACGACTAGCCGTGAAAACGGCCGGAAGCGGCCGAAGGGCTACATCGAGGATTGGACTCCGACCAAGCGCATCCGCGCGGAGCTCGACGACGTGGAGCGCGTGCTCGAGGAGTACCGCGACCACCTGCCGCTGACGGTCCGCCAGGTCTTCTACCGGCTCGTAGCGACCCGCGACTACGAGAAGACCGAGCGCGCGTACAGCAGGCTCGGCGAGCATCTCGTCAGCGCGCGGCGGTCGCGGAGGATTCCCTTCCACGCGATCCGCGATGACGGCGTGGTCACCCGCGCCCCGAGCTGGTACGCGGACCCGGCCGACTTCTGGGACTACGTCGGCGGCCAGGCGCGCGGCTACCGGCGAGATCGCCAGGCCGGCCAGCGGCAGCGGATCGAGCTGTGGTGCGAGGCGGCGGGGA
>DATMJO010000049.1:0-3657 GCA_035553855.1 Thermoleophilaceae bacterium | reverse complement strand
GTGTGGGATCGGTCGACGCGGGCATGATCGGGGCATTCGTGCTGTTCGGGATCCCTGCGGCGGACGTGGTCTTCCCGGCCGTCCTGACCTATCGCGTGATCGCGTTCTGGCTGCCGATCCCGCCCGGCGTCATCGCCTTCTTCCAGCTCCAGCGGACGGTCGCGGGATGGAAGGCGGAGCGAGCCGCCTATACTTCAGAAAGTAAAGTAACTGCGGAGGCCACGTGAGCGACAACGGAACGGACGACCGCAAGGTCGAGAACGTAGTGATCATCGGAAGCGGCCCCGCCGGCTATACGGCGGCGCTCTACACCTCCCGCGCAGACCTCGAGCCGCTCGTGGTCGAGGGCTTCCTCTGGGGCGGCCTGCTCCAGCAGACGACCGACGTCGAGAACTACCCCGGCTACCCCGAGGGCGTGATGGGGCCGGAGATGATGCAGCAGTTCCGCGACCAGGCCGAGCGCTTCGGCACCCGCTTCATCACGGAGGAGGCCGACCGCGTGGAGCTATCCACCGACGGCGGGCTCCACAAGATCTTCCTCGGCGACCGCGAGATCCTCGCCCGCAGCGTCATCCTGGCGATGGGCGCCGAGCCGAAGAAGCTCGGCGTGCCCGGCGAGGAGGAGCTCGCGGCTCGCGGCGTCTCCTACTGCGCAACCTGCGACGCGGCCTTCTTCCGCGACATGCCGACGATCGTGGTCGGCGGCGGCGACACCGCGATGGAGGACGCGATCTTCCTGTCCAAGTTCGCCTCGAACGTGAAGATCGTCCACCGCCGCGCCGAGTTCCGCGCGTCCAAGATCATGCTCGATCGCGCCGAGAAGACCGACAACATCGAGCTCGTCACGCCCTACGTGATCGACTCGCTCGAGGGCGAGGGCAAGCTCGGCAAGGCCGTGCTGCGCCACGCCGAGACCGGCGAGACCCAGGAGATCGAGATCGACGGCGCCTTCATCGCGATCGGCCACGCGCCGAACTCGCGCATCGTCGAGGGCCAGGTCGACACCGACGACGAGGGCTACGTCGTGACCGAGGGCAAGTCCACCCGCACGAACCTCCAGGGCGTCTTCGCGGCCGGCGACCTCGTGGACCACACCTACCGCCAGGCGGTCACCGCGGCGGGCTCCGGCTGCATGGCCGCGCTCGACGCCGAGCGCTACCTGCGCGACACCCCGTACGACCCCGAGGCCCATTGGACCTCGTCGCCGGACGCGGTCGAGCGCGCGGCGGCGGGCAAGTAGCCCTTCGCCGGTAAAGTCGCGCCCGGTGCCTGACGTCTGGGTCAACTGGGCCGGCGACCAGCGCTGCGCGCCGCGGTCGATCGAGCGCCCGCGGAGCGAGCGGGAGGTCGTGGAGGCCGTCGAGCGCGCCCGCGGGGCGGGCGAGCGCGTGCGCGTCGCCGGGAGCGGCCACTCGTTCACAGACATCGCCTGCACCGACGGCCGCCTGCTGCACCTGGGCGCGATGGACGGCATCCTCGACCACGACAGCGAGAGCGGCCTCGTCCGCGTTCAGGCCGGCATCACGCTGAACGCGCTGGGCCGCGGCCTCGCCGAGCGCGGCCTGGCGATGGAGAACCAGGGCGACATCGACCGCCAGGCGCTCGCCGGCGCGCTGGCGACCGCGACGCACGGGACCGGTCTCGGCTTCCGCAACCTCTCCGCTCGGGTCGAGCGGATGCGGATCGTGACCGCAGACGCGTCCGTCGTCGAGGTGGACGAGGAGTCGGACGCCGAGGCGTGGCGCGCCGCCCGCGTCTCGATCGGCGCGCTCGGCGTCGTGACGGAGGTGACGCTCCGCTGCGTGCCGCTGTTCACGCTGCGCCGCGTCGACCACCCGCGCCCGCTCACCGACGTGCTCGAGCGCTACGACGAGCTCTGCGAGTCGCACGACCACTTCGAGTTCTGGCTCTTCCCCTACGCAGACCAGGCGATCTTCCGCGAGACCGAGCGCCTGCCAGACGCCGATCCGGTGCCGGTCAGCCAGCGGCGCCTGTGGTTCGAGGAGCGCTTCCTCCCGAACATCGCCGTGAGCGCCGGGGCGCAGGTGGGCCGAATGCGCCCGTCGGCGATCCCCGCGATCAACCGGGCGTTCATGCGGATCGTGACCAAGGCGGTCCGCCAGGACCACTCCTACCGCGTCTACGCGGGCCAGCGCGACATCAAGTTCACGGAGATGGAGTACGCGATCCCGCGCGAGCACGGCCTCGAGGCGCTCCAGCGCGTGCTGGAGGTGATCCAGAGCCGGCGGCTGCCCGTGGGGCTGCCGCTCGAGATGCGTATCGTCGCGGGCGACGACGCGTTCCTCTCGACCGCGCACGGGCGCGAGACCGTCTACATCGCCGTCCATCAGTTCCGCGGGATGGACTTCGAGACCTACTTCCGCGCCGTAGAGCGGATCATGACCGACTACGGCGGCCGCCCCCACTGGGGCAAGCGCCACTACCGCTCGGCCGCCGAGCTGGCGCCGCTCTACCCGGACTGGGAGCGCTTCCAGGCGGTCCGCGCCCGCCTCGACCCCGAGGGCGTGTTCACGAACGAGTACGTGGAACGGGTGCTCGGTCCGGCCGGCGCGGCGGTCGCGGCCGGCTAGGTGTAGTTCCTAGGCACGTTGTTCATCCGGGCCCCCTTGGAGGCTGGAGGTGTCTAACGCCACCAGTTCCAAGGAGGACACCGGATGAAGCTTCACGCTAACGCGGCGCTCAGCTTGAATCAGCGGCGGCGGATGGTCCGCCGGGTCGTGGAGCAGGGGTGGTCGCTGACGAAGGCCGCCGCGGCGGCCGAAGTCAGCGAGCGCACTTGCTCGAAGTGGGTCGCGCGCTACCGGGCTGAGGGGGAGGCGGGTCTGCTCGATCGCTCGTCGGCGCCCGCCTCGATCCCGCACCGCACGCCCCAGGATCGCGTCGAGGTGATCGCGACGCTGCGGCGGTTGCGGATGACCGGCGCCGAGATCGCCTTCTGCCTGGGGATGGCGCTCTCGACCGTCTCGGCGGTGCTGCTGCGGATCGGGCTGGGGAAGCTCTCCAGGCTCGAGCCGCCGGAGCCGCCCAACCGCTACGAGCGCCGCCGCGCGGGCGAGCTGCTGCATGTCGACGTCAAGAAGCTGGGGCGCATCCAGGGCGGCGCCGGCAAGCGCGTGACTGGCGGCATCCGTCGCAACCCCGACCCTCGGCGACGCGACCGCGACGGCATTGAGCGACGGACGAAGGGTTGGGACTACGTCCACGTCTGCGTCGACGACGCCACCCGCCTCGCCTACGTCGAAGTGCTCGACGACGAGAAAGCCACCACCGCCGCCGCGTTTCTGCGCCGCGCCGTCGCCTTCTATCGCTCACACGGCATACACGTCGAGCGCGTCATGAGCGACAACGGCGCCTGCTACCGCTCCGCCATCCACGCCATCGCCTGCCGCACGCTCGGCATCCGCCACCTACGCACCCGCCCCTACCGGCCACGCACCAACGGCAAAGCAGAGCGCTTCATCCGCACCCTGCTCGCCGGCTGGGCCTACGGCGCGATCTACGGCTCAAGCCAAGAACGCACCAAAGCGCTTGACGGCTGGCTCTGGACCTACAACCATCGCCGCCCACACGGCGCCATCAGCCACCAACCGCCCATCGCTCGCCTCAACGAGCTGAACAACCTGGCTGGGTCCTACA
>DATMJO010000048.1:0-25090 GCA_035553855.1 Thermoleophilaceae bacterium | reverse complement strand
CGACATCACGGGCCACCGAACTCGGCCGCGCTGGCCCCACCCGAGCTCTCGCGCCGCCGCGGCGCGAGAGCTCGGGTGGGGCCAGCGCGGCCGAGTTCGGTGGCCCGTGATGTCGTCATTGCTACCATGACATCAGATATGCGACAGCTCACGCTCCGGATCGACGACGCGCTCGCCGAGCGCCTGAGGGAGGTGGCGCGCGGGCGCGGCGAGAGCGTGAACTCGTTCGCCGGGGCCGTGCTCCAGGCGGCCACCGATCCCGATCTCGCGGGCAGCGACGCCGAGCAGGTGCGCGAGCGCCTCGCCCGTGCAGGCCTCCTCGCCGCGCCGCTCGCGCCGGTGGAAGCGCCGGCCGGGCGGGAACTCGACGCCGCCCGCGCCGCGGCGGGCAGCGGCCGCCCGCTGTCGGAGTTCGTGAGCGAGGGCCGCCGCTGATCGCGTTCGCCGACTCGTCGGCCCTCGTGAAGCTCTACGCCGACGAGCCGGGCCACGAGGCGGTGCGCGCGCTGGGCACCGTGGTCGCCAGCGCGCTCGCCCGGGTCGAGGTGCCCTCGGCGCTCTGGCGCAAGCGCCGCGACGGCGGCCTCGGCGCGTCCGAGGCGGCCCTCCTCACGCGGGCCTTCGCGGCGGACATCGCGGGTCCCGCGCCGCGCATCGCGGCCGTCGCCATCGACCCCGTGCTCGAGCGGGCCGCGGCGCTCGCCGCCACGCACGGCCTCCGCTCAGGCGACGCGATCCAGCTCGCCGCCGCGCTCGCCGCCCGCGACGCCGACCCGCGCTGCAGCGCCTTCGCCTGCTTCGACGCCGCGCTGCGCGACGCCGCCGCGAGCGCGGGCTTCAGCCTGGTGCCGGCCCGCCCGTAGGCTCCCGCCCGTGCGCGACCGCCATCTCCAGGCACTCGCGGGCATCGTCGTGCTCGCCGCCGCCCTGCGCTTTCCCACGCTCGACGCGCAGAGCTACTGGGTCGACGAGGCCGTCACCGCCACGCTGCTCGACCAGGGCCTCGGCGACATGCTGGCCGACGTGCCCGACTCCGAGTCGACGCCGCCGCTCTACTACGCGCTCGCTTGGCTCTGGTCGAAGCTGTTCGGCCTCGGCGAGGCCGGCCTGCGCTCGCTCTCGGCGCTCGTCGGCACCGCGGCGGCGGTCGCGGCCTACGCGGGCGGGCGCGCCCTCGTCTCGAGCCGCGCGGGGCTGGCGGCGGCCGCGCTCGTGGCGACCAACCCGCTGCTCGTCTGGTACTCGCAGGAGGCTCGCGCCTACTCGCTGCTCGTGCTCTTCGCCGCGCTGTCGATTCCCCTCGCCGCCCGCGCCGAGCGCGCAGCGGGCCGCGCGCTCGCCGGGTGGGGCGCCGTCTGCGCGCTCGCGCTCGCGACCCACTACTTCGCGGTGTTCGTGGTCGTGCCGCAGGCGCTCTGGCTCCTGTGGCGCCGCCGCGACCGGATCACGGCCGCCGCCGTCGCCCTCCCGGGAGCGGCCGGGATCGCGCTCTTGCCGCTCGCGGTCGGGCAGGCCGAGAACCAGGGCGCCAACTTCATCGAGACCGACGCCCTGGGTTTCCGGCTCGCCCAGGTGCCGAAGCAGATGCTCGTCGGCTTCGACGCGCCGGCCGAGGTGGCGATCGGCATCGCCGCCGGCCTGCTCGCCCTCGCCGGAGGGTGGCTCCTCGTCACCGCGCTCGCGGCGGAGGAGCGGCGGGGGGCGCTCACCGCGGCCGGCCTCGCCGCCGCGGCGATCGGGGTTCCCGTCGCGCTGGCGGCCACGGGCATCGACTACCTGATCACGCGCAACCTGATCGCCGCGCTGCCCGCGCTCCTGATCGCGCTCGGCGCGGGCTTCGCGTCGCGGCGCGCCGGCGTCGCGGCAGCCGCGGCGCTCTGCGCGCTGTCGGCGCTCGTGGTCGTCTGGGTCGCGGCCGAGCCGCGCTACCAGCGCGACGACTGGCGCGGGGCGGCGGAGGCGCTCGGCCCGGCGCTAGCCGACCGCGTGATCGTCGTCACGCCGTCGGAGGGGGGCGTGGCGCTGCGCCCGTACCTGCCCGGCATCGAGCCGCTTCAGCCGGAGGGCGCGACCGTCGCCAGCGAGGGCGTCATCGGCATCGGTCGCCGCGTCTCGGGCCAGGCACCCACTCCGCCACGCCCGGAGGCGCCCGTGGCGCCCCCCAACCTGCCGGAGCTCGCCCGGCGGGTGGAGGAGACCACCTTCACGGTGCTCGTCTGGTCGGCGCCGGGGCCGGTCTTCCTCAACCAGGGTGGGGCAGAGACCGCGAAGCTGGTTCCGGAGCCTGCGGCGGTGCTGCTTCAGCGGGCAAAGAGCGAGGCTCGCTGAGTCCTACGACGGACCGTCCCCACGGAGGTGATGTTCATCCCCCCGGCGGACCGTGATCCGCTCGGAGTCGAGGTGCTCCAGCACCGCCTGGGCGAATCGCCGGGATGTCCCGAGCGCGTCCCGCACGCCCGCGATGGTCGCGGCCCCGTCGCGCTCGCAGAGGCCGATGACCTGGGCCGTCACCTGATCGAGAGCCGCCGGCGCGAAGTGGAGGTTGCGCGAGACCCGAACGGCGCGGCCCGCCCGCTCGAGCGCGCGCCAGGCCGCCGTGGCCGCGGACGCCTCGAGCCCGGCCTCGGCGGCGAGGTCGCCGTCGGCGCGCGGCTCCGTGCCGTCGGACTCGAGCAGCGCCGCGAGCCGGAGCGCCCCGTCGTCCAGCACGGGAGCCGTGGGCTTCGGAGCCGCGGCGGCCGCCGGCGGCGCCGGTTCCGGGGGAGTCTCACCCCGCTCGAGCGCGCCGAGGCGCTCCAGGACCGTCGCGCCGCCGCCGTGGCGGCGCGGAGAGGGGTCGATGACCACGCCCCCGCCGATCGTGTCCGGCGGCGCGACCCGACGCAGCACGACGCGGTCGCCCGCCGCGGGCATGAGCGGCGCCTCCAGCCGCAGCTGGACGAGGGCCGTCTCGCCCGGGCGGAGCGAGTCGCCCTCGAGCGGGGCCACCCGCGCCGGCGCGTCGCGTGTCCCGTGGTGCACGTGGAGCCGCTCGCCGCGGTCGAGCGCACGCGTGCCCACCTCCAGCGAGACGCGGGCGTCGATCCGGTAGGTGGGCTCCACCTCTCCGCCGGAGACGACCAGGTCGCCGCGGGCGATCTCCCGCCAGCCTCGCCCGGCGAGCGCCAGCGCCACCCGCTGGCCGGCCTGCGCGCTCGCGACCGGCTCGTCGTGCACCTGGACCGAGCGCACGCGCGCCCCGAGGCCGCGGGGCAGGATCGTCACCCGATCGCCCTCGGCCACCGATCCCGACCAGAGCGTCCCCGTCACCACCGTTCCGATCCCGCGCAGCGTGAACGAGCGATCCACGTGGAGGCGCAGGGGACCAGGGTCGCCCGCGCGCCCCGGCAGCCCCGCCGCCACGCGATCGAGCGCGAGCAGCAGCTCGTCGAGACCGGTGCGCTCGTGCGCCGAGACCCGCACCACGGGCACCTCGGGGAGCAGCTCCGCCACCTCCTCGGACACCAGTTCCGGCTCGCCCGCGTCCGACTTCGTGACCGCGGCGACACCGCTCCCGACGCCGAGGTGCCGCAGCACCGCGAGGTGCTCGAGCGTCTGCGGCATCACCCCGTCGTCCGCCGCGACGCACAGCAGGAACAGGTCGATCCCGGACGCGCCGGCGACCATCGTGCGCACGAAGCGCTCATGACCCGGCACGTCGATCACCGACAGGGCGCGGCCGGAGGGCAGGTCGAGCCGCGCGTAGCCCAGCTCGATCGAGATCCCGCGCGCGCGCTCCTCGGGAAGGCGGTCGGTGTCGCGACCGGTGAGCGCGCCGATCAGCGCCGTCTTGCCGTGGTCGATGTGCCCGGCCGTGCCGAGCGTGAGCGGCGCGCTCATCCCGCGAGGGCCGCGCGCACGAGCGCCGCGGCCTCCGCGGCCTCCGCGTCGGTGAGCGTGCGCGGGTCGAGCAGGAGACGGCCCTCTCTCGCACGGCAGACGAGCGGCGGGTCCGACGCGCGCAGCCTCGCCGACAGCGCCTCCACCCCGGCCTCCCCGGGATCGACCGCGCAGACGGGGCCCTCGAGCTCGAGCAGCGGCAGCGCGCCGCCACCGGCCTTCGCCGACGCCCGTTCCACGACGGCGCCCGGCAGCGCATCCGCCATCGCCACGGCGCGGGCTGCGAGCTCGTCCTCGCCCGCCGAGAGCATCGCGAGCACCGGCAGCTCGCGCGCGGCCGCCGGGTCGCGGTAGAGCTCGAGCGTGGCGCAGAGCGCCGCGAGCGAGAGCTTGTCGATGCGGAGCGCGCGCGCCAGCGGGTGGCTGCGGCAAGCCGCGACCGCGTCGGCCCGCCCGACGATGAGCCCGGCCTGCGGCCCGCCCAGGAGCTTGTCGCCCGAGAAGCAGACCAGCGCGGCGCCCGCCTCGACCGACCGGCGGACCGGGGGCTCGTCGCCCAGCTCAGGCATGCCCGTGGCGAGCACGCCCGAGCCGACGTCGTCGATCACCGGGGGGCCGAGGCCGCAGAGCGCCTCGATCTCCACCTCCTCGACGAACCCCAGCGTGCGGAAGTTGGACTGGTGGGCGCGCATGACCGCGCCGGTGGCCGGGCCGATCGCATTCTCGTAGTCGGCGAGTCGCGTGCGGTTCGTGGTCCCCACCTCCACGAGCCGCGCGCCCGATTGCGCGACGACGTCGGGGACGCGGAAGGAGCCTCCGATCTCCACGAGCTGGCCGCGGGATACGACGAGGTCGCGCCCGCCCGCGAGCGCCGCGGCCGCGAGCAGGACCGAGGCGGCACAGTTGTTCACGACCATCGCGGCCTCGGCGCCGGTGAGCTCGCGCAGCAGCCCCTCGACGTGGTCGTGGCGGCTCCCGCGCCGCCCGGCGCCCGTGTCGTACTCGAGGTTCGAGTAGCCGAGCGCTGCCTCGGCGGCGGCGGCCATGGCGCGCTCGTGCAGCGGCGCCCGGCCGAGGTTCGTGTGGACGATCACGCCGGTCGCGTTCAGCACCCGGCGAAGGCTGCGGCCGGGGGACAGCCGCGTCAGCGCGAGCGCCTCCGCTTCGAGGTCGCCCGCGGGAGCAGCGCCCGAGACGAGGCGCTCGCGCTCCGCGGCGATCGCCTCCCGCGCGGCCCAGACGGCGAGCGCGTGCGGAACGCCGTCGAGGGCGGCGGCCAGGCGCTCGACCGACGGCAGCCCGCGCAGCGCGTCAGTGGATCCAGCGGCCCTCGTCACCCTCGACCTCCTTCTTCCAGATCGGCGCCTCGGCCTTCACGCGATCGATGATCTCGCGGGCGCCCTCGAACGCCTCCGGGCGGTGCGGGGCCGACGCCGCGACCGCGACACTCGGCTCGGACAGCGGGACGTCCCCAACCCGGTGCTCGCACGCCGCCGCGCAGAGCGAGTGGCGCATGATCGCCTCGGCGACGATCAGGGCGATGCGCTCCTCCGCCATCTCGGTGTAGGCCTCGTACTCGAGCCGGTCGACCTCGCGCGTGACCCCCTGGAAGGTCACGACCGCGCCCGCGCGCGGATCCCGCACCCGCGCGACCAGGGCATCGAGCGACAGCGGCTCGGAGGTGACGCGCGTGTGGGCGACCACCTCGGCCGAGCCGCCGCTCACCGGTGGGATCAGCGCCAACTCGTCTCCCTCGGACAGGGGCAGGTCCTCCGGCGCGTACTCGCGGTTGACCGCCATCACGAGCGGCAGCCCGTCCGCGAGGTGGCTCACCTCGGCGAGCGCGTCGCGGACGAGCGCGCCCTCCGGCAGATCGAGACGGACCTCGCGCGCCCCGGCGCGCTCCCGAAGCTGGGCGAAGAGGCGGATCGTGACCTCCACCGGGCTGATCCTACGCCCGCGGGGCGCGCCCGGGCCCGCTTCGGGCACCGGGGACGACCCCCTCGGCGGCGACCCCGCGGCTTTCCGGGGCCCCCCATCGGAGCGGGTCGACGCCTGCCCTCGCCCGGCCGCGCGCCGGCGGCCGGGCGATAGCCTGTGCGCATGGCCACCCGCCCCGAGCAGAAACCCACCATCGCCCCCGTGGTGGGCCCGGACGACCCGCGCCGGTTCACCGACTCGGGCATCGAGATCAAGCCGCTCTACACGGAGGCGGACGTCCAGTCGGGCCTGCCGGATCGCCTCGGCGAGCCCGGCGAGTTCCCGTTCACGCGGGGCGTGCACCGCGAGATGTACCGCAAGCGCCTGTGGACGATGCGCCAGTACGCGGGCTACGCCACGGCGCAGGAGACCAACGAGCGCTTCCGCTACCTGCTGGAGCACGGTTCGACCGGCCTGTCGATGGCCTTCGACCTCCCCACCCAGCTCGGCCGCGACTCCGACGACGAGCTCTGCGAGGGCGAGGTGGGCCGGACCGGGGTCGCGATCGACACGATCGACGACATGCGCCGGGTCTTCGACGGGATCCCGCTGGACGAGGTCTCGACCTCGATGACGATCAACGCCCCGGCGGCGGTGCTGCTCCTGCTCTACGAACTGGTCGGCGAGGAGCAGGGCGTCGAGTCGCACGTGCTCCGCGGGACCACGCAGAACGACATCCTCAAGGAGTACATCGCCCGCGGCAACTTCATCTACCCGCCCGAGCCGGCCATGCGCCTGACCACGGACCTGTTCGCCTACTGCCGCGAGCGGGTGCCCAAGTGGAACACCATCTCGATCTCGGGCTACCACATGCGCGAGAAGGGCTGCTCGGCGGTGCAGGAGGTCGGCTTCACGCTCGCCAACGGGATCGCCTACGTGCAGGCGGCGATCGACGCGGGGCTGGACGTGGACGAGTTCGGGCCGCGCCTCGCCTTCTTCTTCAACGGGCACAACAACGTCTTCCAGGAGGTGGCGAAGTTCCGCGCCGCCCGCCGGATGTGGGCGCGCATCATGCGCGAGCGCTTCGGCTCGAAGGACGCCAAGACCCAGACGATCCGCTTCCACACCCAGACCGGCGGCGTGACGCTCGCCGCCCAGCAGCCCGAGAACAACATCACGCGTGTCGCGCTGCAGGGCTTCGCGGCGGTCTGCGGCGGCACCCAGTCGCTGCACACCAACGGCTTCGACGAGGCGCTGGCGCTGCCGACCGAGCGCGCCGCGCGGATCGCCCTGCGCACCCAGCAGATCATCGCCCACGAGTCCGGCGCGACGGACACGGTGGACCCGTTCGCGGGCTCCTACTTCGTCGAGTCGCTCACAGACGAGATCGAGGAGCGCGCGCAGGAGCTGATCGACCGGATCGACGAGCTGGGCGGCTCGGTCGAGTGCATCCCCTACATCCGGGCCGAGGTCGAGGAGTCTGCCTGGAGCTACGAGCAGCGCTACAAGGACAAGCAGGACATCGTCGTCGGCGTGAACGAGTTCGTCACCGACGAGGTCGAGGACGTCGAGATCCTGCGCGTGGACGCCGAGTCCGAGCGCCAGCAGGTCGAGCGCCTCGCCGCGTTCAAGCAGGACCGCGACCACGACGCCGTCGCCGAGCGCCTCGAGGAGCTGCGTGAGGTCTGCACGGGCGACGGCAACCTGCTCCACCCCATCCGCGCCGCGCTGAAGGACCGTTGCTCGCTCGGCGAGGTCTGCGGGGTCATGCGCGAGGAGTTCGGGGAGTACTCGGAGGCCTGAGGCAATATCCGCGGCTACCGCGTGCCCGGGCGGGGGCGATCAGACGGAACGATCGACAGAGCTGACGCGCAGTTCCCGAGGAGCGCCCGCCGCGCGCAGCCGCCGGGCGCGGCCGACGGCGACCCTGGCCGGGTCGAGCGCCGCCACCACCTGATCAGACGCGAGCAGCTCGCCGGCCTTCGCCGCCTCGCCCACCCGCGCCGCGATGTTGACGTCCACCCCGAGAAAGTCGCCCCCCAGCCTTCGCGGGCGCCCGAGATGCACCCCGGCGCGCATGCGCGGGCGGTGCCCGGCGACCTCGACCCCCGCGACGGCCTCGCGCGCGGCGAGCGCCGCGTCGACCGCATCGGCGGGGTCGGCGAAGACCGCCATCAGCCCGTCGCCGAGGCGCTTCACGATTCGCCCGCGGTGCTCGTCGATCGCCGGTTCGAGGACGCACCCGACCTCCCGCAGGAGCTCCACCGCAGCCTCGTCGCCCGCCTCGAGCGCCCAGGAGGAGAAGCCCACCAGATCCGTGAAGAGAATCGCGAGCTCCTCCTCCCCGGCTCCGCGCCCGGCCGCCTCCGACAGCGACTGCCACACCTGGAGCGCGCCGAGCCCGAGCTCGTGTATCGCGCTCGGGACCGACGGCTGAAGCGCCGAGACCTGCCTCGCCACGACCTCCGCGGGGCCCGGCCCGGCCGTCGAGAGCGGATCGCCGAAGCGCGCGTCGCCGGGAAGGCGGCCACGGAGCCTACGCACGAGCGAGATCGCCCGCGGGTGGCGATTCGCGTCGGCGGCCGCGCGCCGGATCCTGCGGGTTCGCCGTTCCTCGTCCACGGGCGCCACGGTATCGGCCGCCGCACGAACGCAGTGCGTCGCGAGGGCGAGCCGGGGACAGGTTCTACGCGATCGAGGCGGGAAGCGCCGACGTTCTCCGCCCAGCGCCTGCCCGTCCAATCCCGAGGGCAGGAGTCGGCCGGGTGGACGCGAATCCCCTGGCGATGGCGACCATCGAGGTTTCGCGCACGCTCATCAAGTCCGCCACGGAGCTGTGGTCTGACCTCGAATCCGGCCGCCTCTGCGACTTCTTCGAGGGAGCGGTCGTCACCGAGTCCGACTTCGAACGGCGACTCTCCTGGGAGGCAGAGGGAGTGTCCGGCTCGGTGAGGCTCGAGGCGAGCGGCTTCGGCACCAAGGTCACCTTGACCGCGGAGGCCTCGGGCTGATGGGCCTCTTCTCGAAGTGGTTCGGCAAGCAGCCCGAGGAGGTGGCGCCCGCCCAGGAGCCGGCGGTTCCCGCCCAGCCGACCGTCGAGGTCGAGGCGCTCGTCGTCTTGCCTGAACCCCCGTCGCTCCCCGAGCCCGAGCCCGTGGCGGCCGCGCCGGAGCCGGTCGATCCCGAGCCCGTCGCAGTCCAACCGGAGCCCTTCGTGGCCGAGCCTGTCGTGCCGGAGGCCGTGGCGGCGGAGCCGCCCGACACGGAACCCGCTCCGGCCGTCGAAGCGGATGTCGAGCCCCAGGTGCGCGCCGCGCCTCGCGAGGCCGCGGGCGACTTGAGCGACGCCGACATCGAGGAGCGCCTGACCGGGCTTCTCGACGCCCTCGGCTCCGCGCACCGCAAGCCGTTCGTGCGCAACAGCTAGAGCGCTCCGCCGCAAGCCTGACAGGCCGACGCTCAGCGGAAGGCCGGCGCCTGCGTGAACGCCTCGCGCACGGCATCGAACGACGCCTTGGGGCGGCCGAAGCGGTCGAACACGCCCTTGTGGTTCCAGGGCGGGTTCGGGCGGGGGTTGCCGCCGCGCCAGCCGGGCCGCACCATGAAGTCGCGCAGCGCCCAGACGGCCGCGCCGGAGACCTCGGGCGCCGAGTCGATCAGGCGCAGATGCTCGGCCAGGAAGTCGCGCTGGAAGGCGAACGTGCCCTTGCGCGAGGCGGGGCCCGTCCTGTTGGCCTCGGCCCCGAACTCGGTCACGAACAGGGCCGTCTGCGGGAAGCGCCGGCGGATCTCCGCGAGGTCACCGGGCAGCTCGGAGCTGTGGCCGCCGTACCAGCCGAGGTACTCGTTCAGGCCGATCGCGTCCAGCTCGGAGTAATGGGCGGGAACCTGGTCGAGCGGGCGCAGCGACACGTCGGCCGCGACCAGCCGGGAGGGGTCGAGCATCTTCGCGACGGCGCGGGCGGCGCGGATGTAGCGGCGCTCCCAGAAGCCCGCGCGTAGGGTCTCGTTCGCGAGGCTCCAGGTCATGATCGAAGCGTGGTTGCGGTCGCGCTCGATCGCCTCGCGCAGGCGCGAGAGGGCCTCGCGGCGCAGGCGGACGGGCCGGAAGTGGGGGTCGCGCAGACGCCAGACCGGGATCTGCTCCCAGAAGACGATGCCGCGCCGGTCGAACTCCTCGAGCAGCGCCGGGTGGGGCGGGTAGTGGGCGCGGGCGAGGTCGGCGCCGAGCGCGACGAGCTCGTCGACGATCTGGCCCCGCTCGCGCGGCCCGAGCGCCCCGCCGCGGGCGTTCGTCTCCTCGTGGAAGCTCGCGCCGCGGAGCGACAGCGGGCGCCCGTTGAGCGTCGCGCGCCCGCTGCCGTCCAGGCCCCACTCGCGGATGCCGAAGCGGGTCGTCACGGTCTGGCCCCCGGCGAGGCGTAGCTCGAGCGTGTAGAGGGCGGGGTCGTCCGGGCTCCACTCACGCGGGCTCGCGACGGTGGCCTCGCCCGCGAGGGCGCCCGAGCGCCCGGATCCGAGCGTGCCGGCGGAGACCTGCGGCAGCAGCGTCTCGCGGCCGGCCGGGTCGATCAGCCTCGCCTCGACGGTCGCCGCGACGGGTGAGCCGGACCAGTTCCGAACGCGGGCGCTCCACGAGATACGCGCGGGGTCGCCGCGCCGGGCCGTGACCTGGAGGTCCGAGAGGTCGAGCGCGGCCACGCGGCGCAGGTACACCTCGCGCAGGATGCCGCCCCAGTTCCACCAGCCGCGCGGACGGGTCGAGGGCGGGAGATCGGTGCGCGACTCGCGACCATCCACACGCACGACCAGCTCGTTGTCCCGTGGGCGCAGGCTCCGTGCCGAGAGCTCGAACGGCAGGTGGGCACCCTCGTGGCGGCCGAGGCGCCGGCCGTTCAGCCAGACAGTGGCCTCGCGGTTCACCGACTCGAAGCGCAGCCGCCACGCGACCGCGTCCGGGTCGCGCGGGAGATCGAAGCGCGCGCGGTACCACTGCACGCGGGAGCGGAAGCCGCGGCTCGAGCGGTCGCCGGCGTTGAATGCGTGGGGCACGCGCACGCTGCGGAAGCCACGGTCGCGTCCCGGGCGATACCAGCGCTCGCGCAGGCCGCGGTCGCGGGTGTCCGCCCTCGTCTCCCAGCCGGACGCGAGCAGGTGTCGGCCATCGGGCCCGTCGGCGTACAGGGGACGCTCGGGCGGCACCTGGGCGGCGGCCGCCGGAGCGGCGGCCGCCAGGAGCGTCAGGGCTGTGACGAGGCGCATGCGCACGAAAGGTGGGAACACACCCGGGGCCCGGACGTTGCTCACTTTGGCCCGAGGACACGCGCGTGGATCGCGCGCCTCGCGCCTGCGCATCCGGCGCTGAGGCGAATCAGCCGCGGCGGGAGGCGCGCGGCGGATAGACCGTGTAGGCCGTGCGGGCGCGCGTGCGATGGCCCGCGGAGTCGACGACGGTGATGTCGATCACGAGGCGGCCGCGGCGGGCCGAGCGGAGCGCCTTGAGCGCCGAGCGCGACACCCTCAGGCGCACCCGACTCGCCCGCCCTGGCGCGAGCGAGATGCGCCGCGAGCGCAGGCGGCTGTGGCGGGCGCCGCGCAGGCGGCTCGCCGTGAGGCTTGCCCGGACCAGCACGCGGACGTGCCCGGCGTCGTCGCTCGCAAGTCCGAGGCGGGGGTCGATCGTCAAGCGCCCCGAGCGAACGCGGGTGCTGCGGGTGGGCGACCAGGCCTCCACGCCTCGCAGGCGCCCGAGCCCGCGGACGCGGTAGAGCCGGCGCGGGAAGCCGAACAGCGCCTCGGCGAGGTCGCGCGGCTGGGTCTCATCGCCCTCGCCGCCGGCGCCCGGGGGCGGAGGCGCCGAAGGCGTGGGCTGGGGAGCGGTCGGCGCCGGTTCGGCCGGCGTCGGCTCGGCCGGCGCCGGCTCGGTCGGCGTCGGCGCGGTCTGCGCCGGAGCGGGCGGGGGCTCGGAAGCGGTTGGGGGCGTCGCGCCGTAGCCGACCGCGGCGTCCGCGTTGAGTCGCCCGCCGGTCACCAGCCGCGAGCGCTCGAGCGAGGACGGCAGCGGGTCCACCGTGGTGAGCAGCGCGTCCCGCACGAAAGAGACCGCCGCCCCGGGATTCGCCGAGAGGACGAGCGCGGCGGCGCCGGCGACGTGCGGCGAGGCCATCGAGGTGCCGTTGAGAGAGGCGTAGTCGTCGCCGAAGTCCGGTCCGTAGCAGCGAACGCTCAGGTCGTCGACGTACGCGCCGTCCCGGGTGATTGTGTCGGTGTCACTCGAGATCACGAACCGGAGGTGGACGGGAGCGCCGTCGAACGGAACCAGGGAGGCCGTGGTGGCGAACCAGTTGCCGGCCTGCGCCGCGACGCCGTCGGCGTAGCTGTAGGCCTTGACGAGCGACCAGGACGCTCCGTCCGCCGAGGCCTCGAGGCGCAGAAAGTCCTCGTTCCGCTCAACGTTGATGTTGCTGTCGAAGTCCAGCCTGCAGCCGTGCCGGCCGGTGAGGTCGATCGCCTCCGTCAGCCTGGCGTAGTTGTTCGCGCTGGAGCTACCGCTCGAATAGTTCCCCGCCGGGCTGTCGGTGAGGCTGTGGCCACCCGAACCGCGCGGGTCGGCCACCCGCGACCAGGAACCGGTCACGGTCCAGTTCGCCTCGAAGTCGTCCGCTGTGAAGTCCTCGGCCCAGATCGACCCGTATACCGGATAGGTCGAGTGCGTGCTCACGCCGGGCGCCGCAAGATCAACCGAGGTGGCGCCGTAGTTCGTGAAGCTCGCGAAGGCGTCGCTGTGGCCAGTCGCGGCGACGCAGATCAGGTTCGCGTGCGGGAAGTTGCAGGGGTAGTCGCCGTCCGCGACCGCGTCGTTGTCGTGACCGTCGTTCCCCGCCGCCACGACGAACAGCGTCCCCGGCGCTCCACCGATCGCGTTCGAGACGAGGCTCGACGGCGGGCCGGGACCTCCCAGGCTCGCGTTCGCCACCTTCGCGCCGTTGGCCCCCGCGTAGGCGAAGGCGTTGGCGATGTCTGCGTTCGTGGCGCCGTCCTGGCCGTCCGGGAAGACCTTGAGCGGCATGATCCGCGACCGCTGGCTCACGCCCGTGACGCCGAGGCCGTCCCCGCCGCGCGCCGCCGCCGTGCCCGCCACGTGCGTGCCGTGGCCGTCGGTGTCGGTCGGGTTCGCGTCGCGGTCGGCGAAGTCCCAGCCGTTGACATCGTCCACGAAGCCGTTCGAGTCGTTGTCGAGACCGTCCCCGGGCGTTTCGCCGGGATTCGTCCAGAGGTTCGGCGAGATGTCGGGATGCGTCATCGCGAGGCCGGTGTCCACGACCGCGACGACGACGCCGCTCGAGCCGATGGTCGTGTCCCACGCCTCGGGCGCGTCGATGTCGGCGTCGGCCGTGCCGCCGGTCTGGCCGGTGTTGTGCAGGCCCCAGAGCGACGGGAAGCGCTCGTCGTTCGGGATGGCGCGGAGCCCGGCGTAGCGGTTCGCCTCGGCGTAGAGCACCGCGCTGTCGCGCTCGAACGCCCGCGCGACCGCCGCCTCGGAGCGATCCGGGTCGATCTTCACGACCTCGGTCCGCGGCACCAGCAGGCGGCGGCCGAAGTGCCCGCCGTTGCGGGCCCGCAGGGCGGCGCGTTCGGAGCGCGAGGTGCCGGACCCGTACGCCACGATCACCTCGCCCGGCACGACCGACCCGGGCGCGGGCGCGCGCGGGCGCTGCGCGTCGGCGATGCCAGCCGGCAGGGCGGCGGCGGCGATGAGCGCGGCACAGAATCCGTTCCGGGTGAGCGACCTCAAGGTGCCATCGAGGCTAGTCCGAACGCACCGGCCTGCCCGCGGGGAGGGCACCGGCCTGACACTCCCTCAGGCCCGATGCAAGAATCCCCCGCCCCATGCGCCAGAAAGTCCCGGTCACATACGAGGAGAAGGTCGCCCGGCTCGAGGAGCTTCGCAAGGCCGCGGAGCCGAGCCCCGAGGCCGCCGAGAAGCAGCACGCCCGGGGCAAGCTCACGGCCCGCGAGCGGATCGAGAAGCTGCTCGATCCCGGAAGTTTCGAGGAGCTCGACACCTTCGTCCGGCACCGTACGCACGACTTCGAGATGGACAAGAACCGGCCCTGGGGCGACGCGGTCGTCACCGGCCACGGGACGATCGACGGCCGCCCGGTCTGCGTCTTCTCGCAGGACTTCACGGTCTTCGGCGGCTCGCTCGGCGAGGTGATGGGCGAGAAGATGGTCAAGGTGATGGACCTGGCCGCGCGCATCGGCTGCCCGGTCATCGGCATAAACGACTCCGGCGGCGCCCGCATCCAGGAGGGCGTCGTCTCGCTCGGCGCCTACGGGGACGTGTTCGTGCGCAACGTCCAGTGCTCCGGTGTGATCCCCCAGATCAGCCTGATCATGGGCCCGTGCGCGGGTGGCGCCGTCTACTCCCCCGCGATGACGGACTTCATCTTCATGGTGAAGGAGACCTCGCACATGTTCATCACGGGGCCCGACGTGATCAAGACGGTCACGGGCGAGGAGGTCGGCTTCGAGGAGCTCGGTGGGGCGATGACCCACAACACGAAGTCGGGAGTCGCCCACTTCGCTTCGGACGACGAGGAGCAGTGCCTCGAGGACGCGCGCTACCTCATGAGCTTTCTGCCGCAGAACAACCTGGAGCAGCCGCCGTCCATGGACACGGGCGACGACCCCGAGCGCATGGACCCGGAGCTCGACGGGATCGTCCCGGCCGACCCGCAGAAGCCCTACGACATGCGCGACGTGATCCACATGATCGTGGACAACGGCGACTTCTTCGAGGTCCACGAGCACTTCGCCCGCAACATCGTGGTCGGCTTCTCACGGCTCGGCGGGCGGCCGGTCGGCGTCGTCGGCAACCAGCCCAACCAGCTCGCGGGCGTGCTCGACATCGACTCCTCCGAGAAGGCCGCGCGCTTCGTCCGCTTCTGCGATGCCTTCAACATCCCGCTCATAACCTTCTGCGACGTGCCGGGCTTCCTGCCGGGCACGAGCCAGGAGTGGGGCGGCATCATCCGCCGCGGGGCCAAGCTGCTGTACGCCTACACCGAGGCGACCGTCCCCAAGATCACCGTCGTCACACGCAAGGCCTACGGCGGCGCCTACGACGTCATGGCCTCCAAGCACATGCTGGCCGACTTCAACTTCGCCTGGCCCACGGCCGAGGTGGCCGTTATGGGCCCCGAGGGCGCGGTCAACATCATCTACCGCCGCGACATCGCCAAGTCGCCCACGCCGGACGAGCGCCGGCAGAAGCTGATGGACGACTACAAGGCGCGCTTCGCGAACCCGTACTCGGCGGCCGAGCGCGGCTACATCGACGACGTGATCCTGCCGCACCAGACGCGGCCGAAGCTGATCCGCGCGCTCGAGACGCTGCAGACCAAGCGCGTCCAGCAGCCGAAGCGCAAGCACGGCAACATCCCGCTGTAGCCCCCCGCAACAAAGGTGCCAGGGGCCTTTGTTTCGCTCACGCCCGGGCGGCCACGACCCACTGGAAGGCGAACAGCGTCGGCCTGAGCGAGGCGATCGCCCTGGCCCCGCGCTCGAGCGCCGGGAAGCGCTCGCCCAGCACCGGCACCGGCGCCGTGAAGTCGAGGCGCTCGATCCGCCAGCCCGCGCCCTCGACGCACTCGACGAGAGTGCGGCGCGTGAAGAAGCGCATGTGGGTGCGATCCATGATCCCCCGCTCGGCGTAGTCGAAGCGGCCGGCGGCGAGCTTCAGCCGGACGGTCCAGTTCGCGACGTTCGGCGTCGAGAGCGCGAGCAGCCCGCCGGGCTTCGCGAGCGGGCGCAGGCGGCGGAGAAGCGCGTCGGGGTCGCGCAGGTGCTCGATGATGTCGCCGCAGACGACGGCGTCGAATGAGCCCGGCTCGAACGGCAGGTCCATGCGCTCGAGGTCGCCCACGTGGACCTCGCTGCAGAAGCGCTCGGCCACCTTGGCCGCCTCGGGGTCGAGGTCGAGCCCGATCACCTCCGACCCGGCCGCGGCCATGCGCTCCGAGAGGTAGCCGGCCGAGCAGCCCACGTCGAGCACGCGCCCGCCGGGCGGGACCATGCCGAGCAGCATGCGATGGCCCGACAGCGGCTTGTCGTTGAACGGGACGTAGCCGGCGGCGTCCACCGGGGCGGGGTGAAGACGGCTCACGGCGCGCGAGAGTACCGGCGCCAGAGGTCCAGGGCGGCAAGCGTCCCCCCGCAGGCGAGCAGCGGCACCGACGGGATCAGGTAGCGGAGCTGGAACTCGACCGAGGCGGCGGCGAGCAGCATCAACAACCCGGCGCCGCTCATGAGGATCACCTCGGGCGTGTGCTCGTGGCCGCTGGGCCGGCGCCGGATCCGCCGCCAGGCGGTGAGCGTTACCGCCGCGAGCGATGCGAGCGCGAGCAGCCCCATGAGCGGGCGCGGGACGTGGATCACGCCGAGATAGGCCCGGACCGCCGACTGGGGCGGGTCGATCTCCCGCTCGTAGCCCGAGAGCTCCTCCGCGCGCACGCGGTCGGCGAACTCGGAGCGGTACTCGCCGTCGCCCGGCGCGGGCAGCAGGATTGGCTCGGAGAAGTTGCCGGGGCGCGTGCCCTCGGCCGCGTCGCGGGTGGGGCGGAAGAAGCGCAGGAAGTCCGCCCCGACCGCCTCGGCGTACTCCCGCGGCTGGTGGCGGACGATCGCGCGCGCCCAGGCCCGCAGGCGGTCGTTCGCGCCGGGCCGGTCGGCGCCGTAGAGGCGATTGGCCGGCGAGGTCACATCCCAGCCGTAGAACGACGGGCGCGGGAAGCGCTCGCCCGCGGGCTGGCACAGGCCCTCGGTGCCCGCCGGGATGTCGGCGCCTCCGCAGTCGGCGAAGCCCGCGACACGCGAGTAGAGGGCCCAGCCGTCGATCTGCGTCATCCGGAAGCCGTCTCCGGCGGCAGCATGGACTCCGGAGTAGAGGACGAGCGGGAACGCGGACGCCGCGATCGCGACCGTGGTGGCGACGACGCGCCGGTCAGCGCTGCGCAGCAGCACGTACAGGACGAACGGAGGGATCACGAACAGGCCGAGCGTCCGCATCGTGGCTGCTCCGCCCAGCAACACCCCGGCGGCGGCGATCGCCACGAGGGCGCGGTCACGTCCGGCGACGAGGTACATCGCGAGCATCGCCGCGAGCGTGAAGAGCGACTCGGCCATCACGTGCTGCTCGAGCGCGATCGCGTAGGCGTCGAGCAGCACGAGCGACGCGGCAGCGGCCGCGGCCCAGCGCGGCGCGCCGAGGCGATGAAGCAGGGCGTAGGCGAGGATCCCGGTCGCGAGGCCCGCGAGGTGCTGCACGGTCGTCAGCAGGAGCAGGCTGCGCCCGGGCAACCACAGGATCGCGATCGCGAACGGGTAGCCGCTCGGGCGGTCGAACGCGAAGCCCCGGTCGGCGGCGAGCTCGGCGTAGGCCCAGGAGTCGCTGAAGAAGAGCGCGGGCTCGTAGGCGATCGCCACCGCCAGGCGCACCACCGCGCCCACCGCGACGAGCAGGGCGAGCGCCGGGTGGGCTCGGGCCAGCGGGATCAGGCGTTCACGGAGCATCGGTCTCCATCCTGAAGATCAGCCAGCTCTCGTTCGCCGCGACCACGTGCGCGCCCTCCGGCGGCGCGGGAGGCGGAGGCCCCCCTGCGTCGGAGTCGGGCAGGCCGCTGACGAGCGATCGCGCGGCGTCCGCCGTGCGCGGGTGGAGCAGGTTGGCGTCCGGCTCCGAGGGCCCGTCGCCGAGGAAGGCGGAGGTCCGCCGGCCCGTCCAGAGGGCGAGATACGGGGCGGGTCGCGATGTCGGGAGCCGGAGGCCCGGACCCGCCTCGAGCGCTTCGCGCGCGGGGGGCGATCGCACCAGCGCCCGCAGATCGTCCTGAAGCGAGTCGGCGAGACGCACGTGGCCGCGGAGGTCGGCGAGACGCGTGGCCTCGCGGACGGTCGCGGCGCCGGCCAGGAGCACCGCCGTGGCCAGGGCGACCGCGCCCAGGCGGCGGCCGAACGCGTGCGCGAACGCCGCTCCCGCGGCGAGGCAGGCCATGACCGAGACGGTCGGCAGCAGGTAGCGCGGCTCGGTCGGCTCGCCCGCGATGCCCAGGATCAGGAACGCGAGCACGCCGAGCGCGGCCACGGCGAGCGGCAGAGCCGCCTCCCGCCGTTCCCGCCGGAGCCAGATCACGCCGCCCGCCAGCGCCGCCACCACGAGCGGCGGGCCGAAGAGGCCCCACTCCCCGCGCGCCATCCGCTCGGCAGCCTCGGCGAGGCCCGAGTCGCTGCCGACGGCTGCGAGCGTCGAGCTGTCGTCCTGCACCGCCTCGCCGGCGATCAGGGCCAGGCCGCCCAGGTAGGAGAGCGGGACGAGCGCCGCGAAGGCGCCGTGACGCACGAGGGCTCCCGCGCCGCGTGCGCGCGCAAGCCAAAGGACATAGGCGCCGCAGAGCAGGAACGCCTCCGGGCGGAGCAGGGCGGCGGCTGCGAGCAGGGTGAGCACGGGGAGGCCGCGCGCCGGGCGGCGCGCCTCCAGCACGGCGGCCCAGACGACGAGCGCCGTCGCCGGGACGTCGACGAAGCCCTGGCTCGCGAGCGCGAGCGCCTCGCTTCGGGTGAACAGGATCGCCGCGGCGAGCGCGCCGGCGAGCGACCCGAACAGCTCCTCGCCGAGCCGGAAGAGGCCCACACATGCGGCGCCGAGCGAGAGGAACACGAGCAGCCGCAGGGCCTCTGCCGCGCTGTCCCCGAGCGGGCTGAGTGCCGCGCCGAGCAGGACCGTGAGCGGCCTGGCCGCGGGCACGAACGGCAGGTCGAGCTGCGGCGAGCGTCCGCGCGCGACGTCGTCGCCCCAGACGAGCGCGAACATGGCGTCGTAGTCGGGGGCGGCGGGACCGAGGTAGAGCCACGCGAGGAGGCCGAGCGCGAGGCTCGCCGCCACGTCGGGGACCACCGGTCTGTTCCGTTGTGCCATAGCGTTGCCGCGCCCTTGATCTCGATCATCATCCCCACGAAGGACGGTGGCGACCCGCTCCGGCGCGCGCTCGAGGCGGTCGCCCGGCAGCGCATGGGCGAGGAGGTCGAGGTCGTCGCGGTCGACTCCGGGTCCCGCGACGGTAGCGCGGAGCTGTGCGAGAGCATGGGCGCGCGCGTCGAGCGCATCCTCCCGGAGGAGTTCGACCACGGCGCCACCCGCAACATGGCGGTCGGCCTCGCGCGCGGCGAGACGCTCGTCTTTCTCTCGCAGGACGCGATCCCCGAGGGCGAGGGCTGGCTGGCCGCCCTGGTCGCCCCTCTCGCGGCCGAGCCGGAGGTTGCGGGCGTCTACGCGCGCCAGCTTCCGGACGAGCGGGCGAAGCCGCCGGAGCGCTACTTCCTGGAGTTCCTGTACGGCTCGAGCCCGCGCCGCCAGCGGGCTGCGGGGCCGGAGGACCTGACGCTCGAGACGACGATGTTCTCGAACGTCTCGTCGGCGATCAGGCGCTCGCTGTGGGAGGAGGCCGGTGGCTTCGCCGAGGACATCGTGATGAGCGAGGACCAGGACTGGGCGCGGCGGGTCCTGCTCGCGGGGCACGTCATCGCCTACGAGCCGGCGGCCGCGGTGCGCCACTCGCACCGCTACACGATCGGCGCGGCCTTCAGGCGCTTCTTCGACTCCGGCGTGTCCGCCGAGCGGGCGTACCTGGCGGGCGAACGGCCGGCTTCAGCCGCGCTGCGCCGCGCCGCGCTGCGCTACGCCCGCGGCGAGGCGTCCTGGCTCGTCCGCAACGGCTACGCGCACTGGCTCCCCTACGCGGCGGCCTACGAGTTCGCGAAGCTGGCCGGGCTCCAGATCGGAGCGCGCCACCGGCGCCTGCCCGGCTGGCTGAAGCTCCGCCTGACGATGAACCGGGCGTGGTGGTCGGGCCGCGGAGCCGACCCGTACGTGGACTGAACCCTAAACGGGGTCAGACCCCCTTGAGGGAGGTCGAGGGTTGAACCCTAAACGGGGTCAGACCCCCTTGAGGGAGGTCGAGGGTTGGCGAGGCCACAGAGGGGTCAGACCCCCTTGAGGGAGGTCGAGGGTTGGCGAGGCCATCAGAAAGGGCCGCGTCGCCTTGAAAACCCGCACCGCGGGGTCAGACCCCCTTGAGGGAGGTCGAGGGTTGGCGAGGGCCGCGCGGGGTCAGACCCCCTTGAGGGAGGTCGAGGGTTACAGGCGCACGGTCGCCGGCGCGTCCGACTCGAGCAGCGCGTGGCAGATCGCCAGGTCCTGGATCGCCAGGCCGGTCGAGTCGAAGAGCGTGATCTCGGCGTCGTCGCTCCTGCCCGGCGCCGCGCCGGTCAGGACCGCGCCCAGGTCGGTGACCTCGTCGCGGCTCACGCGCCCCGCCTCGACCGCGCCGGTCAGCTCGCCGCCGTGCGATGCCTGGCGCCACTCGTCGCAGAACAGGCGGCACTCGACCACCGCGTCCACCTCAGCCTCGGCCTTCCCGGGCCCGTCTGCGCCCAGCATGTTGAGGTGCACGCCCGGCCGCAGGTCGGTCGCGAGCAGCACGGGCTCGTTCCCGGGGGTGACGAAGGTGACGACGTCGCACGCGAGCGCGTCCTCGCGCGCGCCCGCCTCCCAGCCGAGCTCGCCCGCGAGCGCGCCCGCCGCCTCGGGGTCCGGGTCGAAGCAGACGCCGGGCCCGTACTCGGCCGCCTCGAGGCAGCGGGCCGCCCACGAGCCGTGCAGGCCGCAGCCGACGATGCCGGCGCTCGCCGAGTCGCCGCGGGCGAGCTCCTGGGCGGCGATCGCGGCGACCGCGCCCGTGCGCAGCGCCGTGACCGCTCGCACGTCCACGAGCGCCAGCGGACGCCCGTCCGAGGCGTCCGAGACCGCGATCATCCCCATCACGACCGGCAGGCCCGCGGCGGGGTTGCCCGGGAACGAGGTGACCCATTTCAGGATCGCGATGCCGCCGCCCTGCGCCGGCATCGCGCGGAAGTCGCCCTCGGCCGCCTCGAGGTACACCTTCGGCGGCATCGCCCACTCGCCGTGCGCGTAGCGGACGAACCCGTCGCGCACGCGCTCGATCGCCTCGAGCGGGGGGACCGCCCGCAGCACGGTGTCGTGGTCGTAGACGGGGATCTCGGGCACTTGGCGGGCGACGATACCCTCCCGGCGATGGCGCGCAACGGAAAGAACCGGCCCTCCCGCCCCCGAATCGAGGTCCGCCAGTCCACCGCCGGCCCCGAGGAGGCCGCGGCTATCTCCGCCGCGATCGAGCAGTTCCTGCGCGACACGGCCCCGCCGCCGGTCTCGGGCGCGACCCGCGCCAACCCGTGGCAGCGCGCCTCCCTCTACGAGAACGCGAAGCTCGACCCCTCGAACGCGAACCCATGGGGGGACGGCGAGCCGTGGGGCCGCTGGGCATGAAGCCCGAGGAGCTGAGGGAGCGCCTGGGCGAGGTGCAGCTCGTCGACGTCCGCGAGCCCTACGAGTGGGATGCCGGCCGGATCGAGGGCGCGACACATATCGAGTTCGCCGAGCTCCCGGCCCGGGCGGCCGAGCTCGAGAAGGACAAGCCGGTGGTCTTCTACTGCCGCGTCGGCGGCCGCTCGGCGGTGGCGCTGGAGGCGTTCGCCGGGGCCGGCTACGACGCCCACCACCTCGACGGCGGGATCGTCGCCTGGGACGAGGCAGGCCTGCCGGTCGACGGCGAGATCGCGCCCCACTGAGCCCGGCCTGACGGCGAAACCTCCGCCCGCAAGGGACCCTGTCGCCGCGCGCAGGGCGAAAAGGCCCTAAACACAGACGGGTTTTGCTACATTCGCTCCCTTCGCCGTTCCCGACAGGAGACGCAAACCGCGATGGAGCCAGTAACGGTCAAGGGCAGGGGGTCGCTGGAGAGCCCCGAGGTCTACGAGAACGTCCCCGGGAGCGTCATCCCGATCCTCGAGCGCGAGTTCGACGACTTCGACACCGAGGCCGGGCGCTTCCTCGGCGGTGAGATCGAGGAGACCGAGTTCATCGGCTTCCGCCTGAAGCAGGGCGTCTACGGCCAGCGCCAGGCCGACCGCCAGATGATCCGCGTGAAACTCCCCTTCGGAGGCGTCACCCCCGATCAGATGGACTGCTTCGCCGAGGTGGCCGAGCGCTGGACGCCCTTCCGCAAGGGGCACATCACCACGCGCCAGAACATCCAGTACCACCACGTCCCGCTGCCAGACGCCGCGCAGGCGATACGCCTGATGGGCGAGGCCGGCCTGTCGAGCCGCGAGGGCTGTGGCAACACCGTCCGCAACGTCACGGGCGACCCGTGGGCGGGCGTGACCGAGGGCGAGCTGTTCGATCCCACCCCCTACGCCGGCGCGTACGTGCGCTATTTCGTGCGCCACCCCACCACGCAGCTCATGCCGCGCAAGATCAAGACGGCGTTCACTGCGACCGATGCCGACGTCGCGATCACGGGCATCCACGACGTGGGGTTCATCCCGCGCATCAAGGACGGCAGGCGCGGCTTCGAGATCCGCATCGGCGGCGGCACCTCGATCATGGCCCGCGTCGCCCCCACGCTCTACGAGTTCGTGGGCGCCGACGACGGCGAGTACCTGAAGGTCACCGAGGCCGCGCTGCGGATCTTCGACCGCCAGGACTGGCTGCGCGTGAACCGCGCGCGCGCCCGCATCAAGGTCTTCGTCGACAAGTTCGGTATCGACGAGCTGCGCCGCCAGGTCGAGGAGGAGCTGAAGGGCGACTGGGTGGCGGAGCGGGACTTCGACCCCCAGGCGAAGCTCTTCCTGCACGACGAGGCCGAGCACGCCCCCCCGGCGCCCGCGACCTACGGCTCGCCCAACGGCGACGTCTCGGAGTTCGAGCGCTTCCGCGAGGCGAACGTCAAGCCCCAGCGCCAGGAGGGCTTCTCGACCGTCCAGGTGCAGGTCATCCGCGGCGACCTCACGCCCGAGCAGTTCCGCGGCCTCGGCCAGATCATGCGCGACTTCACCGGCGGCTACGCCCGCACCACCGTGCACCAGAACTTCCTGCTGCGCTGGGTCCGGGACGAGTCGGTGTACGACGTCTGGCAGCGCCTTCGCGAGCTCGGGCTCGGCGAGGCCGGCGCGGACCAGATCAACGACGTGGTCTCATGCCCCGGCACGGACTCCTGCAAGCTCGGCATCACGAGCTCCATGGGGCTGAACGCCGCGGTCCGCGAGCGCGTGGAGTCGATGGGGATCACCGACCCGCTCACGCGGAAGATCCACATCAAGATGAGCGGCTGCCCCAACGGCTGCTCGCAGCATCACATCGCGAACATCGGCTTCTACGGAGCCTCGATCAAGGTGGGCGACAAGACCATCCCGGCCTACGTCGCCCACATCGGCGGCCGCTACGAGGGCGGCGAGGTGCAGTTCGGCACGCGCCTCAAGGTGCGGCTCCCCGCCAAGCGCGTCCCCGACGCGGTCGAGCGCTGGATCCGCCACTACGAGGAGAACCGCAACGACGGCGAGGAGTTCAACGACTTCGCCGAGCGCGTCGGAGCCCTCGAGCTCGAGGACCTCGTCCGCGAGATCGCGATGCCAGTCGAGTTCAGCCTCGAGAACATGGGCCACTTCGTGGACTGGAACCGCAACGAGCCGTTCCAGGTGATCCGCGGGGAGGGCGAGTGCGCGGTCTAGAGGAGACCCTCGAGCGGGCGGTCGCCGAGCACGGGGACCGTCTGGTCACGCTCTGCTCCTTCCAGAAGGAGGAGTCGGTCCTGCTCGACGCGCTGCTCGCGATCGACCCGGCGGCGCGGGTCGTCACCATCGACACCGGCGTGCTCTTCCCGGAGACGCTCGCCACCTGGCGCGCGTACGAGGAGCGCTGGGGCGTGAAGGTCGAGATCGAGGATGCCACCGGGCCGTGGACCGGCCCCGGCAACTGCTGCGGCGAGCACAAGGTCGCGGCGCTGGAGCGGGCGCTCTCGGACGTGGACGCCTGGGTGACCGGCATCCGCCGCGAGCAGGGCCCGACGCGGGCCGGCGCGCAGTTCATCGAGCGCGACGAGAGGCGCGGGATCTGGAAGTACAACCCGCTCGCCGACTGGACCGAGAGGGACCTCTGGCGCCGGATCCACGAGCGCGGCCTTCCCTACAACCTCCTGCACGACAAGGGGTACTCCTCGATCGGCTGCGCGCCCTGCACGCTGCCGGGCGACGGCCGCGAGGGACGCTGGGCCGGCTCCGACAAGACCGAGTGCGGCCTCCATGTTTGACCCGATGATCATCGCCTTCGGCCTGGGGGTCGGAGTGCTCATCGGCCTCACGGGCATCGGCGGCGGCTCGCTGATGACGCCGCTGCTCGTGATCGTGGCCGGGATCAAGCCCACCGTCGCGATCGGCACCGACCTCGCCTATGGCGCGGTCACGAAGACCGTCGGCGGCTGGCGCCACTGGCGCAAGGGCACCGTCGACTTCGGCGTGTCGGGCTGGCTCGCGCTTGGCAGCATCCCCGGCTCGATCGCGGGCGTGTGGGCGCTCGAGCGCCTCGCGCTCGACACCGAGACGCTGCTGCTCGCCGTCGCGGGCGCCCTGGTCGTGGTTGCGCTCGCGATCCTCGCCCGCGCCCTGTTCATGCCGAAGCTGGTGGCCAAGGAGCGCCACTCGGTCGAGATGTCCCGCGGCATCAAGGTGGCCGCGGTCGCGATCGGCCTGGTGCTCGGCTTCATCCTCGGCTTCACGAGCGTCGGCTCGGGCGCGCTGGTCGGACTCGCGCTGATCGTCGTCTTCAAGCTCACCCCGCACCGGGTCGTCGGGACCGACGTCTTCCACGCCGCCGTGCTGCTCTGGGTCGCGGGCTTCGCGCACTTCCTGTCTGGCAACGTCGACTTCGCGCTGATGGCGAACATCCTGCTCGGCTCGGTGCCCGGCGTCTGGTTCGGCTCGGGCCTCGTCACGAAGGTCCCGGCCCACGGGCTGCGGATCGCGCTCGGCTGCGTCCTGCTCGGCTCGGCGCTCGGCGTGGCCTCGAAGGCCGGGATCGCCATCCCGCCCGGCCTGATCATCTCTGTCCCGCTCGGCGTGGGAGTGCTCGCCTGGCTGATCGAGCGCGGCCGGCCGCCGCGGCTGCCCGAGGCGCCCTCCGAGCCCGTGCGGCCCGCGAAGCCGCCCGTCCCCGCGACAGAGCGCGCATGACCGGCGACTACGAGCTCACGCATCTGCGGGCGCTCGAGGCGGAGGCGATCCACATCATGCGCGAGGTGGCCGCGGAGCTCGAGCGGCCGGTGCTGCTGTTCTCGGGGGGCAAGGACTCGATCGTGCTGCTGCGGCTCGCCGAGAAGGC